>JAAFHY010000027.1 GCA_013298505.1 Cytophagales bacterium
CCCGTCAGAAGTTTGCAATGTCTTGCTGCCCTTGCCGTTTTTACGGTTGCCCTCTTTGCGCTCATCAACGTCAAGGTGCGCATCAAGCTCACCTTCGAGAGCGGCTTCCAAAAAACTCTTGAGCATAGGAGCAAATGCTCCATCTTTGCCGTACAACGATTTGCCCGAGCGAAACTGCTCTAGGGCTTTCTTCTTGATGTGTTCTAAATTGAATTGTTCTTGCTCTTTCATTAGGTATCAAAGTTAAGGTTTGTCCTACTTTGACACAGTTCAGTTTACACTCTTGTATCTTTTTTCGTTTTATAAACTCCACCCGCTCCGATACTCATTTCGCACATAAACGTTCGCCTCTTCATAGTTGATGATCTTCATGTTCTTAGCATCCCAAAGCAATTTTTTTCTTCCAGGATAGGTATAGCCTTTTCCATCTGCATTTATTTTGCGCTGATTGTAGCTGCGGATAGCCAGATTACCCATTAGAATTGCCTCAGTAAGCGGCCCTGCATAATCAAAGCCAGAACTTAATTCTATTTGTCCATAACCTTTTATACAAGCATCCACCCACTGCGTGTAGTGGCCTTCTTCATTGCCTTCTACGCGGGCAAGTTTCGGCTTTGGCATGGTTACTTCTTTCATGCGTTTGGTGGGTAGCAGAGTAGGGTTCAATCCATAACAGCTTGCCATTAGTTTGCCTTTAGTGCCTTCTAAAATGATTCCATTGCTGCCATCACCCATTTGTTCGTTGGGCAGTAACTCTTCGGGGCGCTCAGGTAATAATCCACCATCAAGCCAAGTCAATTTAATATCACCTTTTCCGTCCGTCTTCGGAAACTTAAAATGAATGATGGATGATGAAGGTGCGCAATCGAAATAATTTGCTTCTTTAAAAATACCTTCCCAATTGGTAGTAGTGCTGCATTCAACTTCGGTGGCAAAATCAACTGGCAAAATTCTAAAGAAAGGATCGAGAATATGGCATGCCATATCGCCCAACGCGCCAGTTCCAAACTGCCACCAGCCTCGCCAGTTAAACGGCACGTAAGCAGGATTGAAGTCGATTAATTTTGAAGGCCCCAGCCACAGATCCCAATCCAGTTCTTTGGGCACTTCGTGCTTGCCACTAGGTGTCGCTATGCCTTGTGGCCATACTGGGCGGTTGGTCCACGCAACGGCACTCTTTACTTTGCCGATCATTCCAGCATCTACCATCTCTTTCATTTTGCGCACATCGCTATGCGAAGAAAATTGATTGCCCATTTGGGTAACCACTTTATATTTTCGAGCAGCCTCGGTCAACATGCGTGCTTCGTGTATGGTGTGTGTCAATGGCTTTTGCACGTACACATGTTTGCCTCGCTGAATAGCAGCCATCGTAGCAACGGCATGTGTGTGATCGGGCGTTGATACCACCACGGCATCTATGCCTTTTTCTTTATCCAGCATCTCGCGGAAGTCGCGGTAGTATTTTGCATCTGGAAAATTTTTCCGCGACTCCACCGCCATCCGGTCGTCTACATCGCACAATAAGGTAATCTTAGCTTTTGTATTTTTGGCAATGCTGGTAAGGTCACTCGTACCTTTGCCACCTGCACCAATGCCAGCAATATAAAGTGTATCGCTCGGGGCAACATAGCCATTTCCACCCAACACATGGCGGGGTAGTATAGTAAATGCTGCACCAGCTAACCCCAATGTTTTTAAAAAATCTCTGCGGCTTTGATTTGAAGTGTTGCTCATGATTTCAATTTAAGATGTGACATTTACGATTTATGATTTTCGATTACGAATCTTTTAGCTCCTGACTTCTATATTCTAACTTCTAACTTCTATCTTCTAATTCCCTACTCAAACTTCACACTCTCTGCCAATGTGCGCTCATCGTATTTCACTCCGTACTGATCTAGTACATCTTGAGGCACACCATCCCATTGATTGACTTTGTTGCCCATGTAGCCAATGTCTGCCAACCCAATTTTGCTGGTATAAAAACCAGTGGCCGTTAAATCGCGCAGCAAATTAAAAAACGCAACGCCTTGGCTCATTTCAGGTTTGGCTCTTTCGGGGAAGGCGATTTCGTCCACCATTTCTATTTGTTGTGCAGATGAGCAATCGGTAAACTGCTTTGCATATCGCTTCACGCATTGTAAGTCAAGCCATTTCAATCCGCCCCGCATGGGTAATTGATGACGTGGCATATCCTTCACAATAAAATCAATGAAAGCGGGTACCTCAGCCTCGGTGGCACTACCTGATATGTCATCCTTCGGAATGATAATATCAACCAATAGGGTGATGGCGGCCAATTCATGCTCATCTAAAAATTTCTCTGCCGAAACTTTTTTGAAATGCTCTACTTCATTTGGCTGGCGATCATGCCCTCCATTGATTTTTGTCAAATCGGGTGCTTCCTCTTTTTTTTCAGGAGCGCATCCTTGCAATAATACACCGGTTGCTAAGGTGCCGACTGCCAGGGTTTTTAAGTATTTTCTTCTGTCCATTATGCTCGTTGTTAGTTATTCGTTTTTTGTTGTTCGACCGGCTACGACTAACCAATAACGAACAACGATCAACTAAATATTCTGTTTCTTCATCTCATCAATAATATACTCACTCGCCCGCATCGACAACGCAAGTATCGTCCACGTAGGGTTTTTGTCGGCTTGCGAAACAAACGGGCCGCCATCTACCACAAAAAGATTTTTGCAATCGTGCGCTTGGTTAAACGAGTTTAATGCCGATTTCTTTTTGTCGTTGCCCATGCGCACTGTGCCTACCTCATGAATAATCCGTCCAGGCGTTTCCAAACCATAGTTATCTTCTGCTCCATTAATTCCCCATGTAATGTCGCCACCCATTTTGTGAATGATCTCTTGAAATGTATCCTGCATATGCTTGGCTTGCTTGATTTCATAGTCGCTCCATTTGTAATGAAAGCGTAACACAGGTATTCCATACTTGTCAACTACGTTAGGATCAATCTCACAGTAGTTATCTTCTCGGGCAATTGCTTCACCGCGCCCGGCCATCCCAAAGCTCGCTCCATAGTAATAGCGGTAATCCGCTTTCAACGATGCACCATAACCTCCTGCTGGTTTCATTTTTCCGTCAGCCCCAGGATATTTTCCGTTTAGATGTTGAATGCCACCACCAAATCCATAGCTAGGCATTCCCATTCCACCCCAGTATTCAATATGGTAGCCGCGAGGGAAATTCAATTTTTTATTATCCAACCACCAAGGTGAATATAAATGTAAGCCACCTACGCCATCTTCGTTGTAGCGTTTTCTATTAAAAAGTTTCGGAAGCACACCACCCATTGCCACGCCAGTAGAATCATGCAAGTATTTTCCAACCACATTACTTGCGTTGGCTAATCCATTTGGGTGTGAGGCAGATTTTGAGTTAAGCAATAAGCGCGCTGACTCGCCAGCGCTAGCTGCCAATACAACTATGCGTGCACTGAGTTGGTATTCTTGCAGGTCGTCTTTACTCACATACGATATACCCGTTGCTTCCCCTTTTTCGTTGGTTAAAACTTCGCGCGCCATGGCGTTGGCGATCACATCTACATTACCAGTTTTAACGGCTGGGTTTACTAACACAGATGAGGATGAAAAATCGCCATGCACGGTACAGCCTCTGTTGCATTGCGAGCAATAGAAACACACGCCACGATCTTCATTAATTTTTTTGGTGAGAATAGATAGGCGAGAGGGAATGACTTTAATACCTAGGGAAGTAGCAGCATCTTTTACAAATAGTTCGTGTAAGCGGGGCTTTGGTGGAGGAAGAAAAATCCCATCGGGTTCATTGTAAATTCCTTCTTTCGTGCCAAACACGCCAATGAGTTTATCTACTTTATCATAATAGGGAGCCACGTCATTATAACCGATGGGCCAATCTTCGCCCAAGCCATCAATACTTTTATGTTTGAAATCGTTGGGGCCAAAGCGCAATGAAATCCTTCCCCAGTGGTTGGTGCGCCCGCCCAACATGCGCGATCGAAACCAATCGAATTGGGTGCCATTTTTTTGTGTGTACGGTTCTCCTTCCAACTCCCACCCGCCATAGGCTGCATCAAAATCCCCGAAAGGGCGGAAACTTGTTCCGGCACCTCTACGTGGCGACTCGTACGGAAATTTTAATTGAGTTACGTTTTTGGCTGGATCATACAGAGGCCCCGCTTCTAGCAAAGCAACTTTTACACCTGCATTGGCTAGAACATACGCGGCCATTCCACCACCTGCACCCGAGCCAATGATTACTACATCGTAGGTTTTGGGATTTTTTTTGATTTGAAAATCAGGCATTCGTTTTTAGATCAATTGAAGTGATTAAAAATAGGAATGAATTGGTGGTTTAGCAAACCGCTGGTGTAAGTTTATTTTATCCTGCAAAGGGAAATTAACAATACGCTAAATGAAAGAAATCGATAACGTCTCCATAGCAAATTGCTATTTAGCTCCACATGCGTTTGCAATAAGAATACTTCGGATTGGTATATTTGTTATACTTAATTCATCAACAATGAAAAAGCTTTTTCTACTCCTTTTCCTATCTGCTGTTGAGCCGTGTTGCGCGCAAACGTTGCTAGAGCAATTCTTAACGGCACCCACCGAGTCAGGTTTTGCATCATCGAAAGATGGGAAGAATATTGGTTGGGTGATCAATGATCGGGGCAAGCGAAATATTGTCGTAAAAACCGGAACAGACCTTCCGCGGTTTGTTACAGACTATCCAGCGGATGATGGGCAAGAGATTTCGCAACTCGTCTTTTCACCGAACGGACTCAAAATTTTGTTTGTGCGTGGAGGAGCATCTAACCGTGCGGGACAAAACCCTAATCCATCTAGCATTAGCGAAGGAGTTGAGCAGGCGATCTACTTCAAAGATATTGGCAATAAAAGTGCACCTTCAAAAATTGTATCGGGCAATAGTCCGTTGTTTTTTCGTGATGGATTGAAGTTTTTGTTTTCGAAAGGAGGTCAGATTTTTGAATCGACATTAGAGATAAACGCAGAGCCTAAGCCTTTTTTTTTGGCAAGAGGGTATAACAGTCGCCCTCTCTTTTCTCCTAACGGAAATGATGTGTTGTTCACCAGCGATCGTGGTGATCACAGCTTTGTGGGCATCTACAGTTTGATTTCAAAAACGATAAAATGGATTGCCCCTGATGTAACTTTTGATCAACTCCCTGTGTGGTCTCCCGATGGCAAGAGTGTTGCGTTTATTCGTATGCCGGGCAGCAAAATAGGTGAACTTGAAAACTTTACCATTGGCTTACCTTTTAGCCTAGTGGTAGCTGAAATTGAATCGGGTATAACCAAAGTGATTTGGAAATCGCCAACATCAGATGGCGGATTTGCACAGAGCTATTCAACTAACCCTATCACCTGGACAACTACAAATCGCATCTTGTTTCATTCCGAACACACAGGATGGAACCATGTTTTCTCAATAAATCCTGATGGCAGCGATCTGAAGGACATCACACCTGGCGATGGAGAAGTCGAGAGTTTCGTGGTTGATGCTTCTGGGCAAAACATCTATTTCGATGGCAATCACGAAGACGTTAACAGGCGACATATCTGGAAGTCATCGGTAGTGAATGGAAACCCGAGCGCGGTAACTAACGGAGAGGGGATTGAAATGTATCCGATGCTCGCTGGCAGCGATGTGTATTGCCTTCGTTCTTCATTTAATTCGCCTAAAGCAGTGGCTCGAGTCGAAGAATCGAAAAAAATGACTGCACAATTATTCCCACAAAAACTTGTGGCTTTCAATTCATCATTATTTGTGAAGCCAGAGGCGGTAACGTTCAAAGCTCCAGATGGCACAGTTATTCACGGGCAACTTTTCATTAACAGAACCATTGCGATTAAAAGACCGGGCGTTGTTTATATGCACGGAGGTCCCACACGTCAAATGTTACTCGGCTTTCACTACAGCGATTATTATAGCAACTGCTATGCGTTCAATCAGCTTCTGGCAAATCAGGGTTATGCTGTTTTAGCAGTCAATTTTAGAAATGGAATTGGGTATGGTCGTGACTTTAGGATGACAAAAAACCAAGGACCACGAGGTGCCACTGAATACCAAGATGTAGTGGCAGCTTCCAAGTTTTTGCAGAGCATGCCAGAAGTAGATGCTGCAAAGATTGGGTTATGGGGTGGTTCGTATGGTGGTTACCTTACTGCGATGGGGCTGACGCGGAATCCAGAAATTTTCAAAGCAGGTGTTGATTTACATGGTGTGCACGATTGGTCTTTTGATGGGCAAGATGCAACTAATAGCTGGGGATTGTTGAAATCAGAATCAGAGCTGGCTAAAAAGTCATCTCCAGTGGCAGATCTTTCTAAATGGATAGCGCCTGTCTTGATGGTTCATGGTGACGATGATCGTAATGTAAATTTTCAGCAGACTATTGATTTGGTGGAAAGATTGAGAGCTAAGAACGTGCCTGTTGAGTTGCTCGTCCTGCCCGATGAGGTACATGGGTTCTTGCGCTACGAAAGCTGGTCACGAATTTTTACTGCGGCCAAAGACTTTTTTGATAGGAAGCTGAAATGAGCAAAAAGAAGTTGGTTGCCCTTACTGGTGCAGGCATCAGTGCCGAAAGCGGCATCGCCACCTTTCGTGATTCCGGTGGGCTTTGGGAGGGACACAAGGTAGAAGACGTAGCAACGCCCGAAGGATGGGAGAGGAACCCGAAGCTTGTCCTTGACTTCTACAACGAACGCAGAAAGAAGGCACTTGAATCAAAACCAAATCGTGGCCATGAGATTCTAGTGGAATTAGAGAAACAATTTGACGTAACCATCATCACCCAAAACGTAGACGACCTGCATGAGCGAGTCGGCTCAACCAACGTCATCCATCTCCACGGTAAGTTGTTTGAATCACGCAGCACTATAAACCCTTCATTAATTTACCCGATTGAAGGTTGGGAATTGAAGCTAGGCGACTTGTGTGAGCAAGGGTCGCAACTGAGGCCCAACATTGTTTGGTTTGGTGAGGCCGTGCCCATGATTGAAGTGGCTTCCATCATCGCTAGCACTGCAGATATTTTTTTAGTAGTGGGCACTTCGCTACTCGTATACCCAGCCGCTGGGCTCATCGATTATGTACCGGATCGTGTAAAGAAGTTTGTGATCGACCCACAGAAGCCTGATATACTTCACGTGCCCAACATCGAGTTCATTACCGAAAAAGGGAGCGTGGGGCTGGCTAAGCTTAAAAGTAAATTAGGTCTTAGTTTTTCGTAAGCCCGATTAAAAACTTTCTGAATTTAGACGTATCAAAATTTGTGGTGCCCACTTCTTTGGCCACAATTTTACCTTGCTTGTTGATCACGAAAGTTGTAGGAATGCTAGGTACGCTCAACTGCTCCGTCAAATAGCCCGAGGGCATATAAACAGGGAAGGTATATTGCTTGTCGGTAATGTATTTTATCACCTTGGGTTGTTGTAAATCTTTATCCAGAGAGAGCATCACAAAAACGATACTGTCGTTGGCTACAGAAGAATAGAGACTTTGTATGGTTGGCATTTCGGCCTTGCAAGGACCGCACCACGTAGCCCATAAGTTCAAGAATATTACTTTGCCTTTAAATTGCTCAAACTCAAACTTGGTGCCTTTTAAATCCTTTATCTGAAACCGGAAATCAAAATCAATTGGTTCTTTTTTATCGGTACTAGCATCTAATAACCCAGTTTCGATGGCTGCCGACTGAGATAGGTAAGTAAAATTGGTTAGCAAACCCGTCACCTTTAACACAAAAATGATAGCAAATGCCCCTGCACAAATAATTACGAGCTCTTTAATTACTTTCATCTATCACAATTTAATATTGAGGCTATATAAACGGCCTTTTCATTTTGGCTTAGTTATTGAAAGATTTTTAGCAAATGTCTATAATTTGATAACTTCGACCAATTAAAAATTGAAATGAAAAGTAAAATCTTACCATTTGCAATCGCGTTAAGTCTACTAAGTGCCTCAGTTTATGGCCAAAAGGTAAAGTACAAAGATTTAATACCGTTGTTGGAGGCGAAGCAATTTGAGCGTGCAGAGCCTTATTTGCGTAAATACTTGAAAGAAGTAAGCGATAATCCAAGTGCTTTTTTGTACATGGGCATGACTCTTCAGGAAAAAGCACTTACCAGCGATATTCTTAAAAACACAGAAATACTTTTCGCCAAATGCGATTCGGCTGTGCTGTATTACGATAAAGCTTATAATGAAATAACAGAAAGAAATATAAACAAGAACGAAGAGAATTATCAAATGTTTAGCCGCAGAGACCAACGCACAGGCGAGTTTGGAATTAAACTATCAGACATTCGCCTTAAACTTGAGATATGGGTTAAAGAACTGAAGGAGCGGAAGGACAGAGTAAAAGAATTGAAAAAGCATTTTACGGATGTAGAACGGCTTTATGCACGAAGCGGAGTATTGTATAAACAAATACAAAGCAAGTACGAATCAGAAAGTACTTTTTTTCTTCAATCAGACGATGAGTTGATCGGCCAGCTTAACAAGCTTGCACACGCATTTGATTCTACGATAACTTCGTTTAATGCTTACCGATCTTCATTGAAATCAATAGCCAAGCCTACTTATAATCAACAGATCAATTTGCAAGAGATTGTAGAATTCAAAAAGGACGGCACATCGGCTCCTGATTTCTATGCCGATGATTTGCGTTTGTGGGATTATAAAAGATGGACAAAGGCATCTATTGATGCTATCCAAAATGTAATTAACCCACTCCGCGATCGCTTGATTACCTACGATATTTCATTGGGTAAGCTGCACGAACGAATCAAGAAAGATTCTGTCTCCGTTCTAGCTGAGCTAACTCAATTTGAGGATGGCTTGCTCTACGGCCAACTAAAAAAATACGATCCTAATCCTTTGCCCATAGATGTTTTTGAAATGAAGAAAGCGGAGATGAGCTATGTTTCAAACACGATTTTACATAAACCTACTCGCGATTCGAGCAATGTAATGCTCAAGCTTTCATACTTAAATCAAGAATTAAAATCAATCGACTTGTTAGATAGCGTCACATCAAAATTGAGCCAGCGTAATCTTGCAAAAGATAGCGAAAATTATAAACAGTTTATTACTAAAGCATACGGCACGCAGCAAGTGCTAACAAGTTATATCTCATCTACACTTGAATTTGCAAAGCGGGAGAAACTCAGTAAACAGCTAGAATGGGAGGCTACCATGCAAGCCACTAAATGGGTGGTGCATGGAACAGATTCAATACCTCTTTTTTTAGAACAGCCCACCAAAGAATTGGCGTACAAGCCTTTGCAGGTAGTAGATGAGAAATACACAGTAGGGATTCATTTGCAAGATACGGTGTCAAGTGGTTACTTATATTCGATCACTCCGTCTAGGCGTGCTGATGTGGTTTCTAAATTCCCTCTTGATGCCGCCCAGTTTGGCAGACGCAATTTGCCGCTTGCTAAAAATGTATCAACCGTAGATACAGGAAGCCTGACCTATTTTGCTTTGATCTATTCTGAGAGTAAAGTAGAAGATAAGTTCCCTGCAACAATTGCCAAAGTAAATCGGGTAGGCGGATTGGCTTGGAGTGTAAATCTAAAAGTTGAAATGACGCCCATCGAACTAATCTTTTCAGCCGATAGTGGTGAGGTTTCTATAAAGATTTCAAACGGCAGTGAAAGCAAATTGATTGTGCTGGATAAAGCCGGTAAGCAAATTCAATAATTTTTCTCATCGCGAATGTCGCAGTACTTATTAAGTAAGAGGCTGGATAATTTATCCAGCCTTTTAAAGTTTGTGCAGGTTATGAAATTTGAATTAGATGAAGCTATTGATCAAATTCTCTACAAGACGACAAGCTGCTCTAAACTTTACCCAACGCTTTTTCCAAATCGCCTATTAAATCTTCAATATCTTCTACGCCTACGCTCAAGCGAATCAAGGTATCGCTCAATCCATTTTTTAGCCGTTCCTCTTTTGGTATGCTAGCGTGGGTCATTGAGGCAGGGTGATTGATCAACGATTCCACACCACCCAACGATTCTGCCAACGAGAAGAGCTCAACAGTTTCCATTAACTTTATGGCTTGCTCTAGGCGATCATCTTTTAGCGTGAAAGAGAGCATTCCGCCAAAATCTTTCATTTGCTTCTTCGCAATGGTGTGGTTGGGATGATCTGTAAACCCAGGCCAATAGACTTTTACAACTTTAGGATGTGCCTTTAAGTATTCAGCAATTTTTTTTCCGTTGTAGCAATGGCGCTCCATGCGCAGGTGAAGCGTTTTGATGCCTCGCAACACCAAAAACGAATCTTGTGGACCAGGAACAGCCCCACATGAATTGGCAATAAAAGCTAAATCTTTGTAAAGCGGTTCGTCATTTACTACAAGTGCACCCATAATCACATCACTATGGCCGCCTAAGTATTTTGTTACCGAGTGCATTACTATATCGGCACCAAGGTCGAGTGGGTTTTGCAAGTAGGGCGAAGCAAACGTATTGTCTACCGCTACTTGAATTTTATTTTTCTTGGCAATTGAAACGCACGCTTCTATATCAATGATGCGCATCAACGGATTGGAAGGCGTTTCGAGCCAAAGTAGTTTGGTGTTTTTGTTTAAGAGTGGCTCAATATTTTTAACGTCAGTTAAATCAATGAAGTGAAATTTTATTCCTGTACGTTCGTACACTTTTGTAAACAATCGGTACGAGCCACCGTACAAATCGTTGCTTGTGATAACTTCATCGCCTGGATTTAGTAACCGCAACACGGCATCGGTAGCACCCATGCCAGACGAAAAACAAATGCCATATTTTCCATTCTCTAACGCTGCGATATTTTTTTGAAGCTGATTGCGGGTGGGGTTTGCCCCACGTGCATAGGCATAGCCTTTGTGTTTACTGGGCGACTCTTGCACGTAGGTTGAGGTTTGGTAGATTGGAGTCATAATGGCACCTGTAGTGGGATCTGGCTCAACTCCTGCATGTATCGCTTTCGTTCCGAATTTCATTGTTAAAATTTTTAAACGTATGATTTTAGATTTAAAAGTGAGTTAATCTCCTAACTTTTAAATTCTATCTTCTGACTTCTTTTCTAAACACTTTTATTCACATCAAACTTCTCTAAATAATCGGCTACCCTTCGCACAAAGCTTCCGCCCAATGCACCATCGACTACACGGTGATCGTATGAATGAGATAAAAACATTTTATGTCGGATCGCGATGGCATCTCCGTAAGGGGTTTCAATAACAGAAGGTTTTTTCTGCACGGCACCAAGGGCAAGAATTGCTACCTGTGGTTGCATAATGATGGGCGTACCCATGACGTTACCGAACGAGCCAACATTTGAAACAGTAAACGTTCCACCAGCCAGTTCATCGGGTTTCAATTTATTTTCGCGGGCACGCTTGGCCAAATCATTTACTGCTTTGGCTAAACCGGAAATATTATATTGATCTGCCTTTTTAATAACGGGCACAATTAAATTTCCTGTCGGTAGTGCTACTGCCATTCCAATATTGATGTCTTTCTTTTTGATGATACGGTCGCCATCTACCTGCACATTGATCATGGGGAAATCTTTGATCGCCATCATTACGGCTTCTATGAAAATGGGAGTGAAGGTGAGTGCATCGCCTTCTCTTTTTTGAAATTCATTCTTCCATTTGTTTCTCCAAAATACAATGTTGGTAACATCGGCTTCTACAAATGAGGTTACGTGCGGAGAAATTCGTTTACTGTCTACCATGCGCTCGGCAATCATCTTGCGCATCCGATCCATTTGTATGATTTCATCACCACCGCTGATCGAGGCAGGTACTAACGGTATTGACGAAACAGATCTCGAAGTAGTTATTGACTTCCCTAATTTTTTGTTTGCTACATAATCAAGAATATCTCGTTTTGTTACTCTTCCTTCTGCGCCTGTACCAGCTATGGCTTCAAGTTCGGCCAGTACAATTTGTTCTTCTTTGGCAATGTTTTTAACTAATGGCGAATAGAACCGCGATGAATCTTTGTAGTTAGTAACAGGAGCAGTGGCGTGTCCATTTGAACTAACACCGGCAGTAACAGCAACCTCTTTTTTAATTTCGGCTACGGGTGAAGTGATTGTTATGGGTACAGAATCGGCAGCGGTAATTGTGGTAGAAATAATGGCAATGGCTTTTCCTACTTTTACTACTTCGCCTTCTTTAGCAAGAATTTCTTTAAGCACACCCGCATAACTAGAAGGCACTTCGGTATCGACTTTGTCGGTGGCAACTTCTAAAACGCTTTCATCTTGCTCTATTTTATCTCCTGGCTTCTTGAGCCACTTTAAAATAGTAGCCTCCATGATGCTTTCACCCATTTTGGGCATGATTAGTTCTGCTTGTGCCATATTCTAGCGTGTTTAAGCTTCAAAGTTACTATTTTTAGAGATGGATGCTAACGATTGAAAAGCACAAAATTTGGTTTTGATTATTTAGTGTTTTGTAAAATTTAACCTCTGCCTTTGGTACAAGCCACAGAAAAAGAAACTCTTAATTTGGCATACCGCTATTGGCTAGGCAAACTCAATCTAATCAAATTCAGCACCGCAGCTGATGACATCCGGATATTTATCATTCGCTCTTTGCTGAGCTGTAAGCGTTTAGTTACTGTATGGTTTTTGTCCGAATAGGCAATCCAAACGGTACCTACGGGTTTATCAGGTGTTGCCCCGCCTGGACCTGCAATGCCACTGGTGGCAACGCCAATATCTGTATTGAATTTAGCCCGAACTATATTTGCCATCTCTATAATGGTTGGTTCGCTTACTGCACCATACTTCTCTAAAATTTCTGGCTTCACACCGAGTTGCCTCATCTTTACTTCGTAGGCATACGGAATCATGCTGCCCAAAAAATAATCAGAGCTACCGGGCACGCTGGTGATCAAGTGTGAGAGATAGCCGCCCGTGCAGCTTTCGGCAATGGATAAAGTCAGTTTTTTTTCGCGCAGTTTTTTTCCGATCACCATCTCCAGTGGTTCATCTCCATAGCCATACACATATTCTCCTGCCAAGGGCAATAACTTTTCTGTTAGCAGATCAATTTCGTTTTGTAGTGCCACAGGAGAATCTCCAAAACCTGTAAGCCTTAATTTTACTTCGCCTAAACTAGGTAAATAGGCCAACTTGATATGCGGTGGCAGGGACTTCTCCCAAGTTGAAATTTTATCTGCCAAAAACGATTCGCCTATACCAACGGTGCGAATTACTTTATGGGTAATCACGGGCATCTGATAGGTTTCAAGAAGTTTAGGGATCACCTGCTCGGTCATCATTTTCTTCATCTCGTGCGGCACACCAGGCATTGACATAAATACTTTGACCTGCTCGTCCGGCAGGCGGGCGTTTCGTTCAAACCACATACCTGGTGCAGTACCAATGGGGTTGGTGATTTTTGTGCAGCAAATAGGAAGTGCTGCTTGTTGTCGATTGATGTCTGTGAGCTCTCGTCCGCGGCTCACAAAAAATTCAGTCACTTCGGCCAGTGCTTCTTCATGCATCTTCAACTCACAGTTAAAATATTTTGCTAAGAGTGGTTTTGTCAAATCATCGCTGGTGGGGCCGAGCCCTCCGGTAATCAACACAATATCAGCTCTTGTTTCTGCTTCCGCGAAAGCGGTGAGGATTTCATTTTCCCGATCGCCAACGGTGGTTTTGCGGATTACCTTAATGCCCACTTTATCCAGCTCCACGCTCATCCACTGTGAGTTGGTGTCTACAATTTGTCCGTACAATATTTCGTCTCCAATGGTCAGTAATTCGGCAAGTATAGGCTTCATTGATTTGTAGGGTATTAGTTTAAGACGGCAGTTCCAATAAAAATTAAATTGATGATTGCGTACGCGATCAAGATGGTGCGCGACCCGATTTTATTTACACGCAAACATTTTTCTTTTTTGCCCGCATCGTATAGGCGTAAACAGATGGCGGATACGAGTAAGATACTAAAGATGGCGAAGAACGTAAGTGTGTGCAATGAATCGACCAACGTAAAAGTAGAAGACTCGGGAAGGAGCGAATCGATAATGTATTTATTACCCACCGCGGCAAACAAACCACCCACGGGCAAGCCAAAGCGGGGTTCATGTTCCCACGGTTTAGGTGCGAAGCTGATCATGGCGATTGAAAACGCGATGTACATTCCCAGGAAAATTTTCATAAACAAACCCATTGCATCACGTTGCAGATTCATTTCGATCAAAAAAGTAGAAAATGTTTGCGGGTTGCGCCCGGGGCGAGAATCACCAAAGCCTGTTTCGTATTCGCTGGTGCCTGCAGAAACTTTAAAATCGCGAATATCCCATCCATCGATGGCTTCGGTCGGACTGAATTTACTTCCTTTCGTATCGGCCAAAAAAACCATGCTGCTGGTGTCGTATTGCGAATTTTCGATTTGCATGCTCAGGTGCTGTTGATCGAACGGAAAGTCTTGCACGTTCCATTTTTCTTTCATGGTGGCTTTCATCTTCATCATCACCCAAGCTTTGCCATCTATGCTATCGGCAATGGGGGGCGATTGCTCATATCCTTTGGCCGTGGGCATATCTAGTTGAGTGGTAAAATCATACTTCGGGTTATTGTAAATAAACCACAGCCAAAATCGGGCGGTATATTCTTTATCATGAAAATTAATATCGTGTACACTTAGCACGTAAGCGCCTACTTTTACAGTATCTACCTGCGCTGTTGTTTGAGAGATCGAACAAACGAAAAACAGAAATGAGAGTAACCAGCGAGCATTCATTTTTTAATAGAATTTATCGTGCAAGATAACCACAACGGTTTTAAAACAAACAAATCAAAATTAGAAATGGAAAATTGATATTCTTGCTGTAATTTTCGAGTTGTAATAACTTAACCAGTTTCTTAACCCTTTCATTATGTATAGCTTTTTGGTAGTTGCTCATTCGCTAGTTCGTTACTTTCTTTTGATCGCCTTGATTTTGGTAATTATTCGCTCGCTTATGGGCTGGATGAACAAGTCGGCATACTCGAAGTTAGATGATAAGTTGAGTTTAGGATTGTTTATGCTTACACACACGCAACTTTTGTTAGGGATTATTTTGTATTTCATAAGCCCCATTGTGATTTTCAGTGGTGCGTCTATGAAAGATCCAATCGCTCGCTATTGGTTAGTCGAGCATAATACAGGAATGATTATTGCAATCGTGCTGATAACGATGGGACGCATCACCATGAAAAAGCTGACAGACGGTGTAGCTAAGCATAAAAGGCTTTTTATCTTCAATGCAATTGCGTTGGTAATTATTTTGGCAATGATTGCACAAAGCCAGCGTGGTTTTTTTGGAGTAACTTATTAAAATTTATGATGTGAGATGTTAGATTTAAGATTTCAGAACTTCTAACTTCCGTCTTCTATATTCTGACTTCTAACTTCTTCAAGATGAAATACCCGATTCTAATTTTACTTTGTCTCGTAGGTTCTGTTTTATGTGCTCAAGAAATCAGTCCACGCTATGAGTTGGTGAAGATGAATGACAATGTGAACACTCGCTACAATGAGGTGTCTCCAGTCATTTCCCCCGATGGCAAAAGTCTTTATTATTTCGTGGCCAACCATCCTGAAAATACCTATGGAAAAGAAGGTAGCCAAGATATTTGGATTTCTACCTTAGATGATAAGGGGCAGTGGGCAAAGGCAACTCACGCTGGTTCGCCTTTAAATCAAAATCGATTTAATCAGGTTTTTAGTTTTCTACCCGATGGTTCTATTTTTATTCGAGGCGGCAGATCAAAAAATTCAAAAGGATTTTCGTTGGTTAGCCCAGGAGGCGGATTGACTGAGTTGGCGGTTACCGATTTTGATAAGATGGACAAAGGCATATTTAACGGAGCAACTATTTCGTCAGATGCCAAGCAGGTTATCATGTATTTTGCCGAAAAGGAAAAGGATAAATTCAGCGATCTTTATTTGTCTTCAAAGCAACCCGATGGGCATTATTCTAAGCCAGTTAAATTAAAAATCAGTTCGATTGCCGATGATTACGCGCCCTTTTTAGCACCCGATCAAAAGACACTTTATTTTGCCAGCAATCGCTTTGTTAAAGAGAGGGTAGGGGGCAGCGATATTTATAGAACCACCCGATTAGATGATAGTTGGTTGAATTGGTCTGAGCCAGTTAACCTTGGCCACGCCATAAATACGCCTTCCGAAGACGCCTATTTTTCTATTGACGCAAATGGAAATATTTTTACCGCTCGTGCGGGTGCCACGGTAGATGGTGGTAATTTTGATTTGTTGATTTTAAGACCACGCAACATTAAAATTACCTTGGCGGGATCTGTCTATAATCAAAAAACACAACAGCCTATTTCATCGGCAATTGAGGTGAAGATGAAAGAACAAAAGCCGGTAAATCTAAAATCCTCTGCACTCGGAAAATTTGAAACACGCATTCCCGAAATACCTGCCTATACAATTACTGCGGCTTCTGCTGGTTATTTGCCCTTTACCCAAGATTATAAAGTTCCGGCAAAATTAACGCGCGATACTACCCTTCGCGTTGAAATTTATCTTACCCCCATTGCCAAACAACTTACTTTGGTGGGCGATTTGATTGACAAAAAGACAAATAATCGGTTGCTTTCTGGTAAAGTAGCTATTGTATCGAAGGCAGAGCGCTCTAATCAATATACCGTTGCGACTGTTGAGGGTCGGTATTCACAAGACATTCCCGGGTTGGGCTGGTATTTGTTTACGGCATCGGCCGAAGGCTACTTAAACGCCACCGATAGTGTGCAGGTTGATAACCCTGATGTAACACCCACAGTTAAGAATATTTTTTTAACGCCTATTGAAGTGGGTTTAACAGTGCGATTGAAAAATATTTATTTTGATTTTGATAAAACCACGCTTAAGTCAGAATCATTTGTGGAGCTTAACAAAGTAGTGGATTTCTTAAAACAAAACTCAAAAGTTTCAATCGAGATTGCAGGGCATACCGATAGCAAAGGATCTGATACCTACAATGCCAACTTATCGCAAGGCAGATCGCAGTCGGTGGTAGATTACCTCGTTAGTCAAGGAATTGACGCTTCTCGACTCGAAGCGCATGGCTATGGCGAATCAAAACCAATTGATAGCAACGAAACCGATGAAGGCCGCGCCAACAATAGAAGAGTAGAGTTTACGGTGTTGAAGATGTAATGTTGGGCATTAGGACTGAGGACTTAAGATGCTTTAGATTTCTGCGAGTTTGTTTCACTCAATTCGCAAGTCCCAATGCCTAGCCCTAATCACTAATGTCTGATAACTCATCGAGAATTCCCTTCGCCTGTTCAAAATCCCTCTCGAAAATATGCAGCCGCACGCCTGGGAAAATATCATTGCGGAGTGGATAAAGGTTGGTAAAATTTCCTTCAGTGAGGAAACAGGGTATGCCGTATGCATCTAATTTAGTTTTGGCTATATTGGCAGCAATCACATTGTCGAAGGACTCGTAGATGATGATCTTTTCTGCTTCTTCCATAGTTAACAATATAAGTCAATTTACTTAAAAGCGTAGCCTGTTTATTAGATTTCTTGGATAACTTAGAGTCTTGAAGAATCAATTTGAAGCTTGTCTAATTGGTTGTTGATGAAATTAGTAACTCTCTTGCGGCAGGGATAGTAGTGGAAAGCCCGAAGTGCGATGAATTTGTGCGTGGACGGACTTGCAACGGACCTGCCTGCCGGCAAGGCAGGTAGCCCGCTCGGCCGCCCAAAAAATAGTTGAAATTGTTTTGTAACATCTGTAAACCCTTGCCGTCTAGCTTTTGAAACGATGAATATCGAATCTTTTGAAAATCGGGTTTTGCCAACGAAAAACAAACTTTTTCGGTTTGCATTTAGATTGTTGGGCAGCCAAGAGGAAGCCCGCGATGTGGTGCAAGATGTGATGATAAAAGTGTGGAACGGCAGGGAGCAAATGGCCTCGATCGAAAACATGGAAGCTTGGTGTATGCGCATCACCAAAAATCTATCGCTCGATCGGCTTCGCTCAAAGCAGCGCAAGAGCACAGACCCCATCGAAGAAGGATTTGAAGTGAGGCAGGAAACATTAACACCGTACGAACGGACTGAGCTAAATGAAAACATGCAACGGATTAATCAACTGATGACAGCGCTGCCCGACAAGCAACGGCAAGTAATGCACTTGCGCGATGTGGAAGGCTACAGCTACAACGAAATTTGTGAAATTATGGAACTGGACATGAGCCAGGTGAAAGTGAATTTGTTTAGGGCGAGAAATGCAGTGCGCGAACGATTAGTAAAACTGAATGCTTATGGACTCTCTTGAATTAACCAATTTATTAGAAAAGTATTGGAGCTGCGAGACTTCATTAGAAGAAGAGCAAAAGCTGAAGGACTATTTTCGTGGCGAAGTGCCTGAGGCATTAAAAGAAACAGCGGAGTTGTTTCGGTACTTCGAGCAGCAGCAGAACATGACCGTTAAGCAATCTTTTGATGCAGAGGTAAAGAAAAAAATAGTTACTAAACCTGCGGGCAGATCGGCCAGTATGTATTTTAATTTGGCGCGTATTGCAGCGGGGTTGGTAGTGGTAGTGGCGGCTGGCTATTTTGTAAGAGAAGAAGTTCGCAAGGCATACCCTACGCAAAATGAGGATACGTTCAGCGACCCAAAGCTCGCATTAGAAGAAACAAAAAAAGCACTGATGATGATCTCGAACAGTTTCAACAAGGCACATAAGGAAGCGGGTAAAATTAATCTGTTTAACGAGGCCGAAGAGAAAATCCAAGGCAAACGAGTAGGCGAAAAAAAAGTGAATATTTAAAAACGAATTAAAAACCTTAAAATAGATAAGTTATGAAAAAGTCAATGATTGTAGTGGTGATGTTGGTAATGTCGGTAATGGCGCAGGCGCAACATGATGCGATAGCTAAATTCTTCTCAAAATATCAAAATGATGAGTCGTTTAGTCAGGTAAACATAAGTGGAAAAATGTTTAGCATGATGGCCAACCTGGATGGCAACACGCCCGAAGAAAAAACAATGATCAGTGCGATCAGTAAAATCAAAGGATTGAAAATTTTGAAGAGAGATGAAACCCGTGCTTCGCGCGATTTGTACAAAGAGGCGATGAGCATGATCCCTACTGGTGAATTTGAAGAACTGATGACCATTCGTGATAAAGACAAAGACATGAAGTTTTACACTAAAGAGTCGGGTGGGAAAATTAGTGAGTTGGTAATGATTATGGGCGGCAATGATGAGTTTATGCTAATGACCTTGTTTGGTGAGATTGATTTGAAGGAAATGGGCAAAATAGGCCGCTCGGTAAACATTGACGGCTTACAAAACTTAGATAAGATAAAGGATAAGCAGAAAGGTAAAGAGAAGGAAGGGAAGAACTAGTATGTTCTGCAATCGCCCATTGCGTAGTATGTGCATGGGCGATTTTTTTAGAAAATACATCTTCTTTTACTCTTTCACGTTAAGCAATTTAATCGTATCGAAAATGAAAACATTGTTTCTACTCAGCATCATTTCTGTGAGTTGCCTGGCGCAAACTAAAACCACGGTAGATCTCGATAAAAAGTACGAAGGCCTCTCGCTGTACTTTTATAAGAACACGCTAAAGATGCTTAATCAGAAAGACGATAAGGATTTTGACGAACTCATTAAGGACATTGAAAAGATGCGATTTGTAATGGTAAATACCGCAAAAGAAAAATTTGAGAAGAAGGACTATGTTCAGTTGAAGAAGAACTATCAAACAGAAAAGTACGAAGAGGTGATGACGGGAAGGTTTGATGGGCGCAATTTTGATGTGTTGGTACGTGAAGCAAACGGAAACGTGAAGGGAACGATTATACTAGCGAGCGATTCGGCCAGTTTGTATGTGCTAGATGTATTAGGAAAAGTGGCATTGAATAAAGCGGCTTCGTTGTTTAAAACATTAGATAGCAGCACTGATATTGGCAAGAAAGTAAAGGACTTTGTTTCGGGGGATGATGATAAGAAGCGAAAGTACGATGAGAAATGGAGAGAATATGAAGAGGAAGAAAAGGAGGCCGATGCGAAGAAGAAAGTAAAGAAAAAAGATAATTAGTAATGCCGTATCGGTTCTCGTAATAATTTAACTGTAGTGTATGAGTGATGTAGTACTTTCAATCAATAAGCTAACCAAGAATTTTGGAAAACTGTGTGCAGTTAACCAATTAGACTTGGAAGTTAGGAGAGGGCAAATTTTTGGAATGCTCGGCCCTAATGGCAGCGGCAAAACCACTACGCTAGGTATGCTGATGGGAGTTACCAACCCTACCTCGGGTAGCTTCACGTGGTTTGGCGAAGCGGCTACACATCATACTAGAAAGAAAATCGGTGCAGTATTGGAACATCCTATTTTCTACCCATATCTCAGTGGCCAGAAAAATTTGGAGTTGAATGCGATGGTAAAAGGAGCAGACCCTGCCAACATTGCTAAGGTGCTAGATATTGTCGAGCTATCTGCTCGCAAAGACGATAAGTACAAAACCTATTCACTAGGGATGAAGCAACGGCTGGCAATTGCCTCGGCATTGGTGAGCGATCCGATCATTTTAATTTTAGATGAGCCTACCAACGGGCTAGATCCGATGGGTATTGCCGAGATCAGAGAGATTGTGAAGCGAATTGCTGCCGATGGTAAAACAATTATTTTGGCAAGTCATTTACTAGATGAAGTGCAAAAAGTATGTAGCCACTTTGCGGTATTGCGAAAGGGGAAATTAATGCATAGTGGCCCTGTAGATGAAGTTGGAAAAGGAGAGGAGACGGTGGAAGTAATGGCCTACCATGATGATTTGGCAGTATTGCTGCAAGAGTTTATTGGAAGCGGCTCGATCAAAAAGGAAAACGGAGTTTATCAGGTGACGATGAAAGACGGTTTTCATAGCCAAGACTTAAATAAGTTCTTGTTTGAAAAAGGAATTGTTACTTCTCATTTGGCCACCAAGAAAAAAACCTTGGAGAAACAGTTTTTAGAAATATTGGCAGAAGCACATTGAAAAAGTTGACAGTCGAGCAATTGACAAGTATAAATATCAAATGGCTGTTTGCAAATCTTAAATCAAAACTCTTAAAATTTTAAATTCGAAGATGCTTCATCTACTAAAAATCGACTTAAAGAAAATGACAAGCTACCGCACCTTTTGGGTAATATGCGGTTTGTATTTTCTTACGCTAGGTTTTACTACCGCAAGTGGCATGGAAATTCTGCGGTGGTTTGCCAATAAGACGGTTGAATTTGGTGCTTCTATTAATATTGATCGAATCCCTCTTTATCATTTTCCTGATATTTGGCAAAACCTGATTTGGATAAGCGGACTGTTTAAGTTAGTGTTAGCAGTAATGGTAGTAATTTCCATTACCAACGAATATCAATACCGTACGCTGCGCCAAAATATTATTGATGGCATGAGCCGATGGGAATTTGTATTGTCAAAAATACTTACCAACGTGTTGTTGAGTGTAATGAGCGTGGGCATGTTACTCTTGATAGCTATTGTAACAGGTTTGATATATACGCCAGAATTAATTTTGGCTGATGTGTTTATCGGTACAGAATTTTTGCTCGCTTATTTTTTAGAGGTCTTTGCTTTTTTGTCGTATGCGCTGATGTTGGGCGTTTTTGTTCAGCGGTCGGGTCTTACCATTGTGCTGCTCATGCTCTCGCACATGATCGAAGCGATCATCAAATTAAATCTCTTCCGCGAAAGCTTAGAGCCAAGTATTGGATGGCTCAAGCAGTTCTTCCCATTAGAGTCAATAACCAATTTGGTTCCGCTTCCTTTTGCGCGATACGCCTTTCAAGAAATTCAAGATTATGTAAGTTTGACTGCGGTTGCTATTGCCCTCGTGTGGACATTCTTGTTCAATTACTTTAGTTATTTAAAGTTAAAGAGGGCAGATATTTAGTTTGCGTTCTTAAGTGACTTCTTTGAGATGAGTTTCTAATCTACTATTGTCTGATGAATCAGTACTTTCAATTTATTGATAAGTTGGTAAGTGGACGAGCCATATATAGTCTTGAAAATCAAACCGATTAGTTCTCTTTTGGTTCTGTCAAATAATTATTGTTGGCGGCTCCGTGTTGGTTAGCTCACGACAAGCCCTACCGTTTTTTTTCTATTCACTTTTTGGTTTTCCGTTTCTACAAACCGATCTAGCATATAAATATTTTTTGGAACTTCATAGTGCCGCAATCGTTCCCGCATTTGTAACTTCAATTGCTCTTGTTCATAAGCCCGCATGTTTCCTTCTACCAGCAGGGTAACCGATTGCCCAAGAAATGGATCTGGAAAACCCACTACTAAAATGCGATTATAGAGCGATAGATCTGCAAGAATTGTAGCGATTTGCTTTTCCAAAAATTCGGGTTGCACTTTTATACCCCCTGTGTTGATAATTGAATCCCACCGGCCAAGCCATTTGAACTGCGTTGTACCTTTACGTTCTACTACATCGTTGGTAATCACCTTTATTTGCAGGTAAGGGATATTTGCCACTAGGCAAGAACGATTATCCGTTTCTATTTCAACGCCTTGCAACACTGTAAAAAATTCACTTTTACCAGGACCATTCACTTTTCGGAGGGCAATGTGAGAGATTGTTTCTGTCATGCCATACGTTTCATAAAATTGAGTGTTGAATGATTGCAATTCCGTTTCGAGAAGTTGTGATACTGGCGCGCCCCCCATTAACACCGTTTTTATCTTATTAAGATCAAGTCTGTTATCGGATTTTAGGATGGCCTGAATTTGATAAGGAACCAGCGCGGCAAAGTCGATAGCGATAGTCGGATTTATTAAGCCAAGTGGATTAGCGGAGGGTGTTGCTAAAACCATTTTCATTTTTATTTCAAGGCTGCGTACGAGCATCATCATGCCGCCAACATATTTTGGGTCTAAGCAAATCAGCGATGTTTCGCCCTCGTTCAAATTAACTGCTTTCGCGGTGGCCAGCGCGCTTTGTTTCATTTTTGCTCGCTGCAAAATAATTTCTTTTGGCTGCCCGGTCGAGCCAGATGTGTGGATTACAAATTCTTGTTGCCCATTCAGCCACGCTTTGCAAAATGATATGCATCTTCCTTCAAACGAATCATCTTTCAAATCGGGTAACTGATCAATTTGATATTGATTCTCTCCGATGGTTATCGTACTGCTCATGAATTAAGTAGTTGAGATTTCACCACCGTAATTTCATCTTCTACATTTACTTGATCCGAAATCGCAGTTAACTGACTAAGTGTTTTCTTTAAAAAAGTTTGATGCGCAGGTGCACTTGGTTGCAACGGCCTATGTGCTAAGGCTTGCCTAATTTTTTCCAATTCATTTAGAAGAATTACCGTGGATGAAGAAAAGTAACATGCCTTGAATTTTTCTAAGATATATTCTTCAGCCTCCTCGGTTGGGTGTATACGATCGGTTTTATAAAATCGGTAGTCACGCAGGTCGTCCATCATTATTTCGTAGGCTGGAAAATAATCGGCACCAAACTCAGTAAGGTTGTGGCAAGCAACGCGCAGAATAGATTTGCTAACCGAGTTAAGCTGTAGTGTATCTTTCAGATGACGCACTGGGCTTACCGTAGTTATTACTCGAATAGCTGGGTTTATTTTTTTTAAGGAATCAATTAACGACTTATACGATGCTAAGATCTCGGACACAGCCAGTAGTTTTTTTTCAAAGAGTTCGGCTGGCATTTTATGGCAGTTGGCCACTACTGAACCTATATCTTTTCGCACATAAACAAAAGAAGTGCCGTAAGTAAGCACAATTGCCTTGCAGTTTGTTAAAAAATCTAATGCGTCAGCCAGTTGGGTTTTAATTCGTGTCTGTAAAGAAGCTCGGTCGGGTTCGCAAAAGTCGGAGTGAAATTGATAATGATAGTGAAGGCCGTCTCGTTCAATAAAACCATCAGGGCTTGGTTCTTTTTGGTGAATCGCCATTTCTAATAATGTATGGATTGAAATGGGATTGTAAACCGTTTCGAATGGATTGACCATCGTTTTAAACTTAGAGCGAGTCAAGTAATTACCCAGCACATCTGCAAAACAAGATCCGATTGTAAACACAGCATCTTTATTGCTGATGGTTTGGTTAGCCGGGCTTACCGTTAGATCAGTTTTCCATTTGGTTATCATCACAAATTTTTTCTAAACTTCTACTATAACGAGCAAAAGTATCTATTTTTAAGGTTCTAAAACTCATCATTTAGTGCCTTATGTTGTCACAATCTGAAATTGAAAAAATACCTACCCGTGTCTTTCAAACATCTGAACTGGCTTCTGTTTTTGTAGCCAACGAAATTGCTTCATTGATTAAATCAAAACAGGCAGAGGGCAAACATTGCGTATTGGGTTTGGCTACGGGCTCTACACCCACACGAGTTTATGCCGAGTTAATTGCGCTCCACAAAAAAGGCTTGAGTTTTAAGAATGTTTACACTTTCAATTTGGACGAATATTATCCTATGCTTCCTAATTCGTTGCAAAGTTATGTTCGGTTTATGCACGAACTCTTGTTCGATGAAATTGATATTCCGCGCGAGAATATTCACATTCCGGACGGCACATTGGCGAAAGATAAGATTGCAGAGTTTTGCAAAGCCTACGATGCCAAGATCGAAAAGTTGGGAGGCATTGATTTACAAGTATTAGGCGTAGGCCGAACTGGCCATATTGGATTTAACGAACCTGGTTCCTCCGAGCGATCGGCCACCCGACTAGTTTCACTCGATCAAGTTACACGCATAGACGCGGCCAGCGATTTTTACGGAGAAGAAAATGTGCCCACCAAAGCAATTACAATGGGCGTTGGCACCATCTTAAAATCAAAACGCGTGATCATGATGGCGTGGGGCGAGGGCAAGGGTGCCATTGTAAAGCGAGCGGTAGAGGGCCCGATTACGGATCAGATTCCGTCCACCTTTTTGCAGCGACACTCGAATACGCTCGTTACTTTAGATGAGGCCGCTGCCTCGCAACTCACAGCTATGAAAACACCTTGGCTGGTAGATAGCTGTGAATGGAACGAGAATCTGATTCGCAAAGCAGTGGTGTGGCTCTGCCAAGAATTGAAGAAGCCAATTTTAAAATTGACCAACCACGATTACATGGAGCATGGGATGGGCGATATCATCACCGAGTTTGGATCTGCTTATCAAGTGAATATAAAAGTGTTCAATCAACTGCAACACACTATAACAGGCTGGCCCGGTGGCAAGCCCAACGCAGACGATAGCAATCGACCTGAACGTGCCAACCCGTTTCCTAAACGTGTAATCATATTTAGCCCACATCCCGATGACGATGTAATTTCAATGGGCGGCACATTTATCCGATTGGTAGATCAAGGTCATGAAGTACACGTAGCCTATCAGACTTCGGGTAACATTGCTGTGTTTGATGACGATGCCATTCGCTTTGCGGATTTCGTTCGCGATTTCGATCAATCGTTTGGTTTAGAAAAAGAAGATGGAGAATCTTTTTACACAAAAATTGTGAAAGCCATAAGAGAAAAAAAACCTGGCGATTTAGATAGTGCCGAAGTAATGAAAATAAAAGGACTGATAAGAAGGGGGGAAGCGAAGGCAGGATGTCGCTATACGGGAATACCCGATTCGCAGGCTCACTTTTTAGATATGCCTTTTTATGAAACGGGAGCCGTTAAGAAAAAGCCATTGGGCGAAAAGGATATTCAAATTATTATTGATTTGATCGAACAAATTAAGCCACATCAAATTTATGCTGCGGGCGATTTATCCGATCCACATGGTACACACCGGGTCTGCCTTTCCGCTATTTTTCAAGCAGTAGATCGCTTAAAGAAAAAAGATTGGATGAAGGACTGTTACCTATGGTTGTATAGAGGCGCATGGCAAGAGTGGGACATCGATCAGATTGAGATGGCAGTGCCATTAAGCCCCGATGAGTTGATGCGCAAACGAAGAGCCATATTTAAACATCAGTCGCAAAAAGACAGTGCAGTATTCCCGGGCAATGACAAGCGCGAGTTTTGGGTACGTGCGGAAGACCGCAATCACGCTACCGCGAAAGGATATAACGAACTTGGCCTTGCCGAATACGAAGCGATGGAGGCTTTTGTGAGGTATAGATATTAGACATAAGATATACGACATTAGATATAAGATATTGATCTATTTGCTACTTACTACTTTTTACTTACTACTTGATACTTACTACTTTATACTTACTACTTTATACTTACTACTTTTAAATGACTCAACTTCATCTCGTATCGTGGAATGTGAATGGCGTCCGTGCCATAGTTAAAAAGGGTTTTATAGAAAATGTCCGTGCGATGCAACCCGATGTGCTTTGCTTGCAAGAAACGAAAGCATCGAAAGAAGAGACGTTGTCTACGCTAGAACTTTTGCCAGAGTATAAATCGTTCGCCAATTCATCCAAAGCTAGAAAGGGATATTCTGGCACGGCCATTCTCACAAAAGAAGATCCTATTGATGTTGCCTACGATATGGGCATCGAAGAGTTTGACCAAGAAGGGAGGGTGATTGCGGCTGAGTACTCAACATTTTTTGTAGTAACTGTTTATACGCCCAATTCGGGTTCTGAACTTGCCAGACTTGAATACCGCCAAAATTGGGACAATGCCTTTCGCGAATACTTATTGTGGCTGAATAGAAGAAAGCCTGTAATTGTGTGTGGCGATTTTAATGTGGCTCATCAACCCATTGATCTCTCTCGCCCAAAAGAAAACTACAACAAATCGGCTGGGTACACACAACAAGAAATTGATGGCTTCAGTAAATTGTTAGGTGCGGGCTTTACCGATACGTTTAGGCATTTATATCCCGATACTGTTAAGTTTTCTTATTGGAATCAGGTTTTTTTTGGTCGAGATAAAAATATTGGATGGCGCATCGATCATTTCTTAGTTACGCGTAAACTATTACCTTCCGTAAAAGACGCATTGATTTACAACGAATACTTTGGGTCTGACCATTGCCCGGTTGGGCTGAAGATAGAATTTAGTTAGTTTATTCCTTGCATTTCAACCGATGCGCTCAATCTGGGCTCCCAACTTTTTTAGTCGGCCTTCAATGTTTTGATAACCTCGATCAATTTGCTCTACATTAGAAATTTCACTTTCGCCAGATGCGGAAAGTGCAGCAATTAATAGCGCCACGCCAGCACGAATATCTGGCGATGACATTTTTATTCCTCGCAGCGATTGCTTGCGGTCGAGCCCCATGATACTTGCGCGGTGAGGATCGCACAAAATAATTTGAGCCCCCATGTCGATGAGTTTATCTACAAAGAACAGTCGACTTTCAAACATCTTTTGGTGCACCAGCACATTTCCTTTTGCTTGAGTGGCTACTACTAACACAATACTTAGTAAGTCGGGCGTAAAACCTGGCCACGGTGCATCGGCAATGGTAAGGATCGAGCCGTCAATAAATGTTTCTATTTCGTATCGCTCTTGTGCCGGAATATAAATGTCATCGCCTCTAAATTCCATCTTGATTCCGAGCCTTCTAAATATTTCGGGGATGATACCTAATTTTTCGATTTGGCAATTTTTTATGGTGATTTCAGATTGTGTCATAGCAGCAAGCCCAATGAAACTACCAATCTCAATCATGTCGGGTAGCAATGTATGCTCGGTGCCGTGAAGTTTTTCAACTCCTTCAATCTGCAATAAGTTAGAGCCAATACCACTTATCTTTGCGCCCATTCTATTTAGCATTGCGCATAGCTGTTGTAAGTAGGGCTCGCATGCTGCATTGTATATGGTAGTGATTCCTTTTGCTAAAACTGCCGCCATTACGATGTTCGCTGTTCCGGTAACGGAAGCTTCATCAAGTAACATGTAGCAGCCCTTTAATTGAGAGGCATCAATATGGTATAAACTTTCTTCGGCATTGAAGTTGAACTTTGCACCTAGGTTTTGAAAACCGATGAAGTGTGTATCTAATCTTCTTCTGCCAATTTTATCGCCACCGGGTTTGGGAATGTTGGCTTCACCAAAGCGGGCGAGTATAGGGCCAAGCAACATCACCGATCCTCGCAAAGCGGCAGCTTTTTTTCGGTATATATCTGTTTTAAGAAAATCGGTATTTATTGTTGAAGCTGTAAAGCGATAAGACCCAGAGCCGATTTTTTCTACTAGGCATCCCAAGTCGCCAACCAATTCAATCAGTTTGTTGACATCAACAATGTCTGGAATATTATGAATCGTAACTGGCTCGCCCGTAAGCAGCGGCACACAAATTACTTGGAGGGCTTCATTCTTTGCGCCTTGCGGGATGATTTCGCCTCTTAACTTTTGGCCTCCCTTTATCTTAAACGAACTCATCAATCTCTACGTCTGTGTGGATTATTACCTCTTCTGTTTTTGTTGAAGCGTTGGTTGCGATTGCGGTTATCTCTTCCCTCTCTGCCTTCACGATTATCGCCATTGGGTCGTGGGTTTTTTCGCTCGCGGTAAAGTTTTTCAAACAGATTGTCTTCTCTTACCTTTTCTAAATTTAGTGTCAACTTTCCTTGAGACATGATCTGTAAATCCTTTACGATTACGGAGTCGTCAAGGGTTTCCTTGTTCCAATTGCTGTAGAATGTTTTCATCAGCTTGCCCAAATAAATGGTGGCTTCTTCTCGTTCGGCTGGATCTTCTTTTTTAATGGCTTCTTTAATGAGCCGCTCTACATTTTTTCCGTAATGTTTAAACCGCACATCGCTTTGTGGGTACTCCATCTTACGAGGTTTTTTGAAAAGAATGGTGCGGTCGGGCGTACTAAATGGATTGTCGATATCTAAATTAAAGTCGGCAATGATGTACAAATCGTCCCACATGCGTTGCGGATTTTCGTGGGCTTCTTTTACAACAGGCGCCAATTGCTTGATGAGTTCAATCAACGTGGTGGCCATTTTGGTTCGCTTATCCTTATCGGGAATGGTGCGAATGTAGTTTACCAGCTTTTGAACATTGCGGCCATATTCTTTCAGAATGATGCCTTCGCGTTGGGTGTTGTATTCTCCGATTAATTGAGAGTCAGCTTTTTTAATCATTTACAAAAGTAGTAGAGTTAATAGAGATCGCTTTCGGATTTTTTCTTGATGGAGAGACAGCAATGATTAGAAGTTGCCAAATACAAGGCCATCAATTTTCATGAATCTTTAACTTGGCAAAGCTAAGTAATAATGTCTTCTCGCCAAAATCACTAAACTGGATTTTCGCCTTGCGCTCCGCACCGAGGGCTTCGATGTTTACAACCGTTCCAAAACCAAATTTAGGATGCTCTACCTTCATGCCAGTTGCCAACGCTTTTGTGTCGCTAGGAGTAAAATCGGCAGCAGGTTTGTAAGCAGTAGGCTTGGCAACAGGCTGCGAGCTCACAGATTTCTTCATGCCACTAACAAAACTCTTGGCGTAGTTCGGATTGGGTATAGATGTTTCCGTTTTGCTAAAGCGAGGGCTTACTTTTATATACCGTTTATCGATGTCATCTAAAAACCTACTGGGTTCGCAATTTTTTAACCGGCCAAAACGATACCGTGTGATTGCGTATGATAAGAAAAGTTTTTTTTGTGCACGTGTTATGGCTACATAAAAAAGTCTGCGTTCTTCTTCTAATTCTGCTCGGCTGCTCAGCATCATTTGCGATGGGAACAGATCTTCTTCAAGCCCTACGATGTATACATTTTTAAACTCCAAGCCCTTGGCCATGTGTATGGTCATCAAGGTAACCTTGTCTGGATCATTGTCTTTGTTTTCGTCTTGCCCGGTTACCAATGAAACTTCTTGCAAGAAGGCACCAAGGCTCTTGTCTTCCTTTTCGGGATCGTCAACATATTCTTTAATGGCATTGAGCAACTCTTGTACGTTTTCATAGCGGCTTAGGCCTTCGGCAGTTTTATCTTCATACAATTCTTTCAGCAAGCCCGATGCTTTTGCTATTTCAGCCGCGGCTTCGTAGGCATCTTTCGTTTGGATTTCGATGCCAAACCGTTTGATTTTAGTTACAAAATCATCAATCGGCCCCGAAGCACGCCCACCTAGAAATGACGATGCGTTTTGGATTACTTCCCAAATTGAAATAGCGTGGTCGTTGGCCGCCACAATAATTTTGTCGATGGTAGAGTCGCCAATGCCTCGTTTGGGTAAATTAATAATTCTGCGAAAGCTTGCTTCATCTTGTTGATTGAGTGCGAAGCGCAAGTAGGCGAGTAGGTCTTTAATCTCTTTGCGCTGATAGAAGGAAAGGCCTCCCACCACTTTGTATTTGATATTCATTCTGCGCAGTGCTTCTTCAATCGCGCGCGATTGACTATTGGTGCGATAGAGAATTACAAAGTCGCTGAACTTATATTGATGCTGCATCTTCTCTTCAAAGATGGACGAGGCAACGAGTTTGCCTTCTTCATTATCTGATACTGACTTGATTAACTCAATAGGAGTGCCCTCATCATTGGCGGTCCAAACGTTTTTGGGTAGCTGCGCTTTATTTTTGGCAATTACCGAATTGGCTGCTTCTACAATTGTTTTAGTGGAGCGGTAGTTTTGTTCTAGCTTAATGATCCGTAAATCGGGATAATCTTTTTCAAAATTTAAGATGTTGCTGATGTCAGCTCCGCGAAAGCCGTAAATGCTTTGAGCGTCATCGCCCACCACACAAATATTTTGGCGAACTGCTGCCAACTTGCGCACAATAAAATACTGGCACAAGTTGGTGTCTTGAAACTCGTCTACTAACACAAAATGAATTCGTTGCTGGTATTTGTTGAGCACATCAAGGTGTTCTTTGAAAAGTTTATCGGTATTGAATAGTAGATCATCAAAATCCATTGCCCCTGATTTGAAACACCTTAGCGCATAGGCTTTGTAGATGTTTCCAATCTCGGGTCTCATGTTGGCGGCATCATCGGCCATGATGATGGGATGTGCCAAGTACTCTTGCCATGAAATCAATTTATTTTTGGCAGAAGAAATTCGATTGTAAACCGTATTGACTTTGTATTGAGTTTCATCTAGCCCCATTTCTTTCACCACCGCTCTTAACAGCGACTTAGAATCATCCGTATCGTAAATGGTGAAGTTATTAGGGTAGCCTAGGTGATGAGCTTCCGCCCGTAGTATTCGGGCAAATACCGAATGGAACGTACCCATCCATAAATTACGTGCATCAGCACCAACCACAGCTTCAATACGGTCACGCATTTCTTTTGCGGCCTTATTAGTGAAGGTAAGTGCCATAATATTGAACGGGTCAACCTGATGGCTTTGAATAAGATTAGCGATGCGGTAGGTGAGCACGCGCGTTTTACCCGAGCCAGCACCTGCAATCAACATGCAGGGACCATCTGTATTAAGTACTGCTTCTAATTGGGGCTCGTTGAGTGTTTGTAGGTAGCTATCCATAAAATATCTTGCAAGTTAATATCAGCGAGCGCGTTTGAATAGGAAATTGAGTTTAATTTTGAGTACTTTTTGAATATGAGACCAACATTTTTTACAACTGATAAGAAAGAGTCTTTTTCGACCTGGAAATTTCGAGTGCTTATGAATTGGTACCCGATGTATTTCGGCTCGGGTGGAAAAATTTTGTTTTGGGCTGCCGATCACTCCGAATTGCATCTTCAATTGAAATTAAACATCTGGACATACAATTATGTAGGCACCATCTTTGGCGGAAGCCTTTTTTCAGCGGCAGATCCATTTTATATGCTGATGCTCTTCAAAGCATTGGGGCCAGCATATGTGGTATGGGATAAATCGGCTAGCATCCGCTTTCGGAAGCCCGGTAGGCAGACCTTGTATGCAAAGTACCTGATCACTGAAAAGGACTTGAAAGAGATTAAAGATTCTGTTGCGGCAAATTCAGAAGCAACGCGCACATTCACCATCCAATGGGTAGATAAAAGCCAAGTAGTGCACGCAGAAATCGAGCGGGTGTGCTACATTGCCGATAAGAATTACTATCAAAAGAAGAAGGGAGAAAGCCAACGTGCGAAATTAGATTTTAAATTAAGAGAACAATGATTAAGATAGGGGAGGTACTAGTTTCAGATGATATCCGCGATGTGGAATTTGTTTGCCATTTGGAAAAATGCAAAGGAGCCTGTTGCGTGGAGGGAGATTTAGGTGCGCCTTTGGAGGAAGACGAACTGCAAGTGATGAAAGATATTCAAGAGCAGGTAAAGCCCTACCTCACACCCGATGGGTTGAAATCTATTGCCGAACAAGGTGCCTATATATTAGACGAAGATGGCGACTACTCTACACCCACTATTGGTGGCCGCGAGTGCGCCTATGCTCACTACAATGCCGATGGTATTTTAAAATGTGGAATTGAACAGGCGTACTTAGATGGAAAAATTTCGTATCGTAAACCAATCTCCTGTCATCTTTATCCCATTCGGATTACAAAAAATAAAAAAGGGTTTGAAGCGGTCAACTACCATAAGTGGAGCATCTGTTCAGCCGCCTGCACGTTTGGCAAATCGCTGCAAGTGCCAATGTATAAATTTCTGAAAGACCCACTGATTAGAAAATATGGAGAGGGGTGGTATGGAGAATTAGTGGAGAAGATTGAAAGTAAGTAAGAGGTTGCTTACCGTAAAAGATTGACAACCGATTGAGCTCTTTGCGAGATTTCAGAGATCACCCCTTTACTAATACTTGCAATGTAGAGCGAGATGATTGTTCTAAAATAACCCCTTTCATAGCGCGGTATTCACTGGATGTTTTTGCATCGTAATTTTTAATGGTGATAAGGGTTAGGTTGGCATTATAGTACACTTCAAAATTTTTGCTAAGCACCTCAACCAATTTAAGTGTTTTGTCTTCTCTGTAATCAATGCAGAAGGAAAATGAAATGGCTGAGTTCTGCATTACATTAATACGCAAATTCAATTTGGCAAGCGCTTGAAAGATAATGCCAATTTGATTTTCATCCACAAACGTGTAATCCACTACTTTGCATGACACTAGGCATTGGTTTTCTTTGTGAACAATAAGTGGTGGGAGTTTGTCGATTTTGCAATCATGTATTTTAGTGCCGGGCAGATTCGGATCGAGAAAACACTTAACGAATAGTGGAATCTTTTTATTGGCAAGTGGTTTTATCGTTTTGGGGTGTATCACCGATGCGCCATAGTAAGTCATCTCGGCAGCCTCTTTGTAGGGAAGTTCATCAAATACAACTGCATCGGCAATCTTTTTCGGATCGGCAGTCATCACGCCTGGAACATCTTTCCATATCGAAACCGAAGTAGCCTCTAGGCACGATGCAAAAATAGCAGCTGTAAAATCCGATCCTTCTCGACCCAAAGTAGTGGTTTGGTTACTTAGGGTAGAACCAATAAAGCCTTGCGTAACGATTACTTTATTTTCTATTCCCTTTAATTTTTTTATACACTTTTCTGTTTCATTCCATAAAATTTTTCCTTCCCTAAAGCAATCATCTGTTTTAATGTAGTCGCGGGCATCGATCCATTTCACTGCAAACCCTTGTTGAAGCAAATAAGCCGCTACCAATGTTGACGAAATCAGTTCGCCAAACGAAACAATTCGATCATATCGTTCATCGTTAGCACTCTGTTGATGAGCCGCGTTTTTCAATTCAGTAAAGAGCTGATCAACACCTTCCCATGTCGAATCAGGCAATCCAAGTTCCAAGCAAACCTGCTTGTGGTACGATATCAACTCGTTTAATTCTTGCTGGAAGGAAGTTTGAGAAATGGCAGAAGCAACTATTTTTTCTAATGCGTTTGTAGTTTTACCTAAGGCGGACACAACTACCAGAATGCCATTTGCGGAATGCGCTCCAACGATAGCGCTTACTTGCCTAAAACGATCGCTATTCTTCAAGGATGCGCCCCCGAATTTAAAGATATTCATTGATTTTGCTTATTTCAAACGTTTGCAACTTATATTTGTGACCGAAATTTACTCATCAAAATCAGTTTAATCTACAGTTTATGGAAGCTTCCCGAATTGCTCTGCCTATTGGCACTGCCTTAGATCGGTTCATAAAGAATAATCAAGACCAGTTTCAATATGCGAGTGGCGAACTTTCTCAACTCCTTAGAGATATTGCCTTAGCTTCAAAGGTGGTGAATCGAGAAATAAACAAAGCTGGATTAATTGACATTATGGGGGCTATTGGCTCACAAAATCCAACAGGAGAGCAGCAACAGAAGTTGGATGTGCTGGCAAACATCCGATTTACGCGTGCATTATCGAAAGGTGGCGAAGTGTGTGCTTTGATTTCTGAAGAAACAGAATCATTTGTTGACTTAAACAACGATGGCAATTACGTCATCGCGATTGATCCGCTGGACGGCTCATCAAACATTGACGTAAATGTATCAGTGGGTACAATATTTTCTATTTATCGAAGAAAAAGTGAGGTGGGGCAACCGATCAACGAACAAGATATTTTACAAACAGGCGATGACCAAGTAGCTGCCGGATATATTTTGTACGGATCGTCTACCATGTTGGTTTACACTACAGGCCATGGTGTAAATGGATTTACGTATGAACCTACACTGGGCGAATACGTGCTCTCGCATCCGGATATGACGATGCCAGCAACGGGAAAAATTTATTCAATCAACGAGGGTTTATCTAATTCTTTTTCACCTTCAGTAAAAGCGTATTTGCAGCACTGCAAAGACAAAAACTATACAGCTAGGTACATTGGTGCATTGGTTGCCGACTTTCATCGCAACATGCTAAAGGGGGGAATCTATATTTATCCGGCCACCGCAAAAGATGCTAATGGCAAACTAAGGCTCATGTACGAGTGCAATGCGCTTTCTTTTATTGCCGAACAAGCGGGTGGAAAAGCCACAGACGGAATACGAAGGATTATGGAAATAAAACCTATGAACTTACATCAACGCACCCCTTTTTATGTGGGCTCTGCAGAGATGGTGGAAAGAGCCATTAAATGCTAAGCCAAGTTCTCTTTACTATCAGATGTTTGTTCAAAAATTTCTGGAACCTCTTTCACGAGAATAGAATACCATTTTACTAATTTCTTAATATCCGATACATAAACTCTGTCTTCGTCATATTCGGGAAGTACCGACTTGAGAAAAGACTTAAGTTTAGCAGGATCTGATTCTGGAGTTACTCCCAATTCTGCACCTAGTTTACCCTTAACGGTTTTTAGAACATCGAGCAAGGCTGCCGTTCCTTCTTTGGTAGTCGTATAAATAGATATTTCACTTAGCAACGACATGCGCTGGGCTCCACTTACTACCAACTTTATCTTAGCTTGGTCAAGAGATTCTAAAATCACGCCTGCTTTGCTAGGTTTCAACACTTTAAAAAGTCCACCTTTACCACTTACAGATGCTATTTCTTTTAACTCCATGAATTACTTTTTTATGCGGCAAAACTAATCATTTTTTTCTCTATCAATGGCGGCTTGTATAAAGTCTAAAATCTTATCGCGTCCCGATTTTTTTACAGCCGATGTAATAAAAATAGGAGGTAGTTCTTCCCAATGGTTGAGCAGCGTCTGTTCAATTGTAGTTCGTGATTTGGCTAGTTCGCTATTTTTTAGTTTATCGGTTTTGGTAAGTAAAACGGCTACTGGCAACTGATTTATTCCTAACCAATTAATAAAATCCAGATCAATTTTTTGCACCTCATGGCGCGAGTCAATCAGCACAAAAGTGCATAGCAATTGCTCGCGGTTTTGTAAGTAGGCCTCAATTATTTTCCCGAAATTCCATCGTGCTTCTTGACTTACTTTTGCAAATCCATAGCCTGGCAAATCAACCAAGTGCCAACCTCCGTTTATAATAAAGTGATTGATGGTTTGTGTTTTGCCAGGTGTGCCCGAAACTTTAGCCAAGTCTTTTCGCTGCACCAGCATATTGATGAGCGATGATTTACCAACATTCGATCGGCCAATAAACGCAAACTCGGGCATGAGCGATGGAGGACATCTAAGGTAGTCGGTAT
>JAAFHY010000028.1 GCA_013298505.1 Cytophagales bacterium
TGCGTTAGATTTGATTCAGCGCGTAACAACCAACGATGCCAGTAAATTGATTGACGGACAAGCGCAGTATTCTTGCTTTCCAAATAGCACAGGCGGCATTGTAGATGATTTAATCGTTTACAAAATAAAAGACAACGACTACCTGTTGGTTGTCAACGCATCGAACATCGAAAAAGATTGGAATTGGATTTCGCAATTCAATGATAAAGGTGCTGAAATGAAAAACATTTCTGACAATGTGTGTCTGTTTGCTGTGCAAGGCCCGAAGGCTGTTGGTGTACTCCAACAATTAACAGATGTAAATTTAGCATCCATTAAATACTATCATTTCGCGATAAGCGAATTTGCAGGAATTAGCAATGTAGTAATTAGCAACACGGGCTACACTGGTGCTGGTGGCTTCGAAATCTATGTAGACAAAGCAAATGCAGAAAAAGCATGGAATGCCATTTTTGAAGCTGGTAAGAATGAGGGCATTAAACCAATTGGTTTAGGAGCGCGCGATACACTTCGTTTAGAAATGGGTTTTTGCCTTTACGGTAATGATATTGACGATACCACATCGCCTATTGAAGGTGGCCTCGGGTGGATTACTAAATTCACGAAAGAGTTTACTAACTCGGCAGCTATCAAAAAACAAAAAGAAGTTGGTGTATCAAAAAAATTAGTTGGCTTTAAAATGATCGACAAAGGTATTCCCCGCCACGACTACCAAATAAAAGATCAAACTGGAAACTTACTTGGAAAAGTTACTTCAGGAACGCAATCGCCTATGCTCGGGATTGGCATAGGACTAGGGTATGTAGCTACTAGCTCAGCAACAGTAGGAACAGAAATTTTTATTGACGTACGCGGTAAGTTGTTGAAAGCGGTAGTGAGTAAACTTCCTCTAATTAACTGATTCGGTGATTCGATAATTGCCAAATCACCGAATCAAACTATGAAAACAATAGACGTTTGTTTGAGCCCTGAATTAATGCACCTGTACCCAGTGCATGATAAAACGGTTGTAGTGGTTGATGTTTTACGAGCCACATCGTGTATGGTAACGGCTTTCGCCCATGGCGCAGAAAGCATTACTCCATTTGCAAACTTAGATGCGTGCAGAGAAATGAAATTGAAAGGCTACATTACTTCTGGCGAACGCGATGGCAAAAAAGTAGAAGGCTTTGACAAAGGCAACTCGCCATTTGAATACATGAGCGATGACATTCAAGGATTAAAAATTGCCTTCACCACCACCAACGGAACAATGGCCATCGAAAAATCGAAAGGTGCAAAAGAAGTAATTATCGGCTCGTTTTTAAACTTAAATGCTGTAGCTAAATATTTATTGTTTAATGAGAATAATGTGTTGGTAGTTTGCGCTGGGTGGAAAGGCCGGGTGAATTTAGAAGACACTCTTTTTGCTGGCGCACTGGTAGAAAAGTTAAAAGATTATTTAGGACCCGATTGCGATGCTCCGTTAGCAGCTCGCCATCTTTATAACATTGCCAAAAGTGACATGTCTAAATTCCTCAGCGAATCTTCACACGTGAAGCGACTGAACAAACTTAACATACACGAGGATTTTGAATTTTGTCTATCCATCGATAAGTACAATAAATTACCTCGCTTGAAAAACGGAGTGTTGGTTTCGTAAAAGCCACCTAGTTTCCTTTCCCCTCACCCATTCAAACTCTCCTATTCTTGATAACTTGTATGTCCCTCTCCCACGGGAGAGGGATGAGGCATTGTGTGAACTCAACAATTTAATAGGGTGAGGGTAGAAAAAAAGTCAATTTAAAATCAACCTTGCCAGCAACTTAAATATAAATAATGAGCTACTTCAATTTCAGATTCTGATGATGGCGGTTGCTATCTCTGCTGGTTTTCTTATCTAAATTTTTTTTGAAAGCCTCTGTTAAGTTTACTCCTGTTTGGTTAGCCAAACAAATCAACACCCAAAGTACATCGGCCATTTCATCGCCTAAGTCTTTATCCTTGTCCGAATCCTTCTCAGATTGATCTCCATAGCGCCTTGCCATAATTCGCGCCACCTCTCCTACTTCTTCCGTAAGCACAGCCATATTGGTAAGTTCGCTAAAATAACGAACACCGTACTGTTTTATCCATTGGTCTACTTGTAATTGAGCTTCTTCGATTGTCATGGTAATGGCTAGGTGAATTTTTAAAAATGCCCTATTTATAAATCTGGTTAAATACTCCCGCCAAGCGTATGCCTGCTTGCAACAATCGTTGCTTTACCAAATCCATATTTTTATACGAATACTTAAAACTAAGATTGCCATCGCCTATTGCATACACTTGCTTGCGGTACAACATCGACTCACTCGCCCACTCACGCACGGTGGCTCGCTGCCATTTTTTCAATTCATCTTTTGAAGGCTCGCCCAATGCCAAACCTACTTCGGTGTAGCTAAGTTTTGTGTCGTCTATCAAGCCGCTGTCCCACACACTATGTAAATTCGTATCGTTTCTAAACCACTTTACTTTCACGTTGTTGCCACCACGATCATCACAACAACCAACATGCAGCGGCTGATGAATATCGCCCACTAAGTGGACAATCATCTTTACATATTCGATCTGATCCTTACGACTAACCTTTCCTGTTTTCAACGATGCGATTAAACGTTCTAGTGTCATGATCACATCTCCGTTTGGATTTTTAGGGGACTCTTCATACGTCTTCCCTGTTTCAATCGTTACCCAATGCCAATCTGCTGTATGGTTGTACGTAGAGTCTGATCGGATCTCGTCCATCCAAGTGCCTACAATGGCGAGTGACTGTTGACCCAGTAGCTCTTTTAATTTCTTTTTTGCTTTTGGCGTTAAGTGCTGCTCTGCCACCCAACCAATGGCGCGATGACCCGTTACACCCCAACCAAACGAAGTGAGCGTGATTGAAAATAAGAGAACAGAAAGAATAATTTTATTTTTCATAATTGATGGATAGTTCGGTTTAGTTTTTTCACTGTGGCACAAAGTTAATCTTTCGATAAACTAATTGGGGTTAAGAAATCATAATCATTTTGACCTTAAATAGCTGGTTTAATTACTCGCTTGAATTTAAGCCAATTCATAGTATCTTGAGGTATGGAAAAGACAATAAAGCTATCTGCTTTACTAGTAGCCAATCAGTTGGATATCAAGGGGATCAAAAGTTTTCTCGAAGTAAAGACTGCGTCCGAATCATCTACCGAGTTGATGTATAGTTTTGGAAAAGACCGGTATCAATACTATTTCAATTATGGCGTAATTGTTTTTGCGGGGCACTCAGAAGAAGAAATCAAAATCGCTGTAAAAGCCATATCGGCTTACCTAAAAGATCCGAACAATAATTGGTTACGAGACGATCATGAAATCAGTATACAAGATGGTGAAATGGAATTTGATTTTGATCAATTGATTGTCGATCGGCTAGATGATAAAGTCGTTCGCATCACCATGTTCAACTTGGCGCAATCTGTGGCATTGGATTATTACCACAACGTGACTGAAAATTTACTTACAGAAATAAAAGGATTCGCACGGCATTTAGAGAAAACGGGAAAGCTTAGCATCAATCGCAAGGAAATGATCAAGTTTATTGGAAAGGCATTGACCACCCAAAACGATATTGCCGATAACATTTATATTTTTGATGCACCTGAGCAAGTATGGGACGATGAGTACTTAGATAAACTCCATAAAGGATTAATGAAGCATTTCGATTTGCGTGTGCGCTTTAGCGAAATCGAATATACACTTCGCATTATTGAAGATAACCTTAGCATTTTCAGAGAAATTTCGCATCAGCGCGAAAGCAGCATTTTAGAATGGATCATTATCATTTTGATCTTAGTAGAAGTTTTCGACCTGCTCATTTCTAAAATTCTTTAGCAATGCCCAATCGCCAAGCGCTATTTTTAAATTTCGATATAGAGGCACAGCCCGATGATGTAACCTGTGGCCCCACTTGCTTACATTCCATTTATCAATATTATCAAGATGAAATATCGCTGCGGCAAGTGGTAAGTGAAGTAAAAAGTTTGAAGACTGGCGGCACCTTGGCTGTTATGTTGGGCAATCACGCACTTAAACGAGGTTACAAAGCGAGCATCTACACGTATAACTTAAATGTATTCGACCCTACTTGGTTTTCACTTTCGCAAGCAAAGATGATTAGTAACTTGAAAAAGCAAATGCGCTACAAATTCAGAAGCAAAAAACTTCAAGTAGCATCAAAAGCATATATCAAGTTTGTTGAGGCAGGCGGCATTGTGCAACAAAAAGAATTAGATGAACACTTGATCAAAGATTACCTGAAAAAAGATATTCCAATTTTGACTGGGTTAAGTGCCACCTATCTTTACGGAACACAGCGAGAAATATCTGCCACCAATAAATTTGACAGCATCAAAGGCGAACCCGTAGGGCATTTTGTTATCATCAACGGGTATGATGAACCTACCAACAAAGTTTATCTGGCCGACCCCATGAACCCCAATCCGTTGAAGAGCCAGTATTATAATGTAACCTTTGATCGCCTCATCAACAGCATTATGTTGGGCATTGTAACATACGATGCCAACTTGTTAATTATAGAACCGAAAAAGTAATTTGAAAATTATTCAATTTGAATACCATCTATAAATAAACAATACAAATCATAGCTTACTTCATTTTCAAATTTGCTCATTTTCAAATTGTGTAATTTTCAATTGAGTTATGCCCAAACTAATTGTAGTTGAAAAGCCCGAAGCGTGGAAGTTTAACTTGGAGGACGTAGAATTAATCACGCCCGAAATGTATATTTCAATGGAGGCTTATCAGTCATTCAAAAATTTAAAAGTCATTAATCTTTGCAAATCGTATCAATACCAAAGCGAAGGTTACTATGTATCGTTACTGGCCGAGGCACGCAGCCACAAAGTATTGCCGGGTGTTTCTACCATTCAAGATTTGCGTTTTCCATCGATACTGAGAGACGATTCGCTGGATTTTGACGAACTCATACAAAGCACTTTTAAAAACGAACCGTACGATCGCATCGAGTTTAATATTTACTTTGGGAATACGCTTTCTGAAAACCTAAACAAACTTGGCCTTCAATTATTTCAGTTGGTACAAGCCCCTTCTATCCGAGCCTCGTTTTCAAAAAAGCACAAATGGGTTTTGCACAGCATAAAGCCATTAAGTATAAACGAAGTTCCAGAATCTGACAAACCCGTGCTGATAAACGCACTTGAAAAATACCTGCATCGGAAACGCGACTACAAGCCCGATCGAAAAAAATACGACTTAGCCATTTTAGTAAATCCAGACGATGCCAACCCACCATCGGATGACAAAGCACTTAAGCGTTTTTACAAAGCGGCTTTAGAAGCAGGCTTTAATACTGAGTTTATAACCAAAAATGATTTTGATCAACTCATTCAATACGATGCACTGTTTATTCGCGAAACAACCAACGTAAATCACCATACATTTCGCTTTGCAAAAAAGGCTGCTTCGCTTGGTTTGGTGGTCATCGATGATCCGCAGTCAATTTTAAAATGCACAAATAAAGTTTACTTACATGAGCTACTGAGCGCCAATAAAATTCTTACACCAAAATCGTTTGTTGTCTCCGAAGATAATTGCGAGCACCTTTCAGACAAAATAGCTTTTCCGTTCATACTAAAACAACCCGATGGGGCTTTTTCAAAAGGCGTTTTTAAAATAGAATCCATCGAACAATTTAAACAAGTGCGTGAAAGTATGTTCGAAAAATCTGACTTACTGATAGCACAAGAATTTTTACCTACACCGTTCGACTGGCGTGTAGGTATTATTGATGGCCAAGTTTTGTTTGTGTGCAAGTACTTTATGGCCAGCAAGCATTGGCAAATCATTAACTGGAACGCTCAAAAAGAAACAACCCGTGATGGTGATGTGGCTTGCATCGCCATCGACCAGGCTCCATCGGGCTTATTAAAAACAGCGCTAAAAGCAACCTCCCTTATCGGAAAAGGCCTTTATGGTGTGGATATGAAAGAGGTGAACGAAAAATTCTATGTGATCGAAATCAACGACAATCCGAACATTGACTCAGGAATTGAAGACAAAATCCTTAAAGACAAATTGTACGATACGATAATGGAAGTATTTTTAAACAAAATAAAATCCGAAAAATGAATCAACCCTCGCGCATTCACTTGTTTCAGGCATACGGCATTGAGTTAGAATACATGCTCGTAGATAAAGAAACTTTAACGGTAAAACCCATTGTAGATGAAGTGCTCAAGCACGAACTTGGTATTTACGGAAGCGATTTTGAAAACGGAATCGTAACCTGGTCGAATGAATTGGTGCTGCACGTAATTGAATTAAAGTCTACCAAGCCAGAATCAAATTTTAATGCACTCGAAAATGGTTTTGCCGATGACATCCGAAGAATAAACGGCATTCTTGAAAAATGGAACGCCATGTTGCTGCCCACCGCAGCACATCCTTTTATAGATCCGCTCACCGAAACAAAACTTTGGCCACACGATAGCAACGAAGTATACAATCTGTACGATTCAATTTTTAATACCAAAGGCCATGGATGGTCTAACTTACAAAGCACACACTTAAATCTTCCATTTTACGATGATGAAGAATTTGCCAAACTCCACGCAGCCGTGCGTTTACTGTTGCCAATTATACCAGCTTTGTGCGCCAGCTCGCCAATCTTAGATGGTAAACTAACAGGCACCCTTGATACACGCATCGATTTTTACAAAACTAATCAAGCAAAAATTCCTTCCATTACCGGAAAAGTAATTCCCGAAGCAATTTTTTCAAAAAGAAACTATCTCAATGCCATCTACGAAAAAATAAAATCGGATGTAGCTCCGTATGACAAAGAAAATATATTGAACCCGATATGGGTTAACTCGCGTGGCGCCATCCCACGGTTCGATAGGGGCTCTATTGAAATTAGGATCATGGACATTCAAGAATGCCCTTCGGCAGATATGGCCATCATTACTTTGGTGATTGAAACCTTAAAGGCATTAGTAAACGAAAGACTCATCAACTTAGAGGCGCAAATGAAATTTAAAACCGAAGGCCTCGTTCAGATTTTTGACAAGACCAGTAAATTTGGCCAACAAGCCACCATCGATCATTGGGAATATGTGCAGGCGTTTGGGCATAATTCAAATTGCACCGCAGGCGAACTTTGGAAACTATTGATTGAAAAATTATCGGTTGGAAATAGTGCGTTAGAAAAATGGAAACCTGAACTCAATATTATTCTTACCGAAGGCACGTTATCAAACAGAATCATTAAATCGCTCAATGGTGATACCTCTGCCGAGGCAATCAAAAAAGTATATAAGCAACTGGGCGGTTGCTTGGCACAGAATAAAATGTTTGTGCCGTAAGTCAGGTCACTTTTATTTTTTTCAATTCCATGGCCTGTGTCCTCACAGGCTATTATCATTTCGTTTCGGTGTGTGTGACACGAACCGAGGGTTTGGATGAGAGACAAATCAAAACGTTTTCACCCCTTGATCGTGGTAGGTGAACACGCCCATGGAAATGCCCAGCATGATTTCGTGGCTCACAAAATTTAAACTCGAAGCAGGGCTGCCGGGCAATTCGAACACGTAACCCAGCTTGAATTTCTTTACGCTTGCTTGCATCAACAGCCCATAGGTTTTGAAGTTGCGCGTGAAAATACCGGCCGAGTAATGTTCCCTAAAGGTGAAGGTCGCATTCACGTCTGCCGAAATGGGTGCACCTGCCGAACCGCGCAACAGCAGCGAGGGTTTGAACCGTACCGTCTCTGAAAGGAACCAAACATACGAGCCGAACAAATAGTAATGCTGCTTGTACAATTCGATCGATTGCCCTCCTTGGCTCACCGATGTGGGGATGAGCCGCGGCACCGAAAGGCCAACCATGTAGCGGTCGCTCTTCAACAACGCGCCCGTGCCCACATTGAATTTTGTTTCTGTGAGCGAATTGAATGATGGGTCGCCTGGGTCCCTGATCGTGAGCAACGATGCATCGTTGGAGTAGCGGAAAAACCCCGCTTGCAGCCCCAACGACAGCACGGCATCTTTCAAGTTTATTTTGTAGGCGTAGGCCGCGCTCACCTCAGTGTTCTTGGTGTCGCCAAGTTTGTCTTGGTTCACGTTCAGCCCGATGCCCAGTTTATTGTTGCGTGCCGAAATGTGGCTTGAGAAATTAAATGTGGAAGGGTTCGCCTCCAGCCCCGCCCACTGCGTGCGGTATTGGATAGACGCGTTGAACATTTTGTTGCTTCCCGCATAGGCCGGGTTGATGAGCAACGGGTTGTTCATGTACTGCGCATAGATGGGGTCTTGCTGGGCGGTTGCGGCAAGCGGAGCTGCTAATGCGAGAAGGAGTAGTAGATATTTCATAAGTTTTAAATTTTGGCCGACCTCACCCCTATCCCCTCTCCACAGGAGAGGGGAAGAGCTTGCGGCATTTTTTTTATTTTCTCAATGCGATAAACCCTGTTTTCTCCGATCCGCCATTGGCAAATTTGATTTTGTAATAATATGTGCCAGGAGGTAGCGCATCGCCACTGTTGTCCAATCCACGGAACACGCGGTTTGTGTTGTCGTAATTCTCTACCTCAAACACCACATCACCCCAGCGGTTGAAGATCATTACTTTATTGTTTTTTGTTTCGGGCAGTATGTCGATGTATTGGATTTGGAAGGTTGGGTTCTTGTTGTCGCCATTGGGCGAGATGGCATTGTACACGGTAATGTTGCCTCCCAATTCGATGGCAACGGTTTGGGTTGTGCAGAGCGAGGTGAGGTCGCAAACCGAAAGGTTGATCACATCGGTGCCCGTAAAAGGGAAGCCCGCATAGTTGATCGAGAGCACCATGCCGCTGAGCGAGAAGGGCGCACCGCTGCTGATGCTGATTACTTGTAGCGTGCTTTCATCCAAATCGTTTTCAGGGTCGGAGATGAGCGGGCGCAGGTCGATCTTCACTTCGCCTTCGATGAAGGCCGTAGCCGTGGTGCTGGCAACCGCTGGCGCGGTACAATTTTTTACCGAGGCGTTGGCATTCGCCTTGCTACTTTCGCACGTGCCATCGAAAATGGAGGCCTGGAAAGTTTTGTTCGAGGTGAGATTGGTAACTAATAGCTGGCTGTTCACTTGCCCGATAATGACGTTCGCCCCATCGTACCATCGGTAATTTCCATTCGTAGTACCTGAAGCACTGAGCGTGATGTTGCTGCCCGCGCACACGGCAGCAGCGGGGCTAACGGTGGGCGTTGGGGGCAATGGCAGCATGGTCGCGACCACTTCGGTGCGCGTACTCTCGCAAGTGCCGTTGTTGATGGCCGCCCAAAACGAAGTGGTGGTTGTGAGCGCGGGTGTAGGTATGTATATATCATTTGTTTGACCCGCAATGGCCGTTCCGCCAGTCGAAGTGGTGTACCAGCGATATTGCCCGTTAGCTCCTCCGCTTGCGGCAATGGAAATATCTGTTCCGCTGCAACCGCTGTTATTGATTGGAGTTGGTGGGTTTGGTAAAGGATTGACGGTAAGCGTTACCGCATTTGAAAAAATATCTGATGCCAAATCGCCTGATACTTTGCATCGGTAGTCTGCGGCTCCAAAATTTCCGGTTGTATTTACTGTAAGTGTAGGGGAAGTTGCTCCTGAGATACCGCCTCCGTCAGTAACGTCTGCATACCCAACACCGTTAATGGCTACCACATCCATTTGGATAAACTGCCCATCAAATGCAGAAGGTGCTGGCGATATCCCAGGAATGATGATGGGATTGCCAAACTGATCTTTGTTTTTGAGAATTGCGTTTTCGATTGTAAAGGCTCTTAGCTCAACATTAGCTCCAGACTTAATACTGATCGTTTGCTGGTAGTCCATCGCAATACAGTATAAGTTCTCAACGCCTGCATTTAGATAATAGATTCCTGGAGGATCTGAGATTCGAAGTTCATAAATATTGTATGCAGTAGATGTAGGTGTTCCGTTCGCATTCCAAAAACCTGTTGTTGTACCGCCTAAATAGGTTTTTGTTTCTACCACACCCCGAAAGCGCATTGCTACGGAATATGTTGTACCGGAAACTCCACCCATAACCGCTATAACGGGCGCGGGATCAATAGCTGTGGCGGATATACCATCTGGTAAATCAGCTATTGATGGAATATTCCATCTTAAGCCACTAAGCGAGGCAGCCTCGGAACTTATTTTTTGCCATTGATAGGCAAGGTTGGTAGTACCCGATGATGCAAGAGTGAATGAAGCGGTCGCACCATCACACACTGCTGTAGAAATTGGTTGGGGAGATATAGTGATTGTTACAGGTGCTGGAACCGTAAAATTACTTGCACTCGTTACCGTATTGCAGCCAATTGACACCTCAATTGGCCCCGTTGTGGCGCCAACAGGAACAGTAACGGTTAGTGTGGTAGCCGTTGATGCTGTAATGATTGCAGGGATACCATTAATCTTGACAGCGTTGATGAATGGTGTGTTGAAGTTTATTCCTGTTATTGTTACCGAACTCCCGATAGGGCCAGAAAGCGGTGCAAAGGAAGCAATGGTCGGTGGATTTATAAGGCCGACAAGATTCTGATAGATGGAAAGAGACCCACCGACAAAATTACCAACTACTATTTCAGGTCTGCCGTCTCCGTCAATATCTCCGGCTGTAATGCCTGCTGGATTTGCACCTGTTGGTATGTTAATGCCAGCTGCAAATGAAGCAGAGGTGATTGACCCTACTGCCGAAGTGTTCTTAAATAAAGTGAACGCATCGCTACCGGAATTTGTAACAGCAAGATCTAACTTCCCGTCCCCATCAAAATCTGCTAAGCCAAAGTGATTCGGTGTTGAACCCACCGCAAAATCAACTTTAGGTGAAAAGGATGATGAATTGATTGTACCTCCGGAAACATTTTGAAGGATCGAGATCGTACTAAACGCAAAATTATTAGAAGCTAGTATGTCTAGTTTGCTGTCTCCATCCACGTCTGCCAATGCTAGCCCATAGGGTGAACTACTTGTTGGAAAATCTACCTTGGCTGCAAATGAACTTGAATTTATAACACCTAAGGAAGTAGTATTTTGAAATACGGAAACGGAATTACTTATATTATTTAAAGCAATGATATCTGGCTTGCTATCACCGTTAACATCACCAATCGCCACGTCATAAGGTTCTGTGCCAGTTGAAAAATTGACGGGTGCTGCAAACGTTGAGGTCGAGAAACTACCTGACGAACTTGTGTTTTTGTAAACCGAAACAGAATTGCTGAATCGGTTTGAAACGATAATTTCCGGTTTACCATCACCATCAAAATCTGCAATTGCTGTCTTCCAAGGGTCAAGCCCAGTAGCAAAATCTACTTTATTGTCAAATGAGAGACTACCTGATGTACTGGTATTTCGATACACTGAAATTGCAGCACTTTGAGCATTCGCTACTACTAAGTCAAGCTTACCATCGCCATCAATGTCTCCCGCTGTTGCGCTCCATGGCTGGTCTAGGGTTGCTAAGTTGATAGGTGTTGAAAGAGAGCTAGAGTTGAGAACTCCACTGGTGCTTACGTTTCTGTAGATTGAAAGTAGGTTACTGCCACGGTTTGTGATTGCAATATCCCCTTTACCATCTCCATCAAAATCATTGATGGCAATACCCAGAGGATTAAAATCTGTTGCAATATCTACTTTGGGTGCAAAACTGCATGCATCTATCAAGCCTCCACCCGAGAATATTGGCAGAAATTGCTTGGATGAATAAGCAATTAGCCCCACCACCTGAACAGTAATAGGTTGATACGTTGCTCCAGTTGGAACAGTAACGGTAAGTTGCGTTGCTGTGGCAACGGTAACAGTAGCGCGGGTTGCCCCGAAGTAGACAATATTGTTAGCCGGTGTGGTACTGAAGTTTGTGCCGGTAATGGTTACTGTAGTGCCTGTAGGGCCAGAGGTAGGGGTAAAGGAGGTGATGGTGGGTACTGAAAAAATAGGGTTATTTCTTAAAATCGATAAGCTATTCTCGTCACGATTAGCCACTACTAACTCTGCCTTGCCATCGCCATCCATATCACCAATGGAAACGGAACGTGGATATAAACCCGAGGGAAAATCTACTTTGACGGCATAGCTAATAGCACCAACTGCTATACTGGTGTTTCTCAAAACGGATACCGTGTTGCTATTTTGATTAGCAACCGCTAAGTCTGGTTTGCCATCGCCATCCAAATCACTTATGGAAACGGCCCTCGGGATTGAACCTGAGGAAAAATCTATTTTGGCATCAAAACCAATATTACCAGCACCTGTACTTGTGTTCCTGAGAATAGACACCGTGCTACTAAATCTATTAGCCACCGCCAGATCTGCCTTGCCATCGCTATCCAGATCTCCTGTAGAAATGGAAGTAGGGGCTGAACCTGTGGGAAAGTCTATCTTAATATCAAATCCAATATTGCTGGGTCCTGTACTTATATTCCTAAAAATGGATACTGTGTTGCTAATTTCGTTCGCCACTGCTAAATCAGCTTTACCATCTCCATCCAAGTCACCAATTGAAGCAGAACGTGGGCTTGTACCAGTCGAAAAGTCATCTTTCGTGGCGTAGCTAATCACTCCAATTCCTGTGCTCTTATTTCTGAAAATAGATAGAGTGCTATTAGAATAATTCGTCACCGCCAAGTCAGCTCTGCCATCTCCATCCAGATCTCCTATAGAAATAGAGATTGGCTGCGTTCCTGTCGTAAAATCTATTTTACTGGCATAACTAATAGAACCCACACCTGTACTGGTATTCATAAAAATGGATATCGTATTGCTGGTATAATTTGTTACAGCCAAGTCATTCTTGCCATCTCCATCCAAATCACCTATGGCAACGGAAGTTGGTTCAGAGTCAGTAGTAAAATCTACTTTGGCAGCATAACTAATAAAACTTGGCCCTGTGCTAGTATTTCGGAAAACTGATATTGTGTTGCTGCTACTATTCGTCACCACCAAGTCAGCCTTACCATCGCTATCCAAATCGCCAATAGAAACGGAGTATGGGCTTGACCCCGTGGCGAAGTCTGTCTTAGGGTTAAAATCACTTGGTGTAATGCTTCCCTTATTGGGTGAAAATGCAGGGATAAAGTTGGTGGTTGAGAATGCTTGTAAACCTGATGAGATATTGAGAACCGTAATGGATGCATACTTAGCACCCGTTGGCACAGTCACAGTAAGCTGCGTTGCCGTAGCTGCTGTTACTGTTGCGCGCGTTGCTCCAAAATAAACAACGTTGTTAGGGGCTGTGGTGTTGAAATTTGTTCCGGTAATCGTAACCGTTGTGCCAACAAAGCCGATGACAGGTGTAAAAGCTGTAATTGTTGGAGATTGCCCAAATACATTGTGTAAAAGTAAGCTGCACAACAGCACAATGCACACAAATACCCTGCGTGAATGCTTACTGCTCCTGGGTTTGGATTGATTGCTAACTTGATTTCTCATTTTACTCTTTATCAATTTTAGATTCATAATTAAGGATTAGAATAATTGGTAAAGTTTTTTTCAATAAGCCATTTTCTACCCTGCATATTCATTAATCAAATCTGAGGTATCCCACGAGGATTATCATGCGCAAAACGTAGGACAAGGCACCTTTGAAGCTTCCCACTTTCGTACTACCTATTTTCTGAGTTTCTGTGCTTACTATTACGGTAAATGTTTTATATTGAGTAACCTCTTTATGCGCGTAGTTATTTTGTTTTTCTGCACTGTTAGCTCCCTGGCCACTGCACAGGATTTTTCGCACTTACATTATAACATAGAAAACGGACTCGCAGATAACCGGGTACTCAGCATTACGCAAGACAGCCGAGGCTTTATGTGGTTTGGTTTGGGAGATGGACTAAGTCGTTTTGACGGCAGCGTCTTTAAAAATTATTTTAATATTGGCGATTCATCAACCCTTCCATTGCATTGGATTGATCATTTGGTTGAAACAAAGCCTGGTTATCTCGTACTGATTACAGCCGGATGTAAACTTGTAATTCTGAATACGTATACCGGGCAGTTTTACAGGCCCTCTGATTTTATTAATCGCCCCGTTTGTGGAGTAAATAGGATTTCACCATCTCGGTACCTATTAAGCTCAGAGGATACTTGCTTTGTAGCCGATGGGGACATGAAGTTGGTAGATGCTGTTATTCCGGATTTACAAAACAAAAGCGGTCTGATAATAGGGCAATCGCTAACTGATAGTAGTTGCCTGCTCAGCTTGCAGAACGATCCAACTGAATATTATTTATATCGATATGACGTAAAAAAATTAAGTAAGCTTGATCTTGGTTTAACACCGAGCGATGCAAATGTGTTACGGTTTAATTTTTATGACTCCATCAATCAATGGCTATACTTCACCAACTTTTTTAGCGGAGTTTATCGATATTCGTTGGATGGGAAACAATTAAAGCATTGGCCAATGCGTAACTATGACTTTTGCAATTTTTTTAATGATAGCACACTGTTTATCGGAAGGCTTGATGCAGGAGCTATCTTATTGAATTTAAAGAATGATTATAAAATTCGTTTAAACGTCAATAATAAAATTGCCTATGATGCCCATACCCTGTTCAAGGATATAGAAGGCAATTTCTGGATAGGAACAGATATAGGAGTTACCCGGCTTAAAGTGAATCAACAGCTTGTTAAAAGTTGGGAGAAGTTTGAGCCGCAGCCAAGCGCTGGTAATTATCCTATTCGCATTCTTCGGGGCAAAGACCAGCGCATGTACCTTGCGTTCTACGCACTACCCTCGTTGTATCAACTAGATTCAAAAAATGACGAATGGAAACTATTTTCAAAGAATTTAATTACCGGACCGTGGTGCGTTAACCCGGTGGGCGATGACATCATTTTCACAGGCGGGCAAACCGCAAAGTTTACAACATTCAGTCCGCTCACAGGTAAATTTCAGCATTCAACAGATTTTTTAAAACGTTATTTTCCAAACTCCGATGTTCTTATTCTCGCTTTTCAGCATAGTAATGGAGATCGGTGGTACAGCGCAAACAAAGGTGGTGGATTTGTGCGGGTAGCTGCAACTGACGGGGCGATTCATCACTACACAAAAAATGGAGCACGAGGGCATTTTTCCTGGAGTTATTATTCTACTTATGCAGAAGACGATTCGGGAGATTTATGGTTTGGTGTAAATAAAACAGGTTCGTTGTTACACTGGGATTATCAAACAGATAGGTTTTCGGAAGTCTGGCTCGATACAATCCCAGGCATGAAAGGCAGGATATATGATGTGATCAACGAAGTGATCCACGATAAGCAGAACAATCTCTGGATTGCATTTGACGGTGGAGGCATTGTTCGCTATGATCATGCTCGTCAACGCCTAACCCGCTATACCGATGAGGATGGACTTCCTTCCCGCTTTGTAAGCTCGATGATTTTTGATGGCAAAGGAAGACTATGGCTTACAACGTACACAAAAGGTATAAGCTGTTTGCTGGTGGATGAGAATAGAATCCGAGCATTCACAAAAGAGGACGGCTTGAAGGAAAATGAGTTTCCGGAACGTTGTATTTATTATGATAGTATTGAAAACAAAGTGTGGATAGGGGGCGCATCATCCGTTATGAGGTTTGATCCTGACTCGTTGCTGGCACAGGATAAGAAAGTTATCACGGTTTATCTTGATGAGATTTATATCAACGGAAAGCAATACCCGCATAATCCCGTGGAAAAACTTGACTTACCGTATGAAAAAAATAATATACAGTTATATTTTTCCGCCATTAATATGGATCGTAAGTCTATTCACCTTGCCTACAAGCTTGAAGGTTATGATACAGCGTGGACGAACAGCTTGTCAGGTACGGTTGCCGCGTATGCTAACCTGCCACCGGGCGACTATGCTTTTGCCATTAAGGCCAGCTATAAGGGAGACAGCAGGCAGGCTTATTTTTCAAAACCTTTTACATTTAACATCGATACGCCATGGTTTCAAACGGTATGGTTTCAAATCATCGTTATTGTTACTTTTATTTTAGCAGTAATTTTATCAGTTCGAGAGTATTATTCTAGGAAAGCTGAAAAACAAAAACTCATACTTGAAAATAAGCAAGCCGTAGAAAAAGAACGCACCCGAATTGCCACCGATATGCATGACGACTTTGGTGCAGGACTGAGCCGCATTAAGTTCATTAGCGAGAAGATTAAGCTGAAATCAAAGAAAGAATCTTCACTTAGTCATGACTTGACCAAAATTTCTGATTACAGCGATGAGATGGCAGAAAAGATGAATGAAATTGTTTGGGCTTTGAACGAACGATATGACTCGCTTGAGGATCTTGTAAGTTTCAGCCGAGCTTATGCAGCCGATTACCTACAGCACCATCCTATCAAACTGAATTTCACATCAAATATTAATACAAACCAATTGGTAAAAGGAGAGGTGAGACGCAACGTTTACCTGGTTATAAAAGAGTCACTTCATAATATTGTGAAACATGCCGGGGCTACTCAAATTGAAATTAACTTTCAGATTACAAATCGATTAAAAGTAACGATCCGTGATAATGGTAAGGGTTTTAGTACCAATCATATCAGACCCTTTGCCAATGGAATTAGTAATATGATAAAGAGGATAGAGGATATAGGCGGTAAATTCGAATTATTCAGCGAGCAAGGCACCACCATCATCCTTGTGGTTGATATCTAACGTAAAGCACTTAAGTGAAACGATGAAAAGGATAAAGATTGCAATTGTAGAAGATCTCGAAGAAGTGAGCGAAGGGCTTGCTGAATTTATTCATCTGGACAAGGAATTACTACTTATGGCATCATATCGGACAGCCGAGGCAGCGACACTTGAAATACCCCTATTAAAACCAGACATAGCCATTATGGATATAAACCTGCCGGGTATGAGTGGTATTGATTGTATCAGGCAAGTAAAGAAAACTAGTCCCTCTGTTCAGTTCATGATGTTTACGGTGTATGAAAACAATGAGCAGGTTTTTGAGGCCTTGAAGGCAGGTGCCAGTGGGTATCTTTTGAAAAAGACCCCACCCTCTGAGATAACTTCTGCCATTAAGGAATTGTATAATGGCGGATCCCCGATGAGCTCCACAATAGCCCGAAAACTCGTTACACTTTTTCAGTATGAGCATCAGCAGCATAATAAGGAAATTGCCTTGCTAACTCCGCGTGAGAAAGAGGTTCTTGAGCAATTAGCCAAAGGGATGCTTTATAAAGAAATTGGTGATTTATTGGGTATTAGTTTCAATACGGTTCGCCAGCACATTGCAAGCATTTATCAAAAGTTACACGTACAAAACAGAACAGAGGCGATTAACAAGGCATATAGATCCATTTGATAAAAAAAGAAGATAGTGGAGATACATAATTATTTTAATTTTTCCAAAACCTTACCCATACACCCACCTCATCAACGTAACCGAAGCCAGATAAATAAGAGTGATAGAAATGATGTTGAGCCAAATGCCGGCTTTCATCATGTGCTTCACTTTCATGTGGCCGCTGCTAAACACAATGGCGTTGGGCGGTGTCGCCACGGGGAACATAAAAGCCATACTTGCGCCTAGCGTTACTGGCATAGCAAGCAAGATCGGGTTAGCACCCAGGTTGGTGGCAATTCCAAACACGACAGGAATAAATATCTGAACCAATGCTACATTGCTCATCAGCTCGGTAATAAAAACAGAAGCTGTAATCAATCCGAAAATGAGAAATTGGGTAGAAGTGCTATGCTCAGCAATTTTAGCACCCACTGCTTGTATGATTCCTGCATTTGACAATCCTTGTGCCAAGCACAAACCTCCACCAAATAAAAATAAAATCCCCCACGCAAGCTTTTCCGTATCGCTCCAATGCAACACAAATTGCATCGTTTTCCAATCTACCGGCACAACAAACATCAGCAAGCCACCTGTCATGGCCACATTGGTATCGTTGAGCATGTCTCTGCCCAGCATTAAGTTTATCGGTTGCTGAAAAATCCACGACAAACAAGTAAGCACGAAAATGGTCATCACAAACTTTTCTTCTCTTCTTAATTTTCCTAACTCAGTGAGTTTTCTTTTGATCAGATCATCTGAACCTTGTATTTGCGTAATCCCATTTATGAATAATACTTTGGTAATAATTACATAGGTTGCTATCAATAACAAAACCATCAGTGGAAAGCCAATCAACATCCACTTTCCAAAATCTAATTTCTGATGGTAGAATTGATCTAGCAATCCTGCAAAGACTACATTCGGTGGAGTGCCGATGATGGTGGCAATGCCGCCAATACTCGATGCGTAACCCACCGTTAATAATAGGCCTATGGCAAAATTTCTTTCTCCTTTCGGTAAGGCTTCATTGGCTTGCTGTGGATTGCTTTTCAATAAATTGATTACAGACAAAGCAATTGGCAACATCATCATAGCCGTTGCAGTATTGCTGATCCACATACTGATAAAAGCAGATGCCAACATAAAACCTAAAATGATTCCGTTACCAGATGTGCCTGTGATCTTTACCAAGTTTAACGCAATGCGTTCGTGTAGTCGGTGTTTTTCTAAAGCAAGTGCGATTAAAAACCCGCCCATGAATAAAAAAACAATCGGGTTTGCATAAGGGGCAGCCGCTTCGCTCATTTTCATCACTCCCATAAAAGGAAAAAGCACAAGCGGCAAAAAGGCCGTGATCGAAATAGGCACTGCCTCGGTTATCCACCAAACAATAATCCAAGCGGCCAACGCCAATACTTTATTTGCATTGGGCGAGATAAACTCTGGGCTGATCGTAAACAGCAGGATAAAAAAAAGAGAAGGCCCTAAAAGGAAACCAATTTTTTTAGAGGACGAAATAGTTGTTTGCATTTTATGGATTAATAAAAGAGCGGAGGTGATGCCTCCGCTCTTGTGTTTTGTAAGTCCTTACTACATTAAACCGATCCCGTATCACCAGCAGGTTTAGGGTTGGCAATCTTTACGACAATCGTTCTTCCATCTAATTCTGTTTCGTTGAGGGCAGCAATGGCCTTGTTTCCATCTTCCTCGCTGGGCATCTCTACAAATCCAAAACCCTTCGATCGACCCGTATCTCGATCTTTAACGATTTTAGCAGAGGTAACCTCACCAAATTTCGCGAAAGCAGCTTCTAAGTCTTCGCGCCTGGTCTTAAAATTTAATCGGGCAACAAAAATGTTCATAGTACTTTAGCAATTGTGTTGATAGTTTAGTTTGTTGGCAGTCTGGAATCCCAAACTGCCTCTACAAAATAGGAAATTATTAGGAACAAATTCAAGGGCTTAAAGCGCATTTTAAAATTGACTAAATTCTCTCTACCCAAGGGACAAGTAGTAACTGCACTAACAGATGACTTTTGAGGGGTGACGGGAAGTGGAATGAGTCCCACAAAAACTGTCGTGCATCTGGATGTTTAAAACGGAATTAATGAAATACGAGAAAGTTGCCCTTTATATGGGGCATAACGTTAGCTAAGTACTCATCAACTCGCGGGCATTTTCTAACGCTAATGCAGATGGATTTGCACCGCCTATCATTTTGGCAATTTCTTCTATCCGCTCGTCCAAAGAAAGTTGCTTGATCGAACTTATCGTTTTTGAAGAACGATCGTCTTTAAAAACAAAATAGTGCGCTTCACCCTTTGCCGCAATTTGTGGTAAGTGGCTAATGGCGATAAGTTGATGACGCTTGGCCATCTCTTTCATCCTATTACCTAACTGAATGGCAATTTCACCTGAAATGCCACTATCAATCTCATCCAAAATTAAAGTTGGTAAAGAAGTCTTTTCGGCCATCACATATTTTATACTAAACATCAAGCGCGAAAATTCGCCACCTGAAGCAACTTGCGCAAGCGGCCTTGGCTCTACGCCTTTGTTGGCACTAAACAAAATATCTATAGAGTCTGCACCCGATACAGACGGTGTTAGCGACTGATGCTCTATTTTTAAACTTGCGTTAGGTATACCTAGCTGAACCAGCAACTCAGTGATCTGCTTACACAATGGCACAAAAATCTTTTGCCGTGATTTACTTAATTCTAGAGCTTTAGCTTTTAATTCAGCGGCAGCCGTATCGTATGTTGCTTTTGCTGCGCGAAGAGCCTCGTCTAAATTATTCGTTTTATTAAATTTTTGCTGAAGGGATTCCTGCAAAGCAAGTAACTGATTCAATTCTTTTACCCGATGCTTTTGCATCAATTGGTAGATAACACTTAGTCTTTCTTTTGTTTCTTCAGTGCGGACTGGATCAAATTCTATATTCGATTCTTCGCGTTCAGCCTCATTGGCTATGTCGTCTAATTCAATTCGTACGCTCTCAATGCGCTCAAATAATTTTTGATAGTCAGGCGAATAGTCGGCAATATTGCTTAGCTGATTACGTACGGATGCCAGCACTGAGCTAACTGCCACCTCAGATTGACTTAGTTGACTTACCACCGAAAGAAGTTGTGTTTTGATTTCTTCTGCATGTTCCATTACCTTCAACTCCGATTCTAAACGTTCTTGCTCTCCTTCTACCAACCGGGCTTTAACCAATTCATCCAATTGAAATTTTACGTAATCGGCTTCTTGCTTCAACTCACTCGCTTCTTGAGTTAGTTTATCGTATTCGTTCTTTGCGTTTGAAAATGCTTTCCAACAAACATCATACGCATCACGGATTTTATGATTTACAGCAAATGAATCGATCAGCTCGAGCTGAAATAAATTATTTCCAAGTTCAAGTGTTTCGTGCTGAGAGTGAACGTCCATCAGGCGATTACCAATCTTACGCATTACTTCCAGCGTCACGGGCGTATCATTAATAAATGCTCTGCTCTTGCCTCCGGGGTTAATCTCCCTCCGAATAACAGTTTTATCTAAATAGTCGAGGTCGTTGCTATCGAATAACGATTTCAAGCGATAGGCCGAGATATCAAACAATCCTTCTACTACACACTTTTCGTTTTCGTCCCATAGCACTTTTGCATCGGCTCTATTTCCTATCAATAGCCCAACGGCACCCAGCATGATCGACTTGCCTGCGCCTGTTTCTCCAGTAATTACATTCAACTTAGCAGATGGTTTAATCTCTAGCTGGCGGATCAGCGCGTAATTTTTTATGGTGAGTTGAAGTAGCATACGAGTGAGGACAAAAATACTAAGGAGGCAGGTAAAAACCTTATTTGAAAAACAAGGAAATAGGATTAGCCAATAAGGAGAATTGGTAATACTATTACCTAGAAATAATCTCTTGATAAATATCCCTCTTGGGGTCGATTGCGGATAGGATGTCAAAAGCTTCGCGCTTTACATTCAAACTGCCATCCTTAAATAGTTTTGTGAGCTCGGTAGACTTCGTATCGAAAAAAGAAATCAGTAAAATGGAATTGGGATATATCACCCAAACTTTTTTCATGTTCTTTAATACCTCCAATATTTTCTCGCGACTTTGATCGGGGGTTTTATCAAACGAATCTAACGCCAACCGATGATAGGTGTAAGTATTTTTTCGTAGATCAACCATCTGTGGATTGTTCATATTCTCTACCAGCGAATACCTACTGCGCGTACTCCCCAGCGGATTCCATCCAGGTTTATTTGAAGCTTGTGCGTTGGTTGCAACGATTAGTGCCTTTTGAACAAATTGATTGCCCCCCAAATCAGAGAACGAATCGTAATCCATTGCCAAAATGGTGTATGCATAAAAAGCCAAGATCGAAGTAAGGTTATTGATATACGTGTTATCGTTGTATTCCATAGGTTGAGATTCTAAGTATTCAAATTCCCAATCGCGATCAGCAAAATTCAACAACACTGTTTCATAATTAGAATTATACACAGGGCGAGCTACTGTAATTTGGGCATTGGCACTAAACACACCGATGGATGGCATTTTGGTGATATTCAAAAAAATGGCGCACGTAATTCGTTCGTGACTTTTATACGAGTCGTTAGTCCACTTGCGCGTGTTTAAAAAAAGTGCAATAGCCCGTTCCATGTCTTTAAACACGCTACGATCGGAAGTTTGTATTTGATCTGCGTTAATGGAGACCTTACAATTTAATTCTTGCGAAAGAGCAAAAGAGGATAGCAACGTGCAAAGCAATGTTAGCGAAACGGCATTTCGCGAAGTCTTCTTTAAACCCGTAAAACTGATTTTGCAATTATCCATTTCTATCAGTTGATCGACTCAATGATTGCCGTAACAATATCCTTCGCAACTTCCTGCTTAGGCTTTAAGCTGAATTCTTTTTCTTGGCCCGCTTTGTTAATGATCGAAATCTTATTTGTGTCGTGGCCAAAACCTGCGCCTTTATCGTTTAAAGAGTTAAGAACAATCAAGTCAAAATTTTTGGCGGCAATTTTCTTTAACGCGTTTGCTTTTTCATTTTCAGTTTCTAGTGCGAACCCAACCATAAACTGATTCGCTTTTTTTCGTTTGCCTAGTTCGGCAGCGATGTCGTGGGTTTTTGTTAATTCGATGGTAAGGGCATCGGTTGTCTTCTTAATTTTTTGTTCTGCCTTTTGCAACGGGCGATAGTCTGCCACCGCGGCAGCTAAAACTGCAATATCGGTTGTGTCAAACTTTTCTAAGCAAGCGGTATACATTTCTTGAGCAGACGTAACACGCGTTACCTTTACCTGAGCCGACTGAGGAGCCAAGTGCGTAGGCCCTACGATCAGTTCTACTTCTGCACCTTGTTCGATCAATTGTTCGGCAATCGCGAAACCCATTTTTCCACTTGAGTTGTTGCCTATAAAACGAACGGGATCGAGTGCTTCGTGTGTTGGGCCAGCTGTAACTAATACTCGCTTGCCCGCTAATTTTTTAGAATCTGAGAAAAAGTTCGTTAAGTAGTTAAGAATCTCTTCTGGCTCGGCCATTCGGCCATCGCCTATCAAGCCGCTGGCAAGTTCGCCATAGCCTGCCTTTAATTGTATGTTACCAAAACTTTCGAGTAGGCGAATGTTAGCTTTTGTGGTTGGATGTGCCAGCATATCCAAATCCATAGCAGGCGCAAAAAAAACAGGGCACCGTGCTGAAAGGTAAACTGCCACCAATAAGTTATCGGAAATTCCGTGCGCCATCTTTCCTATTGTAGTGGCACTGGCGGGTGCCACTACCAATGCATCGGCCCACAGGCCAAGGTCGACATGGTTATTCCAAAGACCCTGATCTCCATTTGTAAACTCTGAAAGTACAGGGTTCTTTGAAAGCGTAGAAAGTGTTAATGGAGTGATGAAATCCTTTGCTGAAGAAGTCATTACTACTTTTACTTCTGCTCCTGCTTTTACTAACAGGCGAACGATCAGAGCGGATTTGTAGGCGGCTATGCTTCCGCTTACACCCAAAACGATCTTCTTGCCCGACAGCATAAATTAGTTACTCAGGCTTCGCTACTTCAGTACCTGCCTCGCGCATACGAAACCTAAGCTTGCCTTCTAAAAATTCTTCAGTTGCAGACGTAGTTGATTTCGGCATGCGCTCATAGAATTTTGAAATCTCAATTTGCTCGCGGTTTTCAAATACTTCTTCTAGGTTATCAACCGTGGTAGCGAAATCGGCCAGCTTGTTGTTCAATTCCTCTTTCAGGTTAACCGATATTTGACGGGCACGCTTAGATATAATCACAACAGACTCGTATAAGTTGCCTGTTGGAGAATATATCTTATCTACATCGCGTGTTACAATTGAAGGTTGAGTTGCCATTTTATTTAGGATTTTTTAGTTTTTAATTTATTTAATTGATCTAAGCTGCCAGTGTAATATCGCTGCGCATCTTTTAAGTACGAACTATTGGGGTAATTGTCAGCCAATTCTTTATAATACTCGACCGTGGCCGTATAACGTTCAAGTTGTTTTGAGCTGATACTCACCTCTGCTAATTTGTACTGTGCTTGAATCTTTAAGTAAGTCAGCTCTTCTAAGTATTGCGAATCGGGGAAACTTTTTCTGAAATTCTCGAACGAAACAACGGCAGCTTGGTAATACTTTAACTTCAAATATTGCTTAGCTCCCTCAAAGCCCTTTTTCTCTAATTTCTTTTGAGCGGCCGCAATTACCTCATTCGCCCGATCGGCAAACTTACTTTCTGGAAATTGATTGACATACGTTTGCATGGCGTTCATCGCCTCGATACTACTTTTTTGATCGAGGTTTTCGGCTGGAGAGGCAACATAGAGAGAATAGGCATACATAAAATATGCTTCCTCGGCCAGTTGGCTTCTTCCGTAATTCTCAAAAAACGTTTTGAATTGATTCGATGCCAATAAATACGTTTTTTCGTAATACTGGCAGTAAGCTAAATAAAATTCCACCTTCTCTCCTTCTGGCAACCCGCGCACAATGGGCAAAATCTGCTCGAACAATATAGCAGTCCGGTAGTAATCTTTCTTGGCATAGTAAGCCAGCCCACCTTGGTATTTCAGTTTCCAATCATCACTCTTCTCAAGCCTTCTAAAACGGCTGCACGATGTACCCAAAATGACAAAGGCAAGCAACAGCAACGCTGAAGGAAGGGTAACTTTAAATGATAGAGTGCTTAATTTCTTTAAAATCACGGTTTACCGATAAAAATAGCCTGCAAATATAAGATACCTACTGAAATTTTCAATTTCAATTTGGCTCGAACAATAGATGAATGGAAACGCTAAAAAGTGCTAGAAGCCATCTCAAAAATTATAAAGTGCCGTCTTTGCGAGGGAGGGACGACCGAAGCAATCCCATTTTGGCTTCAAAAAAAGGAGATTGTTTTACTTCGTTCGCAAAGACGCAGTCTTTTTGAAATGGCTTCTAACTATTTTCTAACAATCAGCTTTCGGGTAAGAATACCGTTATTATCAAGATACAGCGTATAAAAATAAACCCCAGCCACAAGACCCTCCGCCTCTACCCTTACGCGGGTTTCTGAGGGATTGAGTTCGTAATCGCCCATGTTTTTTCCTAGTACATTGTGAATGGAGATTTTAGCTTTCACCGATTCTGTGTGCAAGCGGTAATCAATAAAGGCATGATCTTGCGCAGGGTTTGGGTAAATATCTTGCATCGTAATCTCCCTTGATTGAAAAACATACGATTTAGTATGTCTTTCTTCTACCACTACCTGTACGCTCTTTTCTTGTATTGCATGTAAACTACCCTTGGGGAAATACTCGAATTTGAAGGCGGCTTGCGTATTCTGAATTCCACTCTCGATGGTATAGTAAAGATCGTAGAGCGTTTCGCCTGGCTCTATTCGTTTAGAAAACTCTTCAATGGCTCCGTCTAAGCATTTGCTACCCAAACAGAAATATCCCTTTTGGGTATCGCCTAGCTCGCCCTTCACTTTTTTAACCACATAGAACTGCGCCTTATCAGAATGGTTCTTGATTCGGATGGGGATACGTAAGACTTGATTGAAGGAAGTTTGGTAGTGATCGTGGCCATCGGCTACCTCTTGCTGAGAAAGCACAAACTTGCTCGATAGAAAGAAGAAACCAAGCAAAAGCAACTGTTTCATCATTACAACAAGTTTGAATGTGAAAGTACTAAAAAAAGCAATGTCTTTGCTGATAGTTAGAAAAAACTTTTGCGACTGTGCAATTTACCGCCAACTCAAAGCGTTTTAGTAGATTTCTTTCTAGTCACCTCTGCTTTTTGTGGTCTTTCTTTTCTGCGCCAAGCAAACCCTTTTAACATCCGGTATTCTTTCTTTAGCTCGTGGATGGGTATCAGCTGCGCATCTGGCTTTACGTAGAAACTAACGTTATTAACCCGGCCCTTCACAAAGTTGATGCGCATATTGCTGCAAATCATTTTGTTCATCCCCATTGTAATCATCAACTTAAGGTGCAGGCTGTCGTTTTTAATCAAATCTTTTTCTTCCAATGCATAGTACAGGCTCTCTCCGTTGCCTTGCACAATCACGTGGCTGATATTCTTATTGTCCATGTAAGCCGTCATTTTGCGCCCTTTTATCTGATTAAAATTTCTCATCGAATCTTGCGAAACCACAAATGAATTGGCGATCATGTATATCCTATTCACCTTTTTATCTTTCAACAAAACACGTATCGAGTCGGCTGTCATCTGATTATCTTCCGACCACAAAATGGGATCTTTGAAAAAGTACAACATCGAGTCGGCAGCAACGTAGGTGAGCGAATCGGCTGAGCCTTGCATATTGTTCTTAAACAACTTTACGTGGTTGTAGGCCAACAATCGTTTTTTCTTTGCGTCTACATGCTCAATCGAAACGAGTGTATCGGCAGAAACGAAAAGCGTATCTCCGTCATCATCTACTTTGGCTAAGTAAGCGTTGCCATATACTTTCGATAAGCCATTCGCACGATCGTAAAAACCATCATCTCCATAAATGGTCATTTTCTCAGTTTTAGATGTCATGGCAACATGCCCTTTTGATTTATAAAATTTCTTTACATCGTCTAAGAAGTTCTGATCGCCTTTCATTCGGTAACTCGGTGTTTCAAAATCGCCACTCTGCAGCACCGAAAGTTTCTGTATAGTATTGTACGTGCCGCTTTTGTAAAGTGCCGTCTTGCCGTCTTTGCCCGTTACCAAGGTGGTATCTCTAAAATAGATAACCCTCGTTTTGCTATTGTATTGAAGCGTATCGGCCTTCAGAGTATAATCTACATTATCACCAACAACTTCAGTTTTAAAAGAAGCCACGTTTACCGGAATGTCGTAATACCCTTTTTTGCTCACCAATGTATTAGTGGTATCAACCAGCTTGCCTCCGTTAAAGTAGCGTGCTTCGTTCTTGATCCGATCGTAATCGAGGAAGTCGGTATATAGTTTTGCAAGCCCGAGTTTTACAAACACTACTTTTTTGCGAAGCTTAGCAATTTTTGTGTTGCCATCGTAAAGTAGCCCCGAGGCAGTAATATCTACCGAATCGCCCTCGGTGATATGCACGCGGCCGTAAGCTTCTAGTTGATTTTTCGCCCTAAAGAAGTAAGCCGAGTCGCAATAAATGGTGGTAGTATTTTGTTCAAAAACCACATTGCCTATCAGCCTATCGTAGCGTTCGCCTGCACGCGTGCCACCATACCCATTATCTGCTTTTTTTAATACAATTCGCTTTTGAGCAACGCCTATCGATGCGATCCCTAAAAAGAGAACAAAAAAGAAAATCAATTTTGAAGCAAAGTAATTCCTCCGTTCAGTCATCTCCGTTTACATTTGTACGTGCTTCAATCGTTTCAACACCATAGTAAGTCATTGTGCAAAACTACCGATAAAATTCTTTTGGCCGTAAGTGGCGGGATGGATTCGATGGTGATGCTCCACTTGTTTCGCGAAGCAGGGTTTTCGATTGCCGTTGCGCACTGTAATTTTCAGCTTCGCGGAAATGAATCTGACGAAGACGAGAATTTCGTAGCAGCAAAATGCAAAAAGTGGTCTATCCCATTCCATAGCATCCGGTTCGATACCAACAATTATGCCACCCAACACAGGCTATCCATTCAAATGGCAGCACGCGAACTTAGGTACGATTGGTTTAATGCGTTGATAAAACAGCATAGCTTAGATTGGATCGCTACCGCACATCATCTTACCGACTCTGTAGAAACAGTACTATTGAATCTTACAAAAGGAACAAGCTTAGATGGCTTGCTCGGCATTGCCAAAAAAAATGGCCGGGTCATTCGCCCTCTATTATTTGCCACACAAAGCGAACTACAAAGCTATGCCGCGACAGTTGGTATTGCTTGGCGCGAAGACGAAAGCAACCAAACAGACGACTACCAACGAAACTTCATTCGGCACAGAGTCACTCCTACCCTAAAAGAAATCAATCCCGCTCTGACGGAAACAACCGAAAAGACCATTGAAAAATTGACTGGCAGCGCTCATATTGTCGCCCATACTATTGCCAATTGGAAAAAGTTATTTTGCACACTAGATGGTGGAAAAATATTGCTAGCCAAAACAGGGTTCGATCACTCGTTGGGTTTGTTGTACAACACCGCGTTGTTGTGGGAAGTAGTAAAAGAATTTGGCTTTCACTTCGATCAATGCAAGAGTATTGTTGTTGCGATAAATGGGCAACCGGGTAAATTGTTTTTCTCAACTGGCCATCAATTAGTAATTGATAGGAAACACTTGATTGTATCGAAAAAAAAATCAGATTTAGAGGATGTAGTGATTGAGATTGACCAAACCGAGGCAACGATGGGCAATAATATCCTTAGCCTTGCTTCATCTGCTCATTTTGTTCAATTCGATCAAAGCCCACGCATCGCATTGCTAGACAAAGACCTTCTTAAATTTCCACTTACGTGGAGGAGATGGAAAGCAGGAGATTCATTTTTCCCGTTGGGTATGACGAACCGCAAAAAAGTAAGCGATTTTTTGATTGACCAGAAAGTGAGCATGGCCGACAAAAATTCGGTAACCGTTTTAGAATCGGCTGGTGAAATAGTGTGGGTAGCTGCGCACCGAATCGACAACCGCTACAAAGTGACCGAGCAAACTAAATCCATACTTATCGTAGAAATTGGTGGTGAATGAAGATTCAATGTCGTTTCCTTAAGCTCCACCAAGATCCTCTCCTTTGGAGAGGAATCAGGTGAGGTTATCAAAAAAGGACTTAAGGAAACGACAATGAATGACGATCTGTAATTTTTGCAAATCCTTTTCTTTTTGAACGTTCGATTGATAACTTCGCGACCTGATTTTAAACGCATTAAATACCCCATAATATGAAGATTACCGTAGTAGGAGCCGGAAATGTAGGCGCGACTTGTGCCGATGTGTTGGCATACAAAGAAATTGCCAACGAAATTGTGCTAGTCGACATTCGCGAAGGCTTTGCCGAAGGAAAAGCATTGGATATTTGGCAGAAAGCCCCTATCGATTTATACGATAGCCGCACCATCGGCTCTACCAACGACTACACTAAAACCGCAGGTTCAGAGGTAGTAGTCATTACTTCGGGACTTCCGCGCAAGCCCGGCATGACGCGCGATGACTTGATCGGGACCAACGCAGGCATTGTAAAATCGGTGACGGAAAATGTGGTGAAGCACTCACCCAATGCCATTATTATAGTGGTTTCAAATCCACTAGATGTAATGACGTACCAAGCGCATATTACTTCCAAACTACCTCGCACCCGCGTGATGGGCATGGCAGGGATTTTGGACACGGCACGTTACAGAGCATTTTTGGCCGAAGCATTGAATGTATCTCCGAAAGACATCCAAGCAATGTTGTTAGGCGGCCATGGCGATACCATGGTGCCGCTGCCTCGTTACACAACCGTAGGCGGTATTCCTGTAACCGAATTGATTGCGAAAGATAAATTGAACGCCATTATCGAGCGCACCAAAGTGGGCGGTGGAGAGCTAGTAAAACTCATGGGTACTTCTGCTTGGTATGCGCCCGGTTCGGCCGCTGCACAAATGGTAGAGGCAATTGTAAAAGACCAACGAAGGGTATTGCCCGTATGTATGCAATTGGATGGCGAATACGGAATCAAGAATTGCTATTTGGGCGTGCCCGTTATCTTAGGAAAGAACGGTATTGAAAAAGTAATTGAGTTGGACTTGAACAGCGAAGAAAAAGCATTGCTGGAAACCAGTCGCCAACACGTACAAGAAGTGATGGAGGTATTGGAGAAGTTGGGGAAGTAGGCGTTCTCTAGTTAATTGATCAAGAAGGCACAAAGACACTTAGTTTTTGTGCCTTCGTCTTTTTTATCAATAAAATATCGTAGGCAAGAAGAACTAATGAGGAGCAATCTACATCTCAAAAGAAAAAATCAAGATGCTTAAAGTAGCGATAGCTCTACTCGTCACCATTCAACTTGGGTATTCTCAAATCACGCTTAACGGAAAAGTTGTCAATCAAACCGATAAAAAACCAATTGCATATACCAACATCGGAATTGTAAACACTGGTATCGGCACTATTTCCAATGAAGATGGTTCGTTTGCACTGCAAGTGCCCAATCTCAACTTAAAAGATACGCTGCATTTTTCTGGAATTGGGTTTAATAAAAAAAGTATTCCGGTTCAATCTTTTCTCACAAAAGATGTAATCATTTATTTGAAGGAACAAGTAATTCAATTAAAAGAAGTCACCATCACATCAAAAAAGGAAAAGAATAAAACGTTTGAATTGGGGAATAAAAAGTCGAGAGGGGGAACTCTTGAAACCGATACGATTTATGCCGGTTCGGCAACGGCTCTATTGATTGAAAATAAAAGTCCTGTTCAAAAAGGACTTTCATTTCCTGTTTATCTACAAAGTGCCAGCATTCGGATTTTCAGAAACAACTTACCATCCTTCAAAATGCGTGTTCGCCTCTATTCAGTCGATAGCACCACACAATCGCCTGGCGAAGACCTTCTTAGCAAAAGTGTAGTGATTGAATCTAATATGCGAAATGGTTGGTTGACTTTTGACCTCTCTGAATTCCAGTATTTAATCAACAAACCTTTCTTTATTGCCTTTGAGAGAATTCTTACAAAAACCGATAGGGATCAGATTGCAAAAGGCTATCAAGATTTTATTAAAAAGCACCCCAAAAGGTTACACATTGACACGGTAATGTTTGAAGGTAAAAAGCAAGTACGCCAGCGACTTGGATATAGCGGCATTGACTTACCTGGAACATTTATCGGAATAGCAACGAGCGAATCAGCCAGAAAATTACATAGTTGCTTCGTTAGAAAGACAAGTTTTGATAAGTGGGAAAAAGTACGAGGAATTTTAGCCGCTACGGTAATGGTGAGTAATCAATCTCCAGAAAAGTAAAAACCAGGTACTACTTCGTCTTTCTGCCTACATACAATACTTCCTTGCGCTCAATTCCAAAATAAGTTGCATTCTCTTCGGTGAAGTCTAAAGCAAATAAATTTGAATCTGATTGAAGACCTGACGATGCAATCCGCTTTGAATAATCTTTTCCAAACATTCTCACATGATCATCTTGGCCAAAAATCTTTTCGCGCTCACGCGGATCGGTGATGGAATTATCCTCGAAGGTTACATCTGGCACGGGCGCAAAGAAAGGCACTTGTAAAATCGCCCAGCCATTCGGTTTGAGTACACGCTTAATTTCACTCATGGCTTTGATGTCGTCCTGCACGTGTTCGAGCACGTGATTGCACAGCACTACATCAAAATGATTTTCTCCGAAAGGAATTTGATGGATGTCCATTTTAACTTTGGCCAACGGAGATTCGATGTCGGCTGTGATATAGCCCTCGCCATGTTGCGCTTCAAAAGGTTTCATAAAACAATGTTCGGGCGCAATGTGAAGCACGCTAAGTTTTGCAGAAAAGAAATTGGTCTTCTCTTTCAGGTATAGCCATATCAATCGGTGTCGCTCTAGGCTAAGGCAACTGGGGCAAAGCGCATTGGGGCGTGGGTTGATTCTGCCATACGGCAAAAATTGTCGGTAGTGATTGGTGCAGATCGGGCACTCTACTTTGTTGCCTCTGTAAAAAATACCTAATGCCTTTAGGCCTACGCCACTAAAAAGTTGCAGGTATTTGCGTGGCACAAATCGGATAAGCAGAGAAATTAATTTTTTCATTGGCGCAAAGATACACTCTTGTTTTTGTCTGCTAGCGAAATTTGAGTGTAGCTAAAAAATCTTCTATAACCACATACACGGCTTCTAATTCTTGCTGCGTTATGCAGTAAGGTGGCATGATGTACACCACGTTTCCAAGCGGCCGCAACAAAACACCTTTTGAAATAAAATAGGTATACATTTCTTTGCTGATCGAGTTAAAGTAAGAAGTGTCTTCTTGTGTATCAATATCGAAAGCAAGCACCGTGCCTTGCTGACGGATATTTTTCACCGATTTATGGTTTCTGATTCGCAGAGCAAACGTTGCGTGCGATGCCGCTATCAATTGAATTTGATGTTGGCAATTGTCTTTAATCAATAAATCTAAACTTGCATTTGCTGCTGCGCATGCCAACGGATTTGCCGTATACGAATGTCCATGAAAAAAGGCTTTTTGTTTTTCGTCTGAATAAAAAGCCTGAAAAATAGTTTCTGTACAAACTGTAACCCCCAACGGCATAAAGCCGCCTGTAATTCCCTTCGACAAGCAAATGATATCGGGTTTTTCTTCTAAGTAGTCAATCGCGAAAATCTTTCCCGTTCTGCCAAACCCAGTCATTACCTCATCGGCAATACAGAGTATGCTATTTTCTTTTGCTACCGCAATCAGCTTATTCAAATGAGCTGGCTTGTACATCAACATTCCGGCCGCGCCTTGAATCAATGGCTCGAAAATAAAAGCAGCTACGTTTTGCTCTTTGCCCACATCTCTTAGTTGGGCTACCACTTGATCTAAGTTCTCATCCGTTGGCAGGGGGATGTGAACGACCTCAAATAAATGTTTTTGGAAAGGTTTGTTAAAAGTGCTTTTGCCGCTCACGCTCATCGCACCAAACGTATCGCCATGGTAAGCGTTTTCAAACGCGATAAGGATGGTTTTTTCTGTTACGCCTTGATTGTACCAATATTGCAAGGCCATCTTTACGGCTACCTCTACGCAAGTAGAACCATTATCCGAAAAAAATACTTTAGAGAATGGACTGCCCAATAAGTTAACGAGCCGCTCAGCTAGGTTAATAGCAGGCGAGTGCGTAAACCCTGCAAATATTACCTGCTCTAGCTTCGTAGCCTGCTCGGCTATTGCCGATGCGATGTAAGCGTTGGCATGACCGTGGATATTTACCCACCAAGATGAGATTGCATCGATATACGACTTTCCATCACTGCCGAAGAGCATTGCACCCCTGCCACTTTCTATATGAATGGGCGCATCCGCCACTTTCATTTGGGTAAATGGATGCCAGATAAATTTTTTGTCGCGGTCGAATAAATTCATTTTTAAAAATTTATCGTAATGGTTTTGGCGAAATCGGTGATCGCATTTTTATCCAATGACTTAAAGGCTGGAATTGAAAACAACAACGGCAGATTCGTGTGTTCCAGAATAAAGTTTTCGCTTGCTTCATTCTTTTCTCCATTAAACACAATACCTACTATTTGTGCGTTAATGCTTTTCAAGGCTAAGCAACTCATCAGCGTGTGGTTGATGCTTCCTAAATAATTATTTGAAACCAACACTACAGGCAAGCCGAGCTGTTGAATCAAATCTAGGTTAAGGAAATTTTTGGCCAACGGACTCATAATACCACCCGCTGTTTCAACCACAATATTTTTAGTAAGCGATGGAAGTACGATTCGTTCTCTCTTTATTTCTAAGCCTTCTACTTGTGCCGCATAATGCGGAGAGGCTGCTACTTTTAGTTTATATATTTCTGGATGCACAAAGCAATTCTTATTAGCCACGTGCCGTTGCACAAACAAACTGTCGGTGTTTTCTAAATCGCCCGCCTGTACTGGTTTTAGGTAATCGTAGCCAGTGGCCTCGCAAATAATAGCCGAGCAAACTGTTTTGCCAATACCCGTATGAATGCCCGCAACTACTACGCTCATTTCAGAAAAATTTTAATCTGGCTCATCAATTCATCAATTTCTTGTTTCGAGTTAAACTCGTGTAAGCAAATCCGCAAGCGCTCTTTGCCCACAGGCACCGTTGGTGAAAGTATGGCTCTGATAAAAAAACCATTTGTATTTAAGTGTTGCGCCATTGCTTTTGCTTTCAAATTATCGCCAATCACAACACCTTGAATGGGCGAATCGCTTTTTAAAAATTCAATTGCACTAAGGCTGCGCGCTTGATTTTTAAAGTATGTAATCAGTTCAAATAATTTTCCGCGACTTGCAGTTGGCAACAAATCGTACGCAAGTTTTATTTGCTCATACATTGGTGGTGGCATGGCGGTAGAATAAATAAACGACCGCGCCTTGTTAATCAAAAATTTACGCATGCTAGCGTTTCCCGCAACAGCGGCTCCGTGTAATCCCGCTGCCTTGCCAAACGTATAAATGCAAGCCAGCACTTCATCTTGAAGATTATATTTACAAACCAACCCATCGCCCTTATCGCCAAACACGCCAAGAGCATGTGCTTCGTCTACAATCAGTAAAGCATTATACTTTTTGCACAGCGATGAGATGGCAACGAGTGGGGCTTCGTCTCCATCCATCGAATAAATAGATTCTATGGAAACAAACTTAGTACCGACTGCTTCATTTAATTTCAGTTCTAAATCTTGCAGGTTATTGTGTTTGAATTTTACACGATGTGCATGGCTTAAGCGCATCCCGTCTATGGTGCTGGCATGGATGTACTCGTCTGAAATGAACGTATCGCCCCGCGAGGCAATGCACGAAAACAAACCCACGTTGGCGGCATAGCCCGAGTTGAAAATCAGTGCGGCTTCATAGCCATGAAAAGCAGCCACTTTTTGCTCTGCTTCTTCTGCTTCTTTACAATTACCCGAAATGGAGCGAGAGCCTGTTGCCCCATGCCTCAACTCTTTTTCAATAACAGTTAAACTTGCTGATCTAGAAAATCCGAGGTAGTCGTTTGAACTGAAATCTATTAAGCTATCGGGCAGAACTAAACTACGTAACAATCCATTCGCCTCCAACTCATCTAATTCATGTTGGAGGTGAAGATTAAAATCTTGAAGGGCATCCATTCGACTAATGAACGGGTTCTTTTTCTTCTACATTTTTAAACGCTTTGCGTGGAGTAAGACCTAGCATAGCAAACATCTGCATGTCAGTATCAAAATCTGGATTGGGCGTGGTCAATAATTTTTCGCCAGCAAAAATAGAATTGGCACCGGCCATAAAGCACAATGCTTGTTCGGCCATGCTCATTTCATTTCTTCCTGCTGACAATCTGACCACACTAGATGGCATTAGTATACGAGCGGTGGCTATCATCCGAAGCATTTCATCGATTCCTACCCGTTGGTTATCCTGCAACGGTGTTCCCTTAACAGGCACCAACGCGTTGATAGGCACCGAGTCGGGGTGTACCTCCATGGTACTTAATGTATGCAGCATTTTTATGCGGTCTTCGTTGGTTTCGCCTAAGCCAACAATGCCACCACAGCATACGCTCAATTTTGCTTTGCGCACGTTGTTGAGTGTGTTGATGCGATCTTCAAAAGTACGAGTGGTAATGATGCTCTGGTAATTATCTTCAGAAGTATCGATATTGTGATTGTAGGCAAAACATCCGGCTTGCTTCAAGCGTTCGGCTTGTTCGTAGGTCAGCATCCCAAGGGTACAACAAACTTCCAATCCCATTTCGTTTACTTCCGAAACCATTTCAAGCACCCGATCGAAATCTTTGTTGTCTCTCACTTCGCGCCAAGCGGCTCCCATGCACAATCGCGAGGCTCCGTTTGCTTTTGCCACCGAAGCACGGTCTTTCACCTTCTGCAAACTCATCAACGGCTCTACTTCTATATCGGTATGATAACGAGCCGCCTGCGGGCAATACGAGCAATCTTCTTTGCACCCACCTGTTTTTATTGAAATCAAACTGCTGATCTGTACTTCGGAATACGATTTGTTCTCGCGGTGAAC
>JAAFHY010000029.1 GCA_013298505.1 Cytophagales bacterium
ACCAAAAATTGTTCGCATAACCCTGATAGAGATTAGCTCCTAAATAGGCTGATCCGCTGGCAGTAGAACCCGCACCTAAATAGCTGTTAAGTCTAATTCCATTGTTACTGAAAACATCTAATCCCACCACGGGGTTGGAAATGCCTATGCCCACGTTGCCTTGAATGATAGCACCGTTGCTGGGCGCGGTCGATGTGCCGGAATAGGCTGCCCCTACTGCTAAACCTCCTTCAATGTCTAGGCGGTTGACAGGCGAGGTTGTACCAATGCCCACATTTACTGCATCCACGCCTGTGCCGCCTAATACTAAAGAGTTGCTGACCGCTACTTTTGCGTTGTAGCCAATGGCATTAGCATTTGAAAGGCCAGCAACTGTAGGACCAGCAGCATGCCCAATGGCAACATTATTTTGCCCAGAAATATTGGCGTTGAGAGCCCCATTGCCAACGGCAACATTTTGAGACCCTGTTGTATTATTTTCTAGTGCACCAACGCCTACACCAACATTTCCGAAGCCCGATGTATTTTTGTTCAAGGCAATTGTACCTATGGCCGTATTTAGATTTCCTGTATTGGCTGTAAGGGCCCCATTGCCAAAGGCAACATTATTGTTTCCACCACCTATTACCCCCGCTTGATATCCAAAAAAAGTATTGTATGGAGAATTAGCCTCAATTCTTCCTGCTCGATTTCCGTTAACTAAGAAATTAAGAGGGGTTGCATCTGTTGTTCCTATAAAGTTGTTAGTCCCGTCTATCAAACCTGTATTGCCCGTTAAGCCCCAGCCGCTGCTGCCACTTGAGATGTTAGTACCATTCCAGAATAGATTGCCGCTCACATTGTAAAGCCTGTCAGTAGTTGTGCCTGGTGCGGTAATTTGATTTAGATAGGTTGCTCCGTTTACTTGAAATGTTTCAACTGGGTTATCTACATTCACACCAACGCCACTTGATCGTACATTAAAGCGCATAGAGGGACCAGTGACTACCCCGTTGGCTGCTCCAGCAGGAAATACAAAAAGCCCCGTTCTTTCGTTTCCTAGCATCAACGCGCTACTGCTCGTTGTACCTACGTTTCTAAAATCAGTTCCGTCATAATAAAGACCTCTGCTAATAATATTTTGTCCGTCAGGAATATTGTCAATAAAATTTAACAGGCTTCCAATTTGTAAAGGAGATTGTGGTGTGGTAGTGCCAATACCTACATTGCCAGTTGCACTAATCCGCATACGCTCGTTGTTATTTGTTTCAAAGGCCAGCGGTTGAGCATTATCGCTGCCTATTCTCTCCGTGCCAGAAAGTGTATTTCCCGTTAAACCCCAGCCGCTGCTAGCTGCCCACGTTAAATTACCTGCACCATCATTTGTCAATACGGTATTGGCAGTTCCTTGCACTGAAGGGAAAGAGGTAGTTATGTTGTTGAGCTTAGTGATGTTTCCCGTAGCATCAACCACAAACTGACCTGTTGATCCGGTAGTCAATGTGCTAGTGGTTGAGACAGCTTGCGCGCCAAAAGTAGGATTGATTTTCGCTCCACTAATGTTTGCGCTTCCGTTGATGTCGACATCCGCAATGGTGCCATCGCTAATCTCTGCATTGGTTACCAAACTCAATGTAGATAAAGTACCAAGACCTAATGCAGTGCGCGCAGCGGGTGCGGTTGTTGAACCTGTACCACCATTAGCGATGGCCAATGTACCAGATGAAATGTTTGAAGCACTTAAGTTCGTTAACGCAGAGCCATTTCCGTTAGGAGTCAAATAATCCGTGCCCGCAGTTGCCGCGCTGATTGTTGTTCCGTTGCTCTTTACTAATCCGTTAATTGCTTTTACAGTTGGATCGGTTTCAGTAGCAACATAGTCTGTTCCCGCGGTGGCTGCACTGATCGCGGTGCCGTTTGATTTTACCAGTCCATTGATGGCCTTTACCGTGGGATCTGTCTCTGCACCTGCCGGAAGATTGAGTAATTGCGAACCATCAATTGCCGGAAGTTTGCCGGTGCCATCTAATTGAACAATTTGATTGGCTCCAGTTCCTACATTCACATCAATCGATCCACTGGTGGTAATCGCGGGGCCTGCTACGAGGCCTGCGCCTTTGATAATGCTGGTAACTGTTCCGCTACCGCCTGCAGGTACCCAAGTTAAATTTCCAGAGCCATCGTTCGTCAAGGAACCAGATGCATTCGTTGGCCAATTTATAGTCGTTGAACCGATGGTTAATCCCGAAACAGTAGCAGCACCTGTGTTTAATGTGCCAGAAGTAGCAATATTGCCTGTCGAGTTGATCGCTGTATTTCCACCAATCGTTCCGGTAGTAATTGCTCCACCATTTACTTTGCCTGCGGTGGCAATGGTAGCCAATCTGCTGTCATTAATTGTGCCTGATGTGCCGGCATTATTGATAGCGGTAACAATGCTATTGCCCGCGCTTGTAGCGATGGCCGTAGTGATTCCTGTAGTGCCACTACCGCTTACATCACCCGACAGTGTAATCGCCTGATTGGCGATTAGATAATCTGTGCCTACAGTTGCCGCGCTGATCGTTGTGCCATTGCTTTTTACTAATCCGTTAATTGCTTTAACCGCTGGGTCTGTTTCTGTGGCAACATAATCCGTTCCCGCAGTAGCGGCACTTATTGTTGTGCCATTAGACTTAACAATACCTGAAATAGCTCTTACAACAGGATCGGCCTCGGTGGTAACTGCCGTGATGTTGCCTGAGCCGAGTAGCGAAGTACTGTTGATGGTTTTAATATCTGTTCCGGAAACTACGGCACTAATTGTTGTGCCATTCGATTTTACCAAGCCATTGATCGCTGTTACTGTTGGGTCTGCCTCGGTGGTAACTGCCGTGATGTTGCCAGGGCCGAGTAGCGAAGTGCTGTTAATGGTTTTGATGTTTGTACCGCTTACCAAAGGAGATTGAAAATCTGTTCCCGCTGTAGCAGCACTAATCGTTGTTCCATTGGATTTCACCAAGCCGTTGATGGCTCTTACGATTGGATCTGCTTCTGTACCTGCTGGAAGATTGGTTAATTGTGAGCCATCAATGATCGGAAGTTTCCCAGTGCCATCTAACTGAACTATTTTGTTCGCGGTTGTTCCAACATCCACGGCAAGTATTCCACTGGTTGTAATAGTACCGCCTGTTAAGCCTGTGCCTGCTGCTACACTCGTAACCGTGCCGGTACCCGAAACGGCTTGCCAGATTGGAGCACCTCCAGCCCCATTTGAGGTGAGGACAAATCCGGATGTTCCATAAGAAGGCGTGCTACCTACACCCAATGCGCCATTTTGATTAAGAGTTAGCAGAGGTACATCGCTTGCTTCAATCACAAAATTACCAGTGGCATCTTGCCCTATATCATTCCAGGCCGCCCCGCCAACGGCACCAGCAAATCGTACTTGTGGTCCTTTGCTAGTTATGTTTATTAACTGAGCCATTAATGAAGTGGCTCCAGGTCCTGATAAGTTGGGTGTTACCAAAAATTGTCCTTCCAGGCCTGCCACGTGCAGTGGCTGAGTAGGTGTAGTCGTGCCAATACCCACATTACCAGAGGCGTCAATCCGCAAGTGCTCTACGTTATTAGTAATAAAAGTAAGCGGATTGCCATTGGTTGAACCTATTTTTTCACCTCCTGCTAGTGCATTTCCGCTTAAGCTCCAACCACTGCTGGTTGCCCATGTTAAATTGCCTGCTCCATCATTGGTTAATACCGAATTGGCGGCTCCCTGCGTAGCCGGGAAAGAGGTAGCAATGTTATTGATCTTAGTGATGTTACCTGTAGCATCAACCACAAACTGACCTGTTGATCCGGTAGTCAATGTGCTAGTGGTTGAGACAGCTTGCGCGCCAAAAGTAGGATTGATTTTCGCTCCACTAATGTTTGCGCTTCCGTTGATGTCGACATCCGCAATGGTGCCATCGCTAATCTCTGCATTGGTTACCAAACTCAATGTAGATAAAGTACCAAGACCTAATGCAGTGCGCGCAGCGGGTGCGGTTGTTGAACCTGTACCACCATTAGCGATGGCCAATGTACCAGATGAAATGTTTGAAGCACTTAAGTTCGTTAACGCAGAGCCATTTCCGTTAGGAGTCAAATAATCCGTGCCCGCAGTTGCCGCGCTGATTGTTGTTCCGTTGCTCTTTACTAATCCGTTAATTGCTTTTACAGTTGGATCGGTTTCAGTAGCAACATAGTCTGTTCCCGCGGTGGCTGCACTGATCGCGGTGCCGTTTGATTTTACCAGTCCATTGATGGCCTTTACCGTGGGATCTGTCTCTGCACCTGCCGGAAGATTGAGTAATTGCGAACCATCAATTGCCGGAAGTTTGCCGGTGCCATCTAATTGAACAATTTGATTGGCTCCAGTTCCTACATTCACATCAATCGATCCACTGGTGGTAATCGCGGGGCCTGCTACGAGGCCTGCGCCTTTGATAATGCTGGTAACTGTTCCGCTACCGCCTGCAGGTACCCAAGTTAAATTTCCAGAGCCATCGTTCGTCAAGGAACCAGATGCATTCGTTGGCCAATTTATAGTCGTTGAACCGATGGTTAATCCCGAAACAGTAGCAGCACCTGTGTTTAATGTGCCAGAAGTAGCAATATTGCCTGTCGAGTTGATCGCTGTATTTCCACCAATCGTTCCGGTAGTAATTGCTCCACCATTTACTTTGCCTGCGGTGGCAATGGTAGCCAATCTGCTGTCATTAATTGTGCCTGATGTGCCGGCATTATTGATAGCGGTAACAATGCTATTGCCCGCGCTTGTAGCGATGGCCGTAGTGATTCCTGTAGTGCCACTACCGCTTACATCACCCGACAGTGTAATCGCCTGATTGGCGATTAGATAATCTGTGCCTACAGTTGCCGCGCTGATCGTTGTGCCATTGCTTTTTACTAATCCGTTAATTGCTTTAACCGCTGGGTCTGTTTCTGTGGCAACATAATCCGTTCCCGCAGTAGCGGCACTTATTGTTGTGCCATTAGACTTAACAATACCTGAAATAGCTCTTACAACAGGATCGGCCTCGGTGGTAACTGCCGTGATGTTGCCTGAGCCGAGTAGCGAAGTACTGTTGATGGTTTTAATATCTGTTCCGGAAACTACGGCACTAATTGTTGTGCCATTCGATTTTACCAAGCCATTGATCGCTGTTACTGTTGGGTCTGCCTCGGTGGTAACTGCCGTGATGTTGCCAGGGCCGAGTAGCGAAGTGCTGTTAATGGTTTTGATGTTTGTACCACTTACTAATGGCGATTGATAATCGGTTCCGGCAGTTGCCGCGCTGATCGTTGTACCATTTGATTTAACGATTCCTGAAATCGCTTTTACGATCGGGTCGCTTTCGGTAGCAACGTTCGCATCTACATACGCCTTGGTGGCCGCATCAGTGCTTGCGGTGGGCGTGCCGAGGTTGGTGATCTTATTGCCGCCCAATGAAACAGCCGCATTGGCTGCACCAAAATTGCTGAAGGGTATTGCGCTAGGCGCGGTGACAGTGGCCACGTTGCTGGCGTTGCCCACAAAAAGTTGGCCTGTGGGAAGTGCGGGAAGTGCTGATGGACTACTCCACACAGGAACATTGCCTGCCGAAGTGGTAAGCACCTGACCCGGTGTACCAGCGGTTATTCTTGAAGGAAGTATTTTTGAAGTGGTTGCCGCATCGTTGAGTGCTGTCACAATACTATTTCCAGAAGTGTTTTGTATAGTTGTATTGCTTGATGGTCCTGATACATCGCCCGAAAGGGTAACTGTGGCGGTGGTTACTGTCCACCTGCCGTTGGTATTGTCCCAACTTAATGTTTGGCCATTGGTGGTCGGGGCAATAGTAGGTTCCCATTTGGTGCCATCCCAAACCAACAATTGGCCTTTAGCTGTTGGGGTTGTTGTTGATAATCCGAAGGTATCGCTTGAGTTTCCTGTGAGTTGCACTTTATTGCCTACGATGCTGATGCCTTGGCTGCCAGCTCCTCCGCCTACTTGGTTCCAGCCGGTGCCATCGAAAAAATATACTTTCTTGTCGCTGTCGTCAAACACTACCATACCTTTTTCCCCTGAACCCGCACCTACTACAGATTTGTTAGAAACGATTGGGATGATAATACCTTGGTTGCTCCCGGCAGAGGCCAACCACAAAACAGCCTTGGAATTGGTATTGGTCGTGCCTATTGAAACAGAGTTTTGCGCAAGAGAAACTTTGCTGTAGCCAATGATAAGTAAAATTAAAAAGATAAAGCGAGTAAGCGATTGAGATAGAAGCCTCATAAAGTTGGTTTATTTACAAAGCGTTAATTTAAGAAATAATGAATAGCAAAAAGATTGACGAGCACGAAAGGGAGAAAAAATTGTCCGAAAAGGGGAGAATATTTAGCGGGGATGTGAATATCTCTATTCTGCTATACGAGAGACATTCTTTGAAGGAAACGAGGGAGTTGACTTAGAGTGGTCTTGACTACTCTTTCTTCTTCTTTGCCTCTGCTCCAACAATACGCAGCACTTCTTCCATTTGTTTTTTGAGGGCTGTTATTTCGGCTTGTTGCTGGTCTTTTACAGAAGCCATTTCACCTTCGAGCGTTATGTTTTTCGATTTTAGGTCATCAATGATTTTTTGCTGATCTTGAATGGCCTTGATCAGAACTGGAATAAGCTCTGTGTAATTCATACCCAAATAATTGTCTTTGCTGCCATCATTCGAAACCACTTCAGGAACTAGCTTCAGTACCTCTTGAGCAATGAGCCCAAGTTTAGTTTCACCTTCTTGATCATCTTTCATCACGTAACTTACAGGGCGCATACTGAGAATTTCGGAAAGCCCATACTTCAACTGCACAATATCTTTTTTCAATCTAGCGTCTGATACGTTCACTACATTGTTGGTATAGACTGTTCTCCACCTAAAGGAAGTTGTTCCTAAATCATACGAATTACTAGTATTTGGAATCCAATGATTATTGACCCCGAAATAAGATGAAAATCCAAATATTTGTTGGCCTACACCAGCCGAGGTAAAATTTATTGTTGACGCTACATTTAAAGTGCCTGCAGCAGTAATATTACCTGATAAGTTGATGTTTCCCGCTACATCTAATTTTTGTGTAGGCGTAGTTGTTCCAATGCCTACATTACCCGTAGAGGTAATCCTCAATCGTTCTAATGCACCCGTAGCAATTTTTATATCTGTCAATTCCCAGTTCCAAATATCTACAGTACCTGATGCGTTATCCAATCCAATCATGAAACCATCTGAGCTCGAAGTGCCCGTGGTAGCCGTTTGATAGTTGGTAAGGACGTAGGAAGAATTTTCAAATAAAGTCTGTTTATGGCTTGGTGTCGTAGATCCAATACCTACGAAGCCATTCGGCATTACAGTAAGTTTAGCACCATCATTATTGGCGTAAATGAAAAAAGGATGATTGGATTGTGTACCAATTGAACCTCCAATTACACCACCCCCATTTCCAAGATAGGTACTCATAATAATGCTCCCATCAGTATGGTTTAGGCCATAGTTTGTATTAAAAATATCTACCGGATAGATTGGATTGAGTGTGCCAAAGCCAGCATTAGCGCCCATAAAAGCAAACCGTGGTGTGCTTTCAAAATCAGTTAAAAAATAATTTGAACTGGAATTGCCCAGCACATCACCAATAATAATATTGCCTGTGTTATCGATGGCAAGCGATTCGTTTACACCATACGCCAAAAACCGATAAGAGGGATTCAATGGGCCATTGATCGTTACTCTTGTGCCATCATCGGTAATGGATGAAGCCACTTGCGCAGTTCCTGCTGCGTTACCTCTTATAACAGTATTGGCATTGGTAGCTGTAACTGGAGCCGACCATGTTGGTGCGGTAGCTGGCCCTAATGATGTAAATATAGTTCCCACTGGTCCAGGAGTTATGTCAGATAATGTAGTGCCAGAGCCATATAGCACACCGTCCCACGTGGTGCGGCCTGTACCTCCATTGGTAACGGGCAATGTGCCAGTAACGTCTGATGTATTTAAACCAACAGCAGAATAGGAAGGAGTAGCTCCACCTTTTAAAAAGCCGGTACCAGCGGCCAATCGAGCTGGCACACCACCCGCGTTGCCAAAAATAATATCGCCTGCTGTGGTCATTGGGTTGGTAAATGAGGATCCCCAACTAAGTGTACCTGAACCGTTATTGATTAAAACCGTTCCAGCAGCTCCTTGAGCCCCCGGCCAAGTATAGGGTACGGCTCCAATTTGTACACTTGGGTTTGAAAGTGAGGTCGCACCACTCACCACCAAAGTACCTGAAGTTGAAACATTGCCCGCCCCAAAGTTGGCGTTGATTTTTGATCCATTTATTGCACCGACTGACGAGTTGTTCAACGCAGTAATCATTCTATTACCGGTAGCAGCTACCGTGCTTAGTGTTAGCACACCTGCGTTCGTGATGGTAGCATCGCCCGTCAATGGAACACCCGTTGCCACGTTGCTTCCATTACCCACAAAAATATTGGCAGAAGTTAACGTGGAAGAAAGTCCTGATGAAGTAGTCCAACTCAAGGTTCCGGTTCCGTTATTCGTCAATGCCGTTCCGGCTGCGCCTTGTGCTGCGGGCCACGTGTATCCAACGGTGTTTAACGTAGTAGCCCCTGTAACAGTTAATCCTGAAACCGTGGTTGCTCCGGCTCCCAAAGTTCCCGTAGTAGAAATGTTTTGAGCACCAAAGGCAGGATTGATTTTGCTTCCCGCAATAGCGGCTGTTCCGCTCACATCGGCATCTACGATCGTTGCGTTTGCGATTTCGGCCGTTGTTACGGTTGACAACGTTGAAAGAGTGCCCAATCCCAAATTTGTTCTGGCCGCGGCTGCTGTGATTGCTCCGGTACCTCCGGCAATAATGGGTAAAACTCCTGTTACATCAGCGGTAGCCAAATCAATAGCCGAATAGGATGGTGTTGCTCCTCCCTTCAAGAAGCCAGTTCCGGTGGCCAAACGGGTTGCAACACCGCCTGCGCCTCCATAGATTATATCTCCAGGTGTTGTCATCGGATTGGCAAGAGCCGATCCCCACGAAAGTGTGCCGGTGCCATTGTTTGTCAATACTCCCCCTGCGTTGGCTGGCCATACTGATGTGCCAATGGTTAATCCTGTTACGGTAGCCGCGCCTGTTGAAAGGGTGCCGGTTGTTGAAATATTTTGCGCGCCAAAGGATGGTGCTACTTTCGTTCCGGCAATAGCCGCTGCCGCGTTAATATCTGCGTTCACAATGGTGGCGTCTAATATTTTTGTTGACGTAATTGCGCCTGTGCCAACTGTAACTGCTCCGGTGTTGTTGATAGTGGCATCTCCACTCATCGCGACACCGGTGGCGATATTGCCCGCATTACCCACAAAAATATTTCCAGACGCCAGTGCCGAAGAAAGGCCAATGGATGGTGCCCATGATAGCACACCTGTTCCATTATTGGTAAGAACACCGGCTGCATTGGCGTTGGGCCAGGTATAGGTTGCTCCGTTAATTGATGCCAGATTGGTAGTCGTTATAGCACCCGCTGTCAATGTGCCTGTGGTTGAAATATTTTGAGTACCAAATGATGTATTGATACGGGCACCATTGATGAGCGAAGCGGCACCGTTGATTGCTGTGATAATATTTGTTCCTGCTCCGGCAGCAATGGTTGGATTTGGATACGAGCCTGCCAAATCTCCCCCTGCAGAACCAGAAGGAGCAGGTGCATTTTGCCAACTCGGTGTCCCTGCGTTTACGGTCAACACTTGACCATTTGTACCGATGCCCAACCGTCCTGGTACGCCTGCTGGACCACCTGCAATCAGATCACCACTGCTAGTCATGGGATTCGTCAACGCAGCAGATGTTTGCCAAGTGGGTACACCACCGCTTACCGTAAGGATTTGCCCATTAGTTCCGGTTGCTAATTTGTTCACCGCAATGGCTGCTGAGCTGCTCACATCTGCATCTGTAATAGTTGCATCGATAATTTGAGAAGAGTTAACAGCATTGGAAGCAATTTTTGCATTCGTTACGGCATTGGCTGCCAGCTCGGTTGCCGACACTCCATTGGGTGCAATGGAAATAGTGCCTGTTGATGAAATCGGCCCACCGGTCAATCCGGTGCCGGTGGCAATATTGGTAACGGTACCTCCACCTGCTAAAACCACGGGCGTCCATTGAGTGCCATTGTATTGATAGACGCTGTTGGTGGTTGGGACAGTGGCTGATATCGGTCTTCCTTGTAAGCCTTGAACAGTTACATTTCCATTGGTGCTATTGAGTGTTGCATCGAGACTAATAGTAGCAGCAGAATTGGTTGCACCATCACCCACAATGATTTGACCTGGATTAAGCGTGGGTGCGCCTCCTCCTCCCACATTATCAGCTGCCGGAGCCCATGCGGTGCCATTCCATTTTAATACCTGACCGGAAGTAGCACTTGACTGCAATATTTTTGATGGTGCCACATTGGCAATTTTAGAATCATCGACCGCACTCGCGGCAATGTTTGCTGTAGCCACGGCATTGATTGCCAGTTTGGTGGATGTTACGGATGAATTAGCCAAAGTCGGGTTAGGATATGTTCCGGTTAAATCTCCACCCGCTGAGCCCGAAGCGGTAGGGGCGTTTTGCCAAGTGGGCACACCGGCATTTACGGTCAAAACTTGTCCATTAGAACCCGTGGTGATGGCGGTAATTGCACTTGAACCATTGCCAACAAGCACGCCTGATAAACTACTTGCTCCTGTTCCTCCTACGCCAACGGGCAATACGCCTGAAGTTATTTTAGCCGCACTCAAGTTGGGAACTTGAGCTGTTGGCAGTGTTCCTGTAGTAATTTTTGTAGCGTCTATGCCCGTGGCCAATTTTGCATTGCTAATGGCATTGTTGGCAACGGTAAAAGTGCCTGTTGTTCCAGTAACTGCCAAGGCTAAATCGCCAGCTACGTTAATGCCTGTGTTGCTTCCGTTATTCGATAATAGTTGATTGGCCGTAAGTGTTGGTAGCGCGCTTGAGGAAACCAAGTTCCATTTTCCAGTTGCGTTATCCCAACTTAATGTTTGGCCTGTAATGGTTGGTGTTGCAGTGGCATCCCACTTTGTGCCATCCCACGCTAACAATTGCCCTTTGGCTGTAGGTGCAGTACTGGATAATCCAAAAGTAGAACCCGGTGTTGAGTTTAATTGTACTGTGTTACCCGAAATGGTTATTCCTTGGCCTCCACCCGAACCGCCACCCACTTGATTCCAAGCGGTACCATCATGATAGTGAACAAACTTAGAAGTTGAGTTATAAACAACCATACCGGCCTTGCCAAAAGAGCCTAAGCTGCTAACAACTGGTATTATCAATCCCTGGCTGCCATTACCGACTAGCAAAAGGACCGCATTCGGATCGGGGTTGGGGGTTGTAGTGGTGCCAATAGCAACTTGTCCACGCACCGTACTGATGAAAGAAAAGAAAAAGATCAAGACACCAAACAACGACTTTAAACTGTCTAATTTTCTCATAGTACCACTTGTTCTTAATGAATTATGCTAACTCAAACAATCTGATCCCATTATTACCTTCTACTGGCAATAGGAAACCAACTATAAACTTAAGAAAAATAAATTCCGTAAGGGAAAATAAGAATCTAGAAAAGACTTCTTTGATTGATCTTATTTTCGGTGAGAATGAGGGGTTTTAGCGGGAATAGCAAGAGGTCAGAAACTGCTATTCAAGAACGCTGATTTACTGAATTTCGAATCCTGACTTTCGGATTCTATTGGTGCCCAGAACTGGATTCGAACCAGCACACCTTGCGGCACTACCCCCTCAAAGTAGCGTGTCTACCAATTTCACCACCTGGGCATTTATTAATTCTGTTTCTTTCAGCGAGAGACTGCAAAAGTAATTTTATTTCTATGCTTTACCAACGCTACCGAGGAATCTCAACTTGCTTTTTAGTCAATTTCTGCTTCAAGTATTGGATGACTCGCTCATATTCGGTAGACTCTTTTAGGCTAAGAGATACCTTACTGCCATCCGTAAATTTTATAACTACCTCTTTGTAAACAGAATTCTTACCAGTTTTCACCCGGTTTTCAAACCAAAACTGAACATCGGCCAACACATATTGCTGGGTTTGTTTCAGCACCGGAAAACTAATTACCACTTGATTGTTTCCGAGCTTTACCACTTTGTAACGAATGAAAATTTTATAGAGCACAAAAATGGAGATGGGAAAAAGTAAACTAATTACCACGTAATTGTACCAAGCTGGATCTGCTGACTGCATCACCGAAAACACATTCATGCCAAGCACAATAAATGTGATCAGTAAAAAAAACACAAAAGAAATAAGCGTAGTTGGCTGCGGTTTAGAAACGATCATTCAATCTATTTTGGGTAAAAATAAAACTAACCTTACAATGCATACCACGCTAGATCAATAAAGTTTTTCGATAAAAAGCATACCTTGTAAATGTTATGCTATCCAAGAAATGTAAATACGCCATTCATGCGCTTGTGTACCTGACCGAGCGCTACGAACAAGGACCTGTACAAATACAAGATATCTCAGAAAAAAAGCATATCCCTAAAAAATTCCTCGAAGCTATTTTACTCGAATTGCGCCACGCTAACATTTTAGAAAGTAAAAAAGGAAAAGGCGGAGGCTACTACCTTGTAAAAAAGCCAACGGATGTAAATCTGATGCAGGTGATGCGTTTAATTGATGGACCTATTGCTCTTTTGCCCTGCGTTTCGATCAATTATTACGAGCGATGCGATGAATGTAAAAACGAAAAAAGCTGTGGAATTAGAGACAGCCTACTAAGCGTAAGAGACGAAACGCTACAGATTCTTTCAGATGCCACTCTGGCAAAAATTGTTAAGCGCGAAAGGCAGATGAAGTTAAATTAAGGCATATCGAATAGCTAATCTTAATAAAAGTCTACTTAATCAGTAGACTTTTATTATTTTTGGCAAAAAGTAAATAGATATGGCAATTCGATTAGGAGACATTGCGCCTGACTTTCAGGCAGAAACAAGCGAAGGAAAAATTAAATTTCATGAATGGCTAGGCAGCAGCTGGGGCGTTTTATTTTCGCACCCCGCAGATTTTACGCCTGTATGTACGACTGAACTCGGAGCAGTTGCTAAACTGAGGGCTGAGTTTGATAAACGAAATGTAAAAGTGGTTGCACTTAGCGTGGATGATGTGGAATCGCACAAAAAATGGATTGGCGACATCAACGAAACCCAGCAAACAGCGGTGAATTTCCCCATCATTGCCGATCCGAAATTTGAAGTGGCAAACTTATATGACATGGTGCACCCAGAAATCAGCGACAAATTTACGGTGCGGTCCGTGTTTGTGATTGATACCGACAAAAAGATAAAACTTACCATCACCTACCCCGCTTCAACCGGAAGAAATTTCGATGAAATCATTCGTGTAATTGATAGCCTGCAATTGACTGCAGGTTATAGCGTGGCCACGCCTGCAAACTGGAAAAACGGTGAAGATGTGATTATAACTATGGCAGTAAAAGACGATGACATTGCTGCTAAATTCCCGAAAGGCCACAACCGCATTAAGCCATACTTACGCACCACACCACAGCCTAATTTATAACTACTTATAACTAGCTAGTATATTAAGTCGTCTGACCGAAGGCCTACCGGACAGGCAGCCTCGGAGCGGTCTTGACGACTGATGGTTTTAAACATCCATCGAATCGTAAACCACTACCTTATTCCATAAATAAGAATTGGTTTCCACAAATTTTACATGGATGGGGTGGCCTTGATATACATCGTGGCCTTTAACATCGTCAAAAGCGGTTAACAACGAAACACTGTACGAATCATCTATCACGTCTCTCTTTTGGGTTGGGGCTGGTACACCTATCCTTACCATTCGCAGCGTTTCAATTTGCTTTAAGGTGTTTACCGCTTCAATCAGTTTATTCAAATCTTCTTTAGAAGCTGGATTCTTAAGCCAGAAGTAAACATGGTGTATCAACAATTTTTTCTCTGCCTTTGCCTCAAGCGGTAAAGTAGCGGCCAATCCAATTGCTGGAAGTATGGTTAAAAATTTTCTGCGAGTTGTCATTAATAAGGTAGTTGTTTCACAGTTGAAATGTAGACAAAAAAAAGAAGCTGCGAATGGCAGCTCCTTTTAAAAAATCTTCTTTTGGTTATTTTACTTTTGAAGTTTCAACTTGTTTCTAAGTAAAAACTCTTCGTAAGCTTCTCTGTAAGTAGGCACATCGGGTGCTAACTTAATTGCCTCTTCGTAGGCGGTAATGGCATCGATAAGCAATTTACTCTCTTCATAAAATCCAGCCAAAATAAATTTGTTAAGAGCCGTTTCTTCTTTGATATCGCTACCCATCTCATCCAACGATAGTTTAACTGCTCCCTGACGTGCGCTAGATAGTTTCCTTACCAAGTAAGCGCGTGAACCCATCGATTTATCAGTCTTTGATTTAACAACTACCAATAATGCGTCTTCATTGGCTAGTTTAGGATTTGTACGATCAATCTGAATCAATTCTTCGGGTGTTTCAACAGACATTAATTCCTCATCGAACATATTTTTTACTGTGACAATGTAAGGTGCTTCGGCCTTGTTATACTCCCACCTTACAATAACTGTATTGTTGTAAATATCGCCATACTGATTTTCGGGCAGAAATACTTTGATCTCTTTAACACCCCTATGCACCGCTCCGGTAGCACTCAATCTGTTTTTCTTTGCCTCAGCCGAGTTGCTGCTAAGAATAAAATCAGTGTATTTGTTTACCACGCTAGAGCCAGCAGTAATGCGCTGCTCTAACTCAGAAACCTTGTAGGTTTTCGCCTCTTTTAGTTCAAGCGGCTTGCCTTTTACGTGCACCAAGGCAACATAGGCGTTCTCAGAAACTTTTATTTCATCGCCTGCTTTAAGGCGATCGCCTGTTTTTACGGCCTGCCAGGCATCGCCCGATTTAACTTCGTTTGAGCCTTTATTTGCCAATACTTTGAAGGTATAGTCTGCCTGAGCCCAAACCAAGCTAGAGAGAAAAATACCAACTAGAGATAGAATTCCACCTTTTTTCATGTTTTTGTTTGTTGATTTTGGTACTAAAATACTAAAAAATCGTGCCAATTTAAGTTTTTGAGATTTTGGTTATTCATACCTGTTCTCTCCTTTTAGTAAGCCGATGGCTAATCTCGTTTTGGATAGATTTCAAAATATCATAACAAGGGCCAACTAATGCTGTAGCCAACAAAGTAACTGATAAATCAAGTTTTAGGCTGAATTTGGCGAAAAGCATAATGACAATACCCATGATGGTGATGATTTGAAAAATTTGGATAATAACGGAGAGCGCATCATACCAAATGGGTAGCTTCTCATCAATTGTGATAAATAGGGCTACGGTTAAAAAACAAGTCACTATAGCAAACAGGTATTTCTGCCACTCTGAAATTTCGTCTACATAATCTTCATTTAAAATCATTGCCACCGAGTTGGCATGCACTACGGGGCCAAACATATCAGGGTTTGCCCTTCCTCCAAGCTTTTTGTTCATAGGCGTATAAAATTTATCCTCCCATGCTGGATGGCCTACATAATCGCCCAAATAGCCCATCAATACTATCTTATCTTTGAACAAGTCTGGTGACACCTTGCCGCTCATCACTTCATCAACGTCTACTACAGTAAACATTGTACCGAAATTAGTTGTACCTGTTTCATCATTTTTTAAACTTTTTATTCTCAACTGACGGACTTCTATATTCCCGCGAAAATTGATTATTTCTTCTTCTTTGTTGCGGGCTAAAAATTTCTCGGCTTTTAGCGAATCATAAAGCATGGCCATGCGAACGGAAAAAGCGACCTCACGCTTACCGTTTATTATGCGTTGAGGGTAGATCGTTCTGCTAATTTTTACATCTTCTTGATGGGTGGCATCGGTAGGGAGTGTAACAAAACCTAGTCTGGCATAATCTTTAAACATCGGGTCGGGTGTCTCTAACGAATCTGATTCGTTTGAATCAAATTGAGCCAGCGAGTCAGTTTGCATTAGTTTTTCACCCAACACTACATTTCCTGCTTCCCTTATTGCATCGCTTAACAATAAATTCCCCAACGTATCGAGAAGTGCAGGGCAATTGATAGAATCATACAGTCCGCCTTCGCAATTGAATAATGCATCTACTCCAATTACACGGGGTTTCCATTGGCTAATAATTTGAATCTGTTGCGCAATCTCTCTTCGCGATAGCGTTCCAAAATTCACTAAAATAATTCGCTCTTCAACCGTTGGGTCTTCGCGAAGTTCATTAAAAGCGTAATCGGTCAATTCTGTATCGGCAAGTGCTTGCGATATAGTGTCGAAGGCACTGAAAACCTTTAGATCCGAAATTTTAGAAACCAACGCCATCATACCAAAAACAAATAATGTTACGCTGGCGCACTGTATTAAAAACTTTTTCATTCGTTAAATCTTAATAAGTAAATTTATAAATAATTAAAACAGAAACTGACTATCGTGCAAAAAATTGAACGCAAGAGGCTATCTGTTGCTGACTATCGGCAAGGCTTACGAAACCACGATACACTTATTTTGGCGCAAGCCATTACCTTGGTTGAAAGTCAGCTTGCAAACGATCAGCACCTCGCAAACGAACTAATTCAATCCATCTTACCATTGTGCGGTCAATCGCTGCGCATTGGAATAACGGGAGTACCCGGAGTGGGCAAAAGCACTTTTATTGAAACGTTTGGTACGTTTCTTACCCAACAAAATAAAAAAGTAGCTGTGCTGGCCATTGATCCCAGTAGCGGAAAAACAAAAGGCAGCATATTAGGAGATAAAACCCGAATGGAAGAATTGGCGAAAAATCCATTTGCATTCATTCGGCCAACGGCTACGGGAACCGCTTTAGGCGGAGTGGCCAACCGCACACGCGAAGCGATTTTGCTTTGCGAGGCTGCGGGCTTTGATGTGGTGATTGTAGAGACTGTTGGCGTAGGGCAATCGGAAACCATGGTGCGAGGTATGGTCGATTACTTTTTATTGTTGATGTTAGCGGGTGCTGGAGATGAACTGCAAGGAATAAAAAAGGGTATCATGGAAATGGCCGATGGTGTGGTGGTAACCAAAGCAGATGGAGAGAATCATAAGCGAGCCATTCAGGCACAAGCCGACTTACAACATGCGCTCCATCTTTTTCAATTGGCTGAGTCGGGGTGGACGCCAACGGTTTCGACTTCTTCTGCACTTGAAAAAAAAGGACTTGAGGAAACGTGGAGAATGATGGAACATTATAAAAACTTCACCGACCAGAATGGGTTCTTTAAAGCAAATAGACAAAGCCAAAATAATCTGTGGCTGGAAGAAAGATTTACCTTGCTTTGGAACAGCCGATTGACCGATGACAAAAAATTTCAAGCCATGAAAATAGACCTTCAGAACAAAATAGCAGAAAACAAAATGACGGTTAGGGATGCGGCTAATCTGCTATTGGAAGTCTCCAAAACACTTACCTAAAAAAAATAAGGTGCGATGCTTCCATAGTGAAATTGTATCTCCATGGCTTTGCGCAACGATAGTTGTTGTTGCTTTGCATGAATAGCTTTCATTACCCCCTGGTGAGTAACAATAGCTACCTGCTCCATTTTTTGAAGCCTTAAGTCATCTAAAAAAGACGAGACACGTGTTGTTAGCTCTTGATATGATTCTCCACCTATACATTGCACATTCACGTAATCATCCATCCAACGTTGAAGAGAATCGGAATCTATTTCAACCCACTTTTTCATTTCCCACTGGCCAAAGTTTAATTCCTTCAATCGGTTATCTACTACTAGCGGCAACGCCAGTTGAGATGATACGTATTCAGCTAATTGCAAACATCTGCTCAACGGACTGCTGTAGACTACCTCTATCTTATCGGGAAAATTTTGAAGAACGATTTCCGCCTCACTTTTAAAGGTGTCTTTCAACGGCACATCAGTTTGTCCGTAGCAAATCCCTTTTTCAATTTCTGGTTCGGTATGCCTAATCAAATAAATTTCCATAGTGCCAATATGCTCAATAGAAAAATCACTTCGTTCACTTGCTGGGTAGCTCCGAGGCAATCGCCCGTGTAGCCACCAATCCATTTTTTAAAATAGCGGGCTAGGTACAGCGTGGTAAGCGCCATGGGAATTAGCGCTAACCCAAAAAACCAATTGGTTTGAATGATAAGTAAAGTAAAGGGCAAGCAACCAAAAATAAGTGCCATAAATAAACTAGAAAAACTGATTCCTGTTGCTATTGGTTTTGCTTTGCTGTCTTGGCCTTCGCGAGCATAGGGCTGTGAAAAGATAATGGCAACGGCCATCATCCTACTAAGGGAATGTGAAGAAATAATGAGAAGTACAAAAGGAACCATGCCCGTAATACTGAGTAATTCTACTGTGGTAGAAATTTTTAGGGCAACCATCAGAATTACTCCAACTACCCCATACGTACCCACCCGACTGTCCTTCATGATGAGAAGTATCTTCTCCTTTGTCCAACCACCGCCAAAGCCATCGCACACATCGGCAAAGCCATCTTCGTGAAATGCCCCTGTTAGCAAAATACCAACTGTTAAACCTATTAGTGCACTGATTACTGGCGAGAACAGGGACAAAACCGACACGATCAGCACGGCATACACTCCGCCAACCATCCAACCAATTAATGGGAAGTAGCGAGTGCAAAGGTTTATGAAGGTAGGGTCATGGTCTACCCACTTGGGGCAAGGGATGCGCGTGTAAAACATCACGGCTGTTAAAAAAATCTGTAGCTCTCGTTTCATTTGTTACTTATTATTTCAAAAAACCTCAAGACTTTTATGCCATGGCTTATAATCTTGGAAGTTTGGTTGTGTGATTCTACAAGGCAGGAGACAATACTTGGCTACGAATTTCCTTTTCATCCATTTATACTTTAGTGGATACACCAGCCGACTCAAAGCTGGCCATTTCATTCATAAAATGAACAGCCGATTGAATGAGGGGGTAAGCAACCGCCACCCCTGTTCCTTCACCCAAGCGCATCTCTAAATTCAGTAACGGATTTACTTTTAGATAATGAAGCAATAATTGATGGCCTTGCTCTTGTGATTGATGACAGAAAATACAATATTCTTTTATAGTTGGCTGCATGGCCTGTGCTACTAAATAAGCCGAAGTGGCAATGAAGCCATCGATTAGCACAATCATACGGCATTCGGCAGCTTGTAAGATTGCCCCTACCAATTGCGCGATTTCAAAGCCTCCGTACATGGCCAATGTATTCATAGGAGAATAAGATCTCCCTCTATTTGCAAATACTTTTGACAGCACATCTATTTTATGCTGAAGTGCTTTGTCACTTAAACCGGTGCCTCGCCCAATGCATTTTTCAACAGGCAGATTACACAAAGCACTCATCAGCATAGCCGCAGAGGAAGTATTGGCAATGCCCATTTCTCCAAATCCAATCACGTTGCAACCTGACTCAGCAATTCTTTTTACAATGCTAGAAGCAGACTCAAAACACTTTTCTGTTTGCTGTAAGGACATTGCTGATTCCCTCGCAAAGTTGGCCGTGCCTTTTTGAATCTTATTATGAATTAATTGCTTTATATCTAGTGGGAAATCATAGTTAACTCCCGCATCCACTACTCTCAATTCAATGTTATGCTGCTTGCAAAACACGTTGATCGCTGCTCCACCATTCAAAAAATTCATTACCATCTGCCATGTTACCTCCTGTGGGTAAGCGCTCACGCCTTCGTGTGCGATGCCGTGGTCACCTGCAAAAACCAAGACATGTGGCCGCTGTAAGCTAGGTGATAAGGTTTGTTGGATTTGGCAAATTTGAAGTGCCACCTCTTCTAACCTACCCAGCGCGCCAAGGGGTTTTGTCTTTCCATTAATTTTTCGTTGAATAGCTGTGCTTAACTGCGTTGCTATGGGAGTGATCGAAAAGTTTGTTTCCATTAAATCGGTATTAAATCGCAAAACCAAAACCCTTTTGTAGTGACGGCAGAACTACATACGCTATCGGTTGCAATCGCCAATGGTCTATACACACGTTCGCCAAGCGCAAATGAAATTCTATTTTTAAAAATGGGACCTTCAAAACAAAACGTATGAAACTCGCCATTCTCGCCACACGGATCTACAGCCGCTGGCAAGTTATCAATAAACTGCTGATCTACTTCTTTGCCCACCCACTCTTCAGACAACTGCTCATCGTTGATACAACAGGTGATTGTTTTAAATCCTTTCGCCAAAAAATCATTGATCATCCATCTGGTATCCATCTTCCAGAGTGGAAAAACGCCCATCATTCCGACCTTGGCCAGGTTTCGTTCGCGATAAGTGCGCAAGTCTTCCAAAAAAATATCGCCAAAGATTACGTGAACAATTCCCTCTGACTTCACTTCCCTCAATGTTCTTTCCATTTGCTGCTCGTATTCGGCATTGGTGCCTTCGCTTACCACTACTTCTAATAACGGAATGCCCAACGATGTTGCTTGCAAATGCAACAACGCTTCGCGCACACCGTGCATGGAAATCCGATTGAACTTGGCGTTTACTGTAGTGAGCAAGTAGGCAACTTGAAATTGTTTTTCGTTCAAAACCTTGTGTAGGGCATAAGCAGAATCTTTGCCCCCACTCCAGCAAAAAATAGCTTTAGGAATAGTCATGTTGCTTAGCTTTTAATCGTCATAGCAATCCCTGAGACCATAAACACAACCGTATCGGCCTCTTGCGCAATGTACTGGTTGGCCCACCCTTGCAGATCGGTAAACTTTCTGCCGATTTCTGATTCGGCATGTAGCCCCATTCCTATTTCATTGCTTATAATAATGAACGTAGCATCTTGACGTTTCAATTTGGCTACTTCTTCTTTTATCGCATTCAACGAAATTTCAATATTATTTTTAGTGTCTACAAAATAATTGGTGAGCCAAAGTGTCACGCAATCCACCACCACTACCTTGCCTGTAAAGTCGTGGTGACCCAACTGTTTTTCTTCTTCCAAACTTGTCCAACTCGCATCGCGTTCGCTTTTGTGCCGGTCTATTCGTTTTTGAAAATCACCGTCCCACTTGCGTGCAGTGGCCACATAGACCGGGTTAACCGAAAGCTGCTTGGCCAGCTTCATGGAGTAGGAGCTTTTCCCAGATCGTGCCCCACCTGTAATAAAATAAATCATAAAATACTTTTTTTAAATCCGTACGGGCAATGTCGGCAGCCGCTTCGGCAACACGAACCCCTAAGCAGATGATATCTCTCTGTAAAAACGAAAAAACCATTCTCGATGTAATAATGAAATCCTACTATTTGTTGAGCCGGCTTGGGGAAGGTTTCGCCTTGCAGCGAAGCAAGCATCTTGTCTATTTCAAAAAGGCACTTGGCACAAAGGCATCCCCACGAAGTTTTTTCTAGGAATGCTATTGTTTCTTTAGCAATGGAAACAGTTGAACATTGGTAATTTGAAATATCACCCACCTTACACTCAAATGGCTGTTGGCATCTTTTGCAAATCATCGCTTCATGCTTCAAAATCTCCTTTTGCGATGAGGTGGCTGGTGTTTTCAAAGAAGTGCTGTTTCAACGAACCGCTATTTTTTGATTCCAAAAGGTGAACTCTGTCTTTGAGTGGCTCAGGTACTGTAAATACTTCTGGGTTAAAAAGCGCTGCCAACACTTCAATGCCTTGCACCAATGTGGATGCCGATGGCTGTGTGAACAACGCAAAGTCAACGACAAATACTTTCTCGTTTTTCACTGCCTGCAGGTTTTTCCATTCTGGTTTTGAACTGAGCAAGCGAATTTCCTGCAAGCTGCGTTCTACATGAAAGCCGCAAGGTGCAATCACCAGCACTTCGGGGTCATAGCGCACTACTTTGCTCCAAGGTGTAACTATGCTATCGCCTTTCGGGTTAGAGAGCATGTCCACGCCACCTGCCATGGCAATCTGGTCGGGGATCCAATGGCCACAATTGTAAATCGGTTCTATCCATTCCATCAGCATCACACGCTTGGGTTTTACTTTTGCCCTGCGCAGTTCGTCAATAATAAAGTCGATGCGCTTATGCAACAAAGCCAGATAGGTGTATGCTTTTTCGTCTTCGCCCAACGCAGACGCGATGGTAATGGCCGTTGCAAAAACATCATCAAGCCCAAGTGGAGTAAGCGGAACAAGCGTAGGCTGTTTCGCTAGTTTGGTAACTGCTGCTGCGGTGCATTCGGTATCAATCTGACAAACTTCGCACACATCTTGGGTAAAGATTACATCAGGCTTAATGACTTGTAGCAAATCATCATCTACAAAGTACAGGCTCTTGCCCTGTGCTTTGCTGGCGCTAAAAATCCGGTCGATCTCTATGCTACTGTAATTTTTCCCTTCCAATACATAGCGCACTACCTTGTGTTTTTCCGCCAACGCCTCTGCGGAGCACTCAAACGTTACGCCTTGTAACAGATGCTGCAGACCCATGTCGTAAATCATTTGTGTGGCGGCTGGGAGGAAGGAGCAGGAGGTCATTTGATTGACGGTTTAGGTTTGTGTATTGAAAGTTGACAGTTGAAGGGAAGAGAAATCTTCCTTTCTTTTAACCTCTTGTGTTGCACTTATTACTTGAACTTAGAAATCACTTAAATGCACAGCCATTGGGTCCGATACCAACTGAATACGTCTTTTGTAAATTGCCAGCCGCATCATGTACATCAATGCTGCCCGCGGAACTAAAATTGGGAGCAAAACATCCAATGACATTTCCATTGAAAGGATCCACCGCAAGGCCATAATAATTTTTTGCTTTGAAAACTGTTGTTGGCAATGTATTAGCTGTTGTAGCCATGTTATAAACAGCGCCATCATACGTATAATAAAGAATCGTGCCACTTGGCGAGATCCCGAGATTAGATGGGCCATTAAAGGTAACTTTATCGACCGCTAAACGAAACACTTCTACGTTTGCCTGATTAATTTTACTGATAGAGCCTTTCGTGCTTTTAGATTCATTAATACTATAATCCGAATTGTAGGCTTCCGCACCATCGGCCGTTACCCAAATATTTCCCTCGCTATCTTTCTGTAAACTATTTGGATTATCGCCTGTGGTAACAGAAGCAACAATCATATCCGTATTTGTATCAATTACTTTCACAGTATTGTCATTATCATAACCGCCTGCATTTGCAACGTAAACCAAGTTACCTACTTTCAGCATTCTGTTCGAACCTTTTCCAACAGCAATTGAATTCAGTACTTTGTAGGTGACTAAGTCAACTACTTTTACCGTACCAGTTACCCCATCCGCTCCCCAATCAGAAACATATCCCTTTGTGGATGAGATCCCGATAAAATATCGTGGGCTTGGTAAACCCTCTGAGATAGTCGCCACCGAAGAAAAATCTTCTAGCTTAATGACCTCTATCTTAGCAGAATTTTGTACGACAATGTATCCCTTGCCTTCAAACACGCTCATCGATTGTGTTTGATCGCCCAGTGGGCGTCCATTTTTAGCAGCAAATAGGTCATTGGAAATAGCATTCGATTTGCGATCGTAAAATGAAATGGAGCTATTGCTATTACCAAAGCCGCCTTCGTTTACCACAAAGTAACCCTCAGCACCAACTTGTATTGCAGGATTAGTATCGGCTTCCTTACAGGATTGGAAAAACAGCAATAACGCAAGGGTGATAAATAGAAACGATCTTTTAAAAACTGGATTACTCATAAATAGTTTGGTTTAACAAAATTAAAATTGATTCCTACTTTATAATTGATTCCTGGCATCGGATATCCAGGTCTTGATTGGTAAGTCACATCAAAAAGATTATTCAACTCGGCAACTAATGTGCCTTGGTAACTGCTAAACAAAAACCGTTTCGTAAGCCAAAGACTTGTAACCGTATAGGAATCCAGTGCATTAAATTCAGTGTTGTCACTATCTGTATATTGTTTTGATGTATAAGCAGATACGATAGTAAGCATGTATTTTCGCCACGTTGCTCGACCTGTAAAACTACCTTCGTGGACTGGCGTAAGTATCAATTGTTTATGGAGTTCATTAGAAGCACTCGCATTGTAAATAGCTTCATTCGTTGACTTCGTGAAGGTGTATTGAAAAGACATTTCGATTACTACCTTTTTTACGCTCGCCTGCAGGGAGCCCTGTAGTTCGATTCCTCGTGACCACACTTTTTTAATGTTTTGAGGCGACCAAATCGAACCCGATGTTGGATTCCATTGTATCCAATCATCAACATCATTATTGAAAATAACCGTTTTTAAAAATAACGAAGGTACTGACAACGATTTTTTTAACAGTGAATAACTAAAACCAATTTCATGGCTGAAAGAAGTTTCTGATTTTAATCTAGGATTACCTAACGCACCAGCACCTTGCCAGTACAAATCATTAAAAGTTGGTATCCGATAATTTCTTGAAACACTTGAAAATAATTCTATTCCAGTTTTTATTTTAAACCTGCTGGTGATTGATGGCGCAAATGGTGTGAAGTTACCATTCACTACCTCATTGCGAAATGCGCCAGCCAGCTCCCACCTATTCGTTGGTAGCCATTTCAGTGCGGTAAACAACGCAGTGCGATTTCGTTCGGGCTCGCGATCACCAAACGAATCTACTATTCCTTGCTCCCACGTATGGTGTAAGCCAGAGGTAACGTAGATGTTTTTGGCGAATACGAAATTCATCTCTACGTTATTTATACTCGTATTGAAAATATTCTTTGAAGATGGATCCGATGGGGAAGAAGCATCTTCATAATTCAAATCATGTTTTACAAATGCGCTTTGAAAATTAAGATCAAACAATCGGTGATCGAAATGCCATCCAACTACGGTGCGATAGTAGGTGTTTTGTTCAATCGCCTCGGCCTTGCGCGCTACACTGGTAGGGTTTGGTACTTCGTAGGAATTATCTTGATACCAAAATTTGAACGTTAACAAATGCGGAGCTGATAGTTGCCAATAGTTTTGTTGTAAAATACCTCTTTGTTGGGTAGCGGTATGATCTCGTCTCTCTTTTTTTGCAGGAAAAATATTTTTGTTCAGAAATGTAAAATCATTTTCAGACTCACCATAAAAAAATTTTGTAGAGGAGATAAACTTTTTGCCGCTCCACGAAACACCCACATCTTGGTAGTAACTTCCGAAAGAACCCATACTCGAAAACGTGTTTAGCCTTAGCCCCTCGCTAAAACGTGCTTTACTATTTAACTGAATAGTGCCGCCTATAGAACCATTTCCGTAAAGACTGGCTGCTCCGCCTGTCTGCACCGAGGCATCATCAATAAAACTGACAGGCACTTGCGATAAATCTAATTGTCCAGAGAGTGGGCTCAGTAGGTTGATGCCATTCCACAGCACAGCGGTGTGGCTGCTGCCGGTGCCGCGAAAAGAAGCAGTGGCCAAGCCACCTGGCCCATAGAACCGTAAGTGGCCAAAGCCGTGCTTACGCAGTAGATCAGCCAAGCTGGCTGCACTACCCAATTGCTTGGTTAAGCTATCTACTTTCAACGTATAGCTAGTGGTGGCATAGCTACCGAGGCGACTTTGTTCAATTACTACCTCTTGCAGTTGCGTGACAGAGTTGATCTCTTGCGCATTTGCTAAGATTGGCATAAAAAAACAAAGCGAGAAGATGAATTTCCTCAGCTTGTTAAACATAACTGTTGTAAAAAAAATATCGCGTTTGCTTTTTTCCCGAAGCAAAGGCACTTTGTCTTGTATGGCAGGTCTCCTGGCTTGTGTTCAGTTGCCGGTCTTCCCATGACGCGAAGCGAGTCATAGTGACCAAAGATTGGCAACTATTAAACAACATTTACAGTAGCGGGTACTGCTCCGGACTTACACCGGAATTCCCTTTTAATCCAATCTCAATCTGTACTGAGATTAAAACCATTGCGTGGCAAACATAATAAATTCTGTAAACTTGTGTGCCATTTTAAATTTAAGAATTATGATTTTGGATTTTAGGTACAGGGCAGCTCGTGTATCGTGGGTTATAGCTTGCTGCCTTTTTTCATGCAACAATCCGAGAGATTCGGCCACAAAAACAGATAGCGTCTTACTCGCCAAATATGCTGAGGGTTTTCAAGTAACGCGCGTTGGTAACTCTAAATTGGTAGAGATACGGCAGCCATATCAAAACGCTACTTCTGGCTATCAGTATTTACTGGTACCAAAGGGCGAAGCAACACCAGCGCACGATGAACAAACACAAGTGATTACAGTGCCGATAGAAAGTATAGTCTGTACTTCTACCACCCACATTCCATTGCTCGATTACATTGGTGAAACAGATAAACTGATTGGCTTCCCAACCACGGACTACATTAGTTCAGAAAAAATGAGAAAAAGAATTGACAGCGGAAAAATAAAAGAGCTAGGAATCGATAAGGGTATGAATATTGAGATGCTTTATGCACTCAAGCCATCAATTGTAATGGGCTACACCCTGACAAAGGACTTAGGCCAACTAAAAAAAATCCAAGAACTAGGAATACCTGTTGTAATCAATGCAGAGTATTTAGAAAAACATCCGCTAGGGCGTGCGGAATGGATCAAGTTTATGGCATTGTTTTTTGGAAAAGAAAAAAAAGCAGATTCTGTTTTTACTGCAATAGAAAAAGAATATTTAGCCACACAGCGGCTAGCGAGAGGAATGAAAGTCAAACCAACTGTGCTAAATGGAATCGTATATGGAGATGCGTGGTTCATGCCAGGCGGGCAAAATAACATGGCCAAACTCTTTGTAGATGCTGGCTGTGACTATCTGTGGGCTTCAGATTCTACCAATGGCTTTTTGCAGTTAAGTTTTGAATCGGTCTATTCCAAAGCAAAGGAAGCCGATCTGTGGATTGGTGTTGGCTCATTTAAAACGCTAGTTGAAATAAAAGCTACCGATGATCGCTATGCTTTGTTTAAGCCATTCAAAGAAAAACAAGTGTACTCGTACGATGGACGAAAAGGTGCGAAGGGTGGTAGCGAGTTTTTAGAACTCGGCTACCTCCGCCCCGACTTGATTTTAAAAGACTTGGTGAAGATTGCACATCCAGAATTAATGAATGGGTATGAGTTGTATTTTCATAAGAAGCTAGAGTAAAAATTATCAGTAAACAGTATTAGTAACTAACTACCGAATACTATTTACTCATAAACTCTTATTGATCCAATTTCCTCAAATAGACATTTCCATACTTCGATTCAAAACTGTAAATCGGGCCTTTGCCTAACTTAGCCGATATAAGTGTTTGAAAATTTTCCTCCTCCTGCCCCGAAAATTTATAATCAAGGTTGGAATAAATTTGACCGTAGTTGGTCTCAACTTTTAGCTCGCCCACTTTATTTTCTAATAGGGATACGTCAATACCTCCATAAGTTGCATCTACCACAAGCGGAGCATCAAATTCTTTTATCTCTACCATACCATAAACCGACTCCACTCGTGTGGTTACTCCTTTAGGCACTTTAATCTCTAACACAATATCCATATCCACGCCTTCTGAATAACACTCGTACTTATTCCTGTTTTGCGGATCGAAATCCTTCAATTCGGATTTGTTCTTGAACGAGAATTTCTTTCCGTCTTTCGTCACTGTAATTCTTCGAGGGAGATTTTTCAAATTCCTAATCTTCGATTCGATTAATAGCGTGTTAGCAAAAGCAGAAGAAGATAATTCAAACGCATCGTCACTCTCTCCGTCATTGATACTTACCATGCCTTGAATGGAGACTTCGTTCTTATCCCATGTACTTACTTTGATCAGATCAGGATAATCAAAGTGAAATTTGATAGACTGACCTGATTGAACTGGGTACGCCTTGCTGATAGGTTTTTGCGCGAGTGCCGCCCCACCAAGGCAGCACAACGCAATGAGCATGAGCAATTTCATTTTTTACGCAGATAAACCTTGCCATAATCCGAACGGATATCGATGCCCATTCCACCTCCGTTGATCTTGCCATTCACACGGTCGCTATAACGAACCATATCTCCATCTTTTTCGATCTCAATTTTGTACTCAGGAGCCACGAAAATTTCACCATAGGAAGTCGATAATTTTAAATTGGCCTTTGTTGACACGGGAAGTGTGACGTCTACATACCCATAGATTGATACGAGTGATAAGGGTCCTTTTACATTCTGGCTAAAGTTTGCTTCAATGTGTCCATAAATAACTTTCGCAGTTATGGGGCCAGTAATATTTTCTAACTCAACACTGTTGTAATGTGTAGAAATTTCTATTTCATTTTCTAAGTCTTTAAAACTAGCTTCTCCACCGTATTGCGATGAGTGCTCGTAAGAAACAATCACACCTTTTGGCACGAGTATCTTTATTTCGGGCGAGTTCATTTTCTTTAACTGGGTTACCTCTACAACACTACCTTTATCGGTAACATTAATACCCAGCCCAGTATTATCTTCGAGGCCAGAGCTGTTTATGGCCCGAAGCCCCTTTGCGCGGTCGTCTTCATCACGATCGCGATCGCGAGATGAGAAAATAATCTCATTACCACTATGCCCTTCTACCGTTACACGTCCCAAGCGGATTTCCAATCTTCCCGTACTTTTTGCAACCTTAAAATCTTGAGCGGTGGCTGCACAAATAATGGCTACTAACACACCAATAATCAATACGATCTTTTTCATTTTAGTTTTTTTTAGTTTTCACTTTACCTTTCATTGCTAAGGCACAGAGTCACAAAGCATTTAAACTTATCTTTGGAAAATTTACTTTTCTGTTTTCGTCTCTCGCCTCGGAGGCTATGATAGTTAACCATTAGCCATGTCAAATATCGCCCCGAGGCGGAGACGATACTTGACATGGCTATGACAATTTTAAAAGCCCTGAATACGCCTCGTCCTTAACCGCCTTAATTATTTCCTTATCTTTTGTAATTCGATCCAATTCTTTAATTACTGATTTTTCTTTCATTTCTACCATCAAACGAATCAAACTGATTTGAACCACAGGATCCTTTTGTTTTGCTAACGCATTGATCAATACAGTACGTACATGCTCTTGCTGATGAAATTTACCCAGTGCCTCTAGTGCCGCCAATCGCACGTTGGTATTGGGATCTTCGTTCAGCGTTTTTAAAAGCGCATTCACAATTTCATCATCTGGCTTTTCCATTTGGTAGGAGGCTGCCACTCCTAACATTCTTTGGCTAGCCGATTGCTGATTAGTCATCATCGTCATCATCATGCGCTTGGTAGAGTCCATTTCTTGGCGCAGGCGGGTGATCTCTCTTTGCTGCTCATTATTTTTGTTTATCCAATAACCAATGCCAACACAAACCATTACGAAAATAAATCCAGCGGCTATACGCAGAATCATTGGTTGTAAGAAAACTTGCTTACCAACTGAAGTTTCAGGGAAGGTTGGTCTGCTTTTTGAATTTGAAATTTCTTGGTGAAGTACTTTTCCGAAATTCAATTTGAGGCTTGCACTTGGTTCAAATTTTTGGGCGCGATCTATCTGACTCATCAATTGCTTTAATTGCTCATATAATCGAGCAGCACTTTCATTTTCAGCAAGCTCTTTCTCCACCATAGCTCTTTCACCCGAAGAAAGTTTTCCGTCAATGTAGTCGATCAATAAGCTTTCTAGTTTTTCTGTTTCCATAGCCTCATCCCAATTTTTCCAGTTCAAAATAATGTTCTCTTAATTTGCTAATGGCACGGTGCACTTTTACTTTGATATTGGCCACCGTGGTATCCAGCATCGCGGCTACCTCTTCATACTTCAAGTGTTGAAAGCGCGTGAGTACAAGCAACTCGCGTTGTTCTTCATCCAATCTGGCCATCGATCGTTGGAGAAGTTCTTCACGGTCATCTTGCCATTTGCTTTCTTCACTATCAGCCCTCGTGTCACTCATTTTCTCTACATCCAAAAAACCCGTGTACTTATTTTTGCCTGCCTGATAATGATCAGAGAAAATATTCCGTGCCAATTGGTAAATCCACGGCATGAACTTGTTTCCCTCTCGGTAGCTACCTCGGTATTTGATCATCCGCAGGAAAACATTTTGTGTCAAGTCCTCGGCCATGTCTCGATCCATGGCCATTCTTGCCAAAAAATTAAAAATCCTTTTGTGGTAACGATCGAACAAGACAGCAGCCTGTTGGAGATCTCCGTTCTTCACGGCTTCCATGATTTGTTCGTCTGTTGGCAGCACTTCAGATTTCAATTTTCAGGTTAATTACAGCAAGAAAAGCCAAAGGTTACAAATCAAATTAAAAAAGTTAGGCATATCTAACCACCAAACTTTCCCTTTTTGTGATAGCTATCGTAAACAAATAGCTCGCAACTTAGACTTTGTAACGATTACTTACACCAAATTAGCCTTATAGGGTTGTATATCCACTAGTTCGCCACGCTGATGGAACTGCTGAAGTGAATTCCAAAAAGTAGCCGTGTAAAGTTCTTGGTGGTGTGTGGCGAATAGGTTTCTTAGTTCGCCCTCGGGCAAAAGAAATTTGACAAGTTCTTGCGGAAAAATATCATTCTCGTTAACGGCAAACCAAGGCTCGGCTCCCATTTCTTCGTCATCATTCCTTGCCTTGGGAATATCCTTAAAAACGCAATCCGCTAATGGCACAATCTCATCGTAGTCATAAAACACCACGCGCTCTTCGTTGGTTACACCAAAATTTTTGATCAATAGATCACCAGGAAAAATATTACTAAGTGCCATTTCTCGAATGGCGTTTCCAAAATCAATAACCGCTTGCTCAGCTTTCGCAGGTGTCGTTTGCTCAAAGTACAAATTCAGTGGGATCATTTTGCGTTCCGTGTACACATCTTGAAAACAAACAATCCCGTTGCGCACCGAAACACTCTTCGAACATTCTGTCAATAGATAATTCAACAACTGACTATCAAAATAAGCCAATGGCAACCCGAGGAATTCGAATCGTTGGGCATCTGCTAACCTACCCACGCGATCGTGCAATGCAATAAATTTATATTTCTCAATTACTTCTTCTCGTGTAACTGATTTGGGTGGACGAAAATGATCACGAATTAATTTAAATACTAAATCATAGTCGGGCAAAGTGAACACCATCATTACCATGCCAGGTATGCCAGGGGCGACTATAAATTGCGAACGTACGGTTTGAAGATGGACATGCAGGGCGTGCAGAGACAATTCTTTTCCATGTTCTTGATAGCCTAGGTTCATGTATAATTGAGACTCTGGCTTAGTGGGCATCACTCTTAAAAGAAAATCTACCAAAGTTTTTGCCTCTGAGGTAGCCACCAGAAAATACGAGCGGCTAAAGGCAAATACATTTTTAATCTCTTCCTCCGTGTGGAGTAAAGCATCCAACACAATTCCAGTCTCTGTATTGGTGAAAGCTAACAGTAAGGGTACTTGATTTTCGCCATCCAACGCATAGCCCATCAAATACGCGTGCTTGTTGCGATAAAATAAATCAGGATAGAAAAACAGGGTTGCTTCCGATTGAGCTACTATTTCACTCAACAGGTCGGCTATTTTTTCTGAAGGCTTTTGAACGTTCTCTTCAGCTATTTCAAAATCTATTTTTTTTAACAAATCTGCTACCCATCCCTGAAAAGGACGGTAAACAATTACTCTCTCTAAATATTTTTCGAGTATAGTGATTTCAATTTTTGATGAATCAAATAAAGTAAAGGTTACATCGCCTTTAAAGAGAATCCGCCCTACGGCATCTAAAAAAGTCTGCGACAGTGGATTATGATCCGTTGCTGTATCGTAAGCAATGGCAACGCTTTTCCACCAGCCTTTGCCAAGAAGTTGAAATTTAGAAAGGCGATGAGCGGTTTCTTCTATTGCTTCATCATGCAGTAAAATCCGTTTTCGCACCGCTTCTCTTTGTTCTTTCCATTGTCGCTTTTGAAAGCGAGTCTTGGCGCGGATTGTCAGCTCATCAAATGTTCCATAAAATTGCCGAAAGCTATCTTGGATAATGGCGGCCGCTTCTCTTGCATCAGGCGAAATAGCTGGGCTCATGGATTGCATTCATTACAATACATCGGGTCGCAGCTATCTCCATCCGGAAAAAGTTTTTCTGATTTATAAGAACAATGCTGACAAATATAAGTCAGTTTAAATGTAAATGACGTAGGGCTATTGCATAATCGACAAGGCAAACCTGTCACTCTCTCCTGAATGTCAAACCCTGGAAAATGACAAGAAGGACATGTTGAATTAATTTTATCTAACAGCAACTGAGTTGTTTCTTCGATCACTTTCATGCGGGTAGGATTGTATATGGCGCGCATGTCTGTTTCAATTTGGATCGAGGACGTAGAAACTATCAATTGCTCAAAGGTTTGTTGTAACAATTTCCAATCTGATATACCTTTGTGCAGTGTTGTAAGGCTTCGTAAAGTAACTCCGTGCGAGGGAAAGCCTGCCTCTTTGGCAAAGCTCCTTACTTCTTCCCAGGTGGTTACACTTTGTTGTGCATAGTTAGTATTAGTAGAAATTTTACTAGCTACTATTTCTAATTTATTCTTTGTATCTATTAATAAAAGTAATTCTTGATCTGCGGGTACAAATCCTATTTGTGGGTGCGTACCGAATGAACCCTCACTAGCTACTGCCAATGTTTCACCAGAGATCCTGAGTGCATCTTTGATTTTTAGGCGTGCTGTTGTTAGTGGATCATTCGCTCGCTCCACTTCTCCTGTAAACGTACCAAATTGATCTGTATTGAAATGGGGTATTACGATGGGAATTACTTGCAAGACATCTTTAAAAAAAGGAGCAATGACCTGCTCCTTCTTATGTTGTGTTGCAATGATAATTCTTCTGTCACGAAAAAAGTCAGTCGGTGTTTTCGTAGTTGAAAAAAGTTAGCTCCTCTACTTTATTGTCCTTGGCCAAGTGAGAATGCAAGCTTACCATCAAAACGATTAAGATTTTCTGTTTTAATGATATCCAATCCTAATGAGTGGACCTGATTCAATAGCGTAAGCACATTTTCATAATTGCCAGGCTGATCCATTTTTTTGGAAGTGAATCGGCAGCGCCAATGGTCGGTGCAAAATGTCTCGGGCAGACCATCCGGATAAACTTTTACACCACGGTTGGTAATAAGTACCAATTCAAAAGAGCCAGACTTCACACCGCTCAACAACTTTCCTAAATCATTTGGATTTCTGTTGGCGCCATTCCAGTGCAAGAAAATATCCACGCCCACTAATTCCTTTTTAGCTGGAATGGTAGGCTTGAAACTTCCTTGTATTTGCTTGTTAGTTGATTTGTTGTAAGTCACTACTTTTAGTTTCTGTGGCTTTGAGCCCAAGCGCTGGATGATGGCTTGTGCGAATTCTTTTGTTCCTACCTTTTGAACACTAACGCCTTCCTTGAATAAATCGTACGTGTGCACTCCGTCTTCCAATGTTTTCAACCATGCATTGTGCACTTTCTCTGCCACCTCTGGTTGGCCGATGTACACCATCATTTGCACAGCACCCAACAAAAGCCCAGAAGGATTGGCCATATTTTGCCCTGCCCTGCGTGGGGCAGAGCCGTGTATTGCTTCAAACATGGCGTACTCTTGGCCAATATTAGCAGAGCCGCCCAAGCCCACAGAACCAGTAATTTGTGCCGCTACATCAGACAATATGTCGCCATACAAATTAGGCATCAAGATCATATCAAAAGCCTCAGGCGTGTCTGCTAGCTTGGCTGCACCAATGTCCACGATCCAATGTTCACTTAGGATGTCGGGATATTCCGCTGCCACTTCATCGAACACTTTATGAAACAACCCATCCGTTAGCTTCATGATGTTATCTTTAGTGAAGCAGGTAATTTTCTTTCTACCATACGCACGAGCATATTCAAAAGCAAATCGTGCAATCTTCTCACAACCAGGGCGTGTGATGATTTTAAGACACTGAGTAACTTCGTCTGTTTGCTGATGTTCTATTCCAGCATATAAATCTTCTTCGTTTTCGCGAATAATGACAATGTCCATCACTGGGTGTTTGGTAGCAACATAAGGATGGTATGAAATACAAGGGCGCACATTAGAATAAAGCCCCAGAGTTTTCCGGATGGTTACATTAAGGCTCTTGAAACCACCGCCCTGCGGAGTGGTGATAGGAGCTTTTAGAAAAATTTTTGTTCTGCGCAAAGAGTCCCACGACCCATTGGCAATGCCAGAAGTATGACCTTGTTCATAGACCTTTTCTCCAATATCAATCCTTTCAATTTCCAGTTGAGCTCCTGCCGCTTCTAAAATAGAAAGAGTTGCATCCATAATTTCTGGACCGATACCATCACCACTTGCTACTGTAATCGCTCTTTTTGTTGCCATTAATTTTTAAATTTTAACTCAAATTTAGGTGAATATTAAATTTGAAAGCAATACTATCAAATAATATTATTTAGGTACTTATCGGCATAAAAAAAGCCCCGTTTATGGCGAGGCATTTGGTTATAATAAAAAAAGGCAACGACCTACTCTCCCGGGTTTTAACCTAGTACCATCGGCGCTGGCGGGCTTAACTTCTCTGTTCGGAATGGAAAGAGGTGGACCCCGCCGCCAAAGTCACCTAAAAATCTTTTGACATGCACATGGCGGAAGAAAAACAAGCGTTTGCACAGGGCAGATCGTGAGTACTTCACTTGAAGCGTTTGGGCAATTAGTACCGCTCGGCTTTGGCATTCCTGCCTTTACACCTGCGGCCTATCAACGTCATAGTCTCTGACGACCCTTAAAGGAAGCCTCATCTCGGGGCGGGTTTCGCGCTTAGATGCTTTCAGCGCTTATCCCTACCCAACTTGGCTACCCGGCGGTGCAGCTGGCGCTACAACCGGTACACCAGAGGTTGGTCCAGCCCGGTCCTCTCGTACTAAGGCCAGATCCCCTCAAACTTCCAACGCCCATCACAGATAGGGACCGAACTGTCTCACGACGTTCTGAACCCAGCTCGCGTGCCACTTTAATGGGCGAACAGCCCAACCCTTGGGACCTTCTCCAGCCCCAGGATGTGACGAGCCGACATCGAGGTGCCAAACCTCCCCGTCGATATGAGCTCTTGGGGGAGATCAGCCTGTTATCCCCAGCGTACCTTTTATCCTTTGAGCG
>JAAFHY010000003.1 GCA_013298505.1 Cytophagales bacterium
ACATTGAGCAACGTAAAAGACTTGTGTTTGAGAAAAATCCGGAGGGCAATCGTAAGGTAGTTTTTAATCATGGCAGTGTAATTAGGGGATGAGACTACAACGAATTACGAAGCTGGATGTTGCCCACGCCTTGACTCGTGGCTTCACGAACCAACTTTCTTCAACGCTCGCTAGTTGGTGAAGAACACCCACAAGGGCGGGGTGTAATTAGGAGATGAGACTACAACGAATTACGAAGCTGGATGTTGCCCACACCTTGGTTCGTGTCCTCACGAACCAATTTTCTTCAACTAAACTTCTCACAAAACTCCATTCTTTTTTTATGCTTCCAGGTAGAAACGATAGAGAGTTTTTGGAGGGAGTGTTGGCGTCTGGTTAGAAGACCTGACGAACACACCGAATGTTTTTACGGAACGCGTTTCACCTTTGTGAGCTTGTCGCGCATTTCGTCCAGCATCTTGGGCAATTTGGCGTTATCGTAACCATAGTAACTTCCCAAAACCTGTAGTCGTACATATTTATCCTTGCGGATATAGGTAATCGCGGGTGTGCTTGCCAAATCATCTTTCTTTGCGTCTCTTATTTCAATCCTCGCCCCGTCAGGGTCATTGGGTACAGGTTTCCACGTCACAGTTGCGGGAGACATCATTTTGTTATAATCGTCTATTTTCATTCCAAAAGCCGGATTGATACTGATTTGTATTGAATATTCTTTCGTTGAAAATTTGCATGATAGAATGTCTCCGATCTTTCTTGTCTCTTCGGCTTTAAAACCTTTACCAAATACAGTTTCAATATCGGCTACATTCAATGGACATGGCTCGCCTTTTTGTGCAAAGAGGAACGTAGTGCTCGCCAACAAAAAAATAGAATTGAGAAAAATCCGTTTCATAAATGCTGTCTGTTTTAATTGGATAAAGTTAAAAAATATTTTCTTAACTAAATTGTGCGACAACATTTTGTTCGTTGGCGAAGAATACCCAAGAGGGTGGCACGAGCCAATTTTCTCAAACCCTTGTTAAAGTTGGTCGCCTGACCAACCTTTGCATCTCATCATTTGTAGTTTCTTGTTCTCCACGGGTGATTGGTAGGGTGACAGGCGACCCACAACAACTAATTTTTAACAACATTAACTTAGGTGAAGCACGGTATTTCAAAAACGCAATTCCAGCGAGGGCCAGGCGGCACGCGCTACAAACGCACGCCAACATAGGAATACGAACCAAGGCAATAGTTCGTTATTTTTTTCCAAAAGGAATTCTTTTCAGTGCTATGTTTCCGTTGCTGATCACCATTAGTGCATCTTGAAGAAAGCGAATTTCCTCCAATGGATTGCCGGGAACCAAAATCATATCTGCCTCAAAGTCTTTTTCAATTTTCCCAGTGTTTTTCTCTACGCCAAGCAGCTCGGCACTGATTATCGTTGCGGCTTGAATAGCTTCAAAGGGAGACATTCCCATTCGCACAAAATGGGCACATTCTAACGAAATGCGACTGGTCGTATTGGCAGTGTAGCTGTTATCGGCCCCCGTAGCAATTTTGACTCCCAACGAAAAAGCTTTTTTAAAAACTTTTTCAGCTTGAGGCATCATAAATTTCCCTCGCAATTCTAATACCGGGCCTGTGTAGTCGCCACCGGGTTGAGTAAGATCTTCCAGCGTGATAAAAGTAGGAACTAAAAAAGTACCACGTTCTTTCATAAGCCTTAAGGTTTCATCAGAGAGGAAAGTGCCATGCTCAATACTTTTAGCTCCTGCCAGTACTGCTGCGCGCGCACCTTCATCGCCATGCGCATGAATCATCACGGGCACATTTCGTTTTCTAGCCTCTTGTACAATCACACTAATCTGGTGCTCTGTGTACACTTGCTCGCGTGGATCTGTTTCAGGACGGCTCGCTCGGTACCTCGTGTTTTTATCACCTTCGCGCCTCTATCAATATTTACATTTACGAGCAACTTCAGCTCGTCATCTGTACGAACTCCATTGAGAAGAACGCCAAGCCGTGTATCTGCTAAAATCGTTTCTTCAAGCTGGGGCGACACATACACCCCCGCGGGCACTACATCAGGGCCCGCAATTTTTCCCGTTCTGCTTAGTTCCATAAGTGCAACATCTTGAAAGGCAGAGACGCCCGCAGTTCGTACGGTGGTTACGCCAGTTTCTAAAGCCCGTTTAGCGGCAGCCAGATTATCTAAGTGAGAGTGGGCATCAATTAAACCGGGCATGAGAAAATAACCTTCACAATCAATCACTTCATAGCCGCCCGTTGGTTCTCCACTCTTCCCCACCCTTTCAATTTTTCCTCCTTTGGTAAAAAGGACTGATCCGCTATAAATTTTATTTTCTTTGCCGTTGAAAAGACTTGCATTGATAAAAGCATAGCTCTTTGTCGATTGCGAAAAACCCGCAGAAGAGAAAAGAAGGAACAAAGAAATAGACAGACTAAATACAGGGTGCTTCATAAACGGGCTATTAAACGGTTGGAGAAGATTTAGTCTAAGGTAAACACAGTCTGGTATAAAGCAAATAGATCTGTCACAACAAATTGTTGTCACTTGACTAGCTTCGAGCCCTGGTTCGTGTTTTCACCTTCGTTAAAGTTGGTCGCTTGACCAACTATTGCAACTCATCAATTTTAGTTTACTGTTTTCTCCACGTTGCGGATCAGGAGGCCCACAACAACTAATTTAGACCAACATCAACTGGGAATTAAATATCTTCTTCACAGATTTTAATAATATAATCAATCAATTCAATCCCAGTCTCCTGACTCATTCGCACAGTTAAGGATTCCTTGATTTGGTGCAGGTGTTCTTTTACATCGCCACTTGTCCTATTAATCAATGCTAATAGTATTTGCTTAATGGCTTCCTTAGCTTCTTCTGTTATTTCAGGAACAAAATTGTTATAGAACTCTTGATGCGCGATGCCATTTGGGCCGCCCCATTTTTGGCAATCAAAGGCAGTTCTTGCTAACCCTTCATATCGCATTCCTGGATCATGTTCATTACTAAAAAGGACAAACATAGTTAGTGGTTTTTCAATCTTCTTTTTTTCCCTTCCTTTTTTCAATTCTAATTATTTGCGCGCTTTGAATCCATACTTTTCTTCTCGTTTTTGGAATGCTATCCTTCCCCCTTCGACAATATCTGCGATATGCTCTCTTATTCCCATTGATTTTAAAATATCCTTTTCTTCTGGAATGGTTGGAAATGTATTCTCCAATGAACCTACAACGTAGTCAAATTGAAAAGGGCTGCTAGTTTCGATATCACCTTGGCCTTTCTGGTTTGCAACAATGATATTTTCAGCATCAGCATTAACTACAACATTTGCATTATGAGTTACCAAAATGATCTGCCTTTCAAGTTTTTTGTTTTTCAAATACTCCACTAAGTCAGTAGTTATTGAGCGGTTATCCAAATTGTCTTCTGGCTGATCAATCAGTATTGGTGCTTTTGATTTGCTTAGCCCAACAATTAACATGAGGATAACAAAGCTTGCTTTCCCTGTTGACATTTTACCAAGCTTGTCATTTTTAAACTCAACTTGCCAGTAATCGAAAAAGTAATCATCTAAGAGGATTTTGATCGCACTTTTTCTCTGAGATTTGCTTGACAATACATAACTCTCCGATTCCGCAATTGAAGCAAACATCAGCTTCAATTCAGATATTAAATCAGTTAATTGATAGTTGAATAGTGAATCTCTTTTTGGATCACAGATGGTGTATGGGCTGTAGCTTGAACTTCTTCCATCACTAAAATTAACTACAGCTTTTCTAAATTTTGGGAAGTTAAATGCGATTAAACCTTCAATTTTTAAACTGTCCTTCTCTAGGTCAACCGTTCTTATCTTCAAAGCATCGATAACTTCTACATAAGAGTGATGATTGTCCTCATATAACTTAAAAATCTCATCCTTTTTATCCTCTAAGGCCTTTCTGTTATCATTGATTTCTTTGTTAAGTTGATTGATGGATTGCAAGGCTTCTTTATCTTCACTAATAGAATTAGTTATCAGCTCGATTTGTTTCTTTACCTCTTGATTATTTAAATAAGGCTCCAGTTCAGTTTTTAAAGCTTCATTGATTTCTCTAATGTTCCTAAACACATTTGATACAGTGCTTTCAAATTTGAAGGAATTGCCGCCTGATTCGTTTTTGGTTGTTTCGAAATTTGAAATAAACTTTTCCGTACTCTCTATAAAGGCACCCAACAAAGTATAGTTGTTATTGAAAAAGTTTTTCAATAATTCGGTATTTAATGAGTTTTCTACAAGTTCCTTTTTGGTTTTAAGAGAAGTTAGCGTGGTCAGTAACTCGCTATTAAAGTCATTTATCTTTTTGAAATCATTAATTGCTTGTGTTCTGTTTTGAGAGTTCTTTTCCAGCTGATTTTGTAGTTCGTTGTATTTTAATATCTGATCTGAACTCATACCAATACTCTTGTTCAGTTGCTCAACTTTCATCGTATTTGAACTGATATTCCCCTCAAGAATATCCTTATTCGTCTTTAGCATCAGTTGAGATTCTAGTTGGCTGATTTTGACTTGCAATTCAAAATAATCATCTATTAGGTTTTCCCGCTTTCGATCAGTTGCTTGCACTTCTGATATGAAGTTTTCATAAGACAGTTTTGATTCACTATCTTCATTAATTAAATCCCTAATGATTTTGTTTAAAGCATTTCCAGATTTAGTTTGTTCGGGCTCAGCTAACTTGACCAAATAGTTTTGTGGAATATATTTGATTGTAGGGATAATACTATTTTCTGCTTCCACTCGGTGCATTAATTGTGTAAAGCCACCTTTGGTCTTAATTTCGAAGTTATAGCCTGAATCTTCAGCTATGAAATCATATTTACTTTCTATATTCTCTTTTTTAAGAAACTCCTTGTCGGCAAGAAGAGTTTTGGCAATGTTATAAAGCAAGATGGACTTGCCTGAAGACTTTCCGCCTATAATAACATTAAGGTTATCATTAAAAAAAATTGAATTTTTGGTAAACTTATTGTTGCTTGAAATAAACCTGACTTCATCAATAACCAATTTCTCTTCTTTAAAATCAGGTTTTTCCTTTTGAATTTTTACACGTTGTTCTGGTTCATAAATTATTTGTTTTAGACCTTCAAAGGTTGGGTCAGCTTTTATCCATGTAACTCGATTAGATGGATATTTTCCATAGTCAGAATATTTATGAGCGTCACTGCCAGATATACATGGTTTAGCTTGACTCCCCAGTGTCTTGTAAAAGTTTTCAAAATACTTTTCATTTTCACTTGTTCTAATCCCACTTATTAAATCAATGTTTCGCTGGTCTCTTGTTTCAAAAATTTGAGCACTCTGCATAAAGTAGTTATCTGCATGTGGATGGGCTTCCCAGTTAAGGTCTAGAAGTCCATCACTTGTATCATAGGGGAGAATTACAAAACCAGTTTCGAGCGGAATTTGACCAAATGCTTTATTTAGAGATTCCTTCGTTATCTCTGCAGTTTGTGAGCCTAGTTGGAGAAGTCTATCGTCATCTAAAGTGTCAGGATTTGCATAACCATGTTTTGCTGCTTTACTTTCATCTAAACTTTTAGCGAAACGAATTAAAGCATCATCCGAAAGTTTTTTGTCAATTGAACGGATATATAATTCTGATTTGAAGCCTAATAATTCCTGCTTTGAAAGTTTATCTGACAATACAACATGAATGTTCAATCGATAATTGGTCGGACTTTCTATTCTCAGCTCCATTCCGGGAAAAATGGTTTTCTTCAGTTCACCAGGATTGTGTGTTACATAGTTTTGAAGTTCTAGATACCAATCAAAAGTCCAGTAATCCATTAAGCAGAATACAGCAACATCACTTTGATTAACAGTATCAATAAATATTTTCAATTCTGCATTTTTTTCTGCGGTTGACATTTCGCGGTATTTCTTTGTACCGTTAAAATAGAATGAGGCAGGAGTATGCACATGTAAATCCCACTTTCTCCATTCGGACCCTTTTTGCTTGTTCATTATCTATTTATTCTCTTATTTTCTCTGTTCAATATTTTATTTCTAGAACTGCCCTTGGCCATGGAAGGTAGGCATTGCTTTTTACTTTGCTTACAGCATCGAGTTTAAAAAATGCGGGCACGTTGGTGGCGCGCACGGTTTTGGGTGGGCGCGTGTAGCTTCTAAAAAAATCTTCCCAGTGTAGCCACACCACGGCCGCGGGGTTGAGTGCGGTGAGCAGCTCGGCCGGGTACTGTGGCGAGGCTGCGTAGGAGGCTATGCCCAGGAAGGCAACATCTATGGGGTGTGGGGGCAAAGAATCTAAAAGAGAAAAACATTTCCCTAGCTTGCCCGCAGTGGTGGGCGCACAGGTTGCGTTACAAGATGAAGATTGTATATAGAGGCGCAGGGTAATTTGATTGTTGGTGACGTAGTCGATGACAAACGCAAAGGTGTTGCCTTCGAGCCATGTGTTGGCGGTGGTTTTGTCGTAAGGGTTTTTAAATGTTTGGTTGGATGTGGTAATGTCTCCATCAAAGGCTTTGATGTTTTTGAGGTGTGGGTTGTGGTCGGCCAGAATGGGATAGACGTTTACGCTGGTGCTGTCGGTCGCCCATGTGATGGGTGGGCGTGTTTTGTCTGCGGTGGTCATGTGTGCTTCCAGCACGTCCATTTTATTTTTGTCGATGGTGCTGTAGCAGATGTTATAGCCGGTTTGGTTGAGGTACACCATGGGCTTGTTGAGTGTGGCGAATACAGCCGGCACATCGAGGAGGTGATCGTAATGGCTGTGTGCCGAGAAGATGGCCTTCACCTGCGGGGCGAGTGGGCCGGTTTGTGCTTCAATGGATTTTAATCCGTACGCTACCATTTTTTTGCTGGCGCGTATATTCTTTTTATCAAACAACACGGACCTTGCGAGCTTGCCTACTTTCTGGTTGGAGAAAAACGGATCGATGAGGATGCCTTCGTTATCGTGCAGCAGATACATGCCGCCTGCACCGAGGTATTGGATGGTGAGCGTGTTGGTTCCGGTTTTGTATTGGTTGATGGTTTGTTTTTTCTGTACGATGGCAATGTCTTTGGGCAGTTTGGAGAGACGGCCGGGGTGTATGCAGGAGGTGAGGGATGCGAGGAAGAGGAGAATATAAAGGCGAGTCATTTCAATTGTAGTAGGCTATTTACTTCCACTTCTTTCTGACAATTTACCGAGTACATATTCGCTAGGAGTAGATTTGCCTTTCACAAGCCATGCAATACCGAATAAAACCAACATAACCGTTTCCATGATGTATATAAAATTATAGGGCATCCATGAAAGTTTATGTATTGGGGTAAAGCTCACAACTGCCAAAAGAGCTAGGCATAACAACATACCCCATCCACACACCAGATAAAGCGTGCCTTCAGGGTTTTGTATAAACACTTTGCTTGGATTTCTTCTGAAATTGATGATGCACAACAAAGCAATAGAGACGAAGAAAAGCGTAGCAAATCCCAGATGAACGTAACCAGTGATTTCCGAAGCCACAAAGATGTGAATGTTATCACTGATTTTTTCTTCCGATCCAGTAGGAAACGTTACCACACCCAATGCACATATTGCAGCAAAGGTAGCAAGTAGGTTATCGGTCAGCCATGAAACTCGATCATCTCCCCTCTTTAGCGGATGACCCTTATAGCAAAATAGAAATATGGCAACCGTAATTAGTATGCCTGTAAATAGAGGGCCAGCAGCTGTGTAGTAAAAATGACTGATCGATGATTTGAGATTGCCATCTGGGGTATAGGCCAGCGTCTGGCAGGCGTCTACTAATAGCGGTTTACTTAGCAACTCACAATCGTTTACAAGGGCATTAACCGCCCAACATAAAAAAGGTAGTGCCATACCTAAAATTCCGATCAGTTGGCGCAGGGCACGGTAGGAGATTACATTGGGATCGGTATTCATGTGGTCAGTGGTCTAAGGTCTTTTTCGTTTATCGTTGTTCCTTTTCTTTCTCAATAGTATGAGCCCCGAGGTATTGCACAGTGAGTGTCTCACTTCCGATTTTGTATTCTTTATTTGCTTCTCTCTTCTTTACGAAGTGGATGTCTTTGGGCAACTTGGAAAGGCGGCTGGGGTAGAGGCAGGAGGTGAGGGATGCCAGAAAGAGGAGGGAAAGGTAGATGCGTATTGTTGGTTGCCTAGCAATTTTGTTGTACGTCTTATTCATTTGGCTTTTAATTCTGTGCTTGAGTACATTGGTTCAAAATGTTGGTTCGTGGAGACACGAACCAAGGCAGGCGAGTCCAATATTAAGATTACTTTGATTTTGAATTTTTAGTGACTTCAGGATTAAAAAACGCATAGGTTATCGAAAAGAACCATCCTGTTTTCATAGTATCAGTATACTGCAACAAGGGTGCTGTTTTGTATAAAAGTGTGCCTAAATCAGGATAGAGTTCTGTTTTAAGTGATTTTGTTGGAATAGCAGATAATCCGAATGTAAAGTTCAACTGCTTGCGATCGCCCCAATATGTAGATAGCCCTGCTAGGTAAGTAGGCTTTGGTGTATCTTCAATAGTCACCCCTACACCCAGCGAAACTCCTGCGCCAAAGTTCCCTGTAAACTTCATGCCCAAGTTTGCTAAAGCTGAAAATCCAGCAGTTGCATTGCGTGAGCCCGTCTTCGCAATGACAAACCGAGAGGTATCAGAAACGATGCCTTTAAACGGTATCTGCTTGGTACCGTAGCTATCTTGTGGAATATAGGAATAAAATAATCCTGAACTGAACGTTAGAAATGGCTTCAAGATGACAGGAATATCTAAGCCAATACTATCACTTGCCATAGGCATAAAATTGGCTTGTTTAGCGTTAGTGGTCGGGTTGAAACCTATGCCTAGCTTCAATCGGTTGCCTTGCGGGAAGATGGGTGATGAATTGAACTCCAAATGATCGGCTACCATGCTATTATGAAACAAAATGAGCGACATCAAACCCTCTTCTTTGATGGAATCTAAATAAGTTCCCAACTTATCGATTTGCTTTACCACCTCCTCCGTTACCTCATCACCGCAATTTTCTATTCTAATATTGTCACGCTTCTTTTCCAAGCTGGTGATTTTATCCACTAACGCTTTAATTTCTTTACGAAGCTTCTTCGCTGCGTCACTATCGTTGGCAACTTTCCTTATTCTTTTATCGAGCTCATCTTTCTTTTGACTAAGTGGAGCAATCGATTTATCCAGCTCGGCAATTTTACTTTCATTCTCTTTATTCTCTTTCGTACATTTTTCGAAGTCACTCATTTGTTTTGTTAACTCTTTTTTTGCGTTAGCATAGTCTAATTTTACTTGAAGCAAACTACTGCTCAACTCACTAAACTTGTCATCCTTACAAGCGCATTTTAGGTCTGGCAAGCAATATCTATAAACGGTAACCTTATCATCCAACAAAGCATCATACTTTACTTTAAATTCCCTGAAGGAGTTGATGAATACATCAAGTGCGGATGGAGGACCAACTAAACCAACGTCCTCTTTTGTACTGTCGCCAGCCTTAATCCCAAATCCAGCTATCAACTTATCAATCGAGCCCTCGCCCAAAAAGAGGTTCTTAAATAATGGCGAAGGCTCGTTATTTAATTGAACATCATCGGCTTGAAAGTTGACATCATACAGGTACCGATTAATATTCACTATTCTAAACCGGAATTCCTGATTGTATCTAATCTTTAATTGACGCAAGTTATCTATGTTGGCAGTTGTGCCGTTGCGCAGCAGTTTGAGTTTCTTACATTGAAAGTCATATATTAATAGGTACTTTGAATCTTCACATTTATTACATGCTTTTCTACACTCTGCAAAGCAAGTTTCGCATAGTTTGTTTTGCTGAGCTAATACGTTGGTGCCTATTAGTAATACGGAAAGGGAGATGAGAAGAAATAGATTTTTCATTTTTTGATTTTCTTTATAAGTTGTGAGAACTGATTTGCGCGAGATACAAATTCACCTCCGCATCCGGGGCTGAAAATTGTTTCGCATACCTGCGAATTGTAACATCTATTTTTAAAGTCATATTTAAAATCAGTAGCGCCCCGTACTAAAATACCTACAATCTGATGCATGGAGTCATATACTGGTGACCCAGAGTTACCACCGTAGGAATCTAAATCTGCGCTAAAGAATAGTGAGTTCTTGTTATCGATGACCTTTGCTTCATTGGCTACTTTTAAAGGCAGTCCGCACGGATGACCGATCACAAAGATTGGTTCACCATCTACTATCTTCTTATCTCGAACAAGTCCTATTCTGTTTTTGGGGATTTTACGGTTTACCCTCAAAACAGCATAGTCAACACCCTTACTGTTTAGCCCTGAGCTTGCAATGGCTACTGGGGAATAAATATCTGACGGAGCGTATTCGTTCTTAACGATCCCTTTACTCACCATCTTAAAATCGAACACAATCACAAAATTAGCGAGGTTCCTTTTATCAATACAATGACCGGCAGTAACAATAATATCTTTTGAAACGGCAAACCCAGAGCAGAATCCGGTAACAGGTTGTTCATAAAATCGTTCGGTGCTACACAAGTATTTGGCCTCATAAAATGGGCGCGACTTGAACGTGTAATTTCCATTGGGCAATTTGACCAACTTACTCTTCTCAATGAGGCAGACTGTTTGTAAACTGGTAGCTTGCGAGCGTCCATCTGCTTCATACCAATCCTTTCGATTATCGGGGTTATTCACTCCATAGATAACCTTTTCGCCATAAATGCTTTCCAATGATTTCGTATCAAATTGGCGTAGGGATTTACTTTTTTTGATTTTGCGAATGCGTTTTGTCCAGTAAATCGTGTCGCTAAGAACCAATGTCGAATCCACCACTACTGAATCCGAAACAGTTAAACTATTATTCAAAGCCCATTCTCTAAATGCTAATTCATCTTCAATTCTATTCAAAACATCCTGATCGGTCTCACCTTTTTGCTTTAGTTCTTCTAAAGAACCAAAGGTTTGAGACGAGTCGCTACTACAGGAAAGTATAAAGACCGCGGCAAGAATTCTCAAGAGCCCACTTATGTACATTCTTTTCATCCTCATGTACTTTCTCGCCTACTCTTCTTCGGATTTTCGGCTTGCTCCGGTTTATCGTTTTAAAGTCTTTTATCTACTGCTACTCGTTGCTCAAGTCGCTTTTCGAGTTGTTGTTGTAGCCGATCTAAAAATTCTGTGCGCATGCGTGGTGTAACCTTCATGGCCATGCACACTTCTTGCACGGCACGCTCTACCACGCTTTTGCGATATTGCGGAAAGGCCACCATCACCTGCTCTACCAGCCAACTGCGTTCGTGTGGTTCGTGGCAGGCTACATACTCGCGCTGAAAGACGGCCTTGTGTTGTTCGTTGAGTTGTTCCCAATTCATTGTTTCAATTCGATGAGTCGTATCGTCCAAAAATCATCGGCCAAATCTTCGCTTAGAAGATATTCGTAGGGCATGGTGAAGTAGCCCTCTTTGCCCCACTCTTTACCATAGCTATTGCGCACAATAAACCGTTTGCTCTTTTCATCGTAGCCCACGGCTAGCACGGCATGGCCGCCCTTGTCTTTTTCTTTTTTCTTAGGCATGTTTAGTTTGCCCGTTCGCTTCACTACATCGCTATCAAACGATTCGAACACGGTAAACCCAAACACAAAGGGATAACCTTCGGCCAGGCAGCTTTTCATTTGGGCCAACGTGCGCGGCACACGGTGGTACGAAAGCACCTGATGGTTGAGTGCTTCGGTATAGCAAGAGTTGGATGGGCGCGTGGCAAAAAAACTGAAATTGTAAGGCCACATATTTTCGGGGCAAACACCTTGCTTGTTTACGCTCTTGATGCCGTTGCGTATCATGGCTCCACCATCGCTTTGAATGCTATTCTCCATCACACGCTCGTTGTAATAAATGAAGAGGCGCGAAGGCATAAAGTTGTCAGTTTGTTTTTGTTTGCGTAGCCCAAATTGGAAGGCCGCACCAATGGCGTGGGCGGTGCAACTGTTCATATCGCCCTGATCGTAAACTGGAGGGCAGCCGCTTTTTAAATTTACTTTTTTGGGCAGCTTGCGCAGAAGTGTTCGCGGTGCTACGTATCGCTTATCGCGATGGTCGGGCAAGTCGGGCACCCACCCCAACCGTACAATCTGTTGAGACATAGTTTATCAGTAGTTAGTCCTTTGGTCGTTCAAAAAAATAACGAAGAGACACCCCACCTACCATCTACTTTGCCTATCTCATCGCTTGCACTTCCCTAGCTGTTTTAGTCATACGCGCAGCCAGTACCACATCTTCAAAATCTACCCCTGTTTGCTTCAGCGAATTGAACAAAAAGCGCACCTCTTCTTCATGTATGTTATCGTCTGATTCGGAAAGCCTGTATAAATGCACCAAGGCGCACAGGCGCTCTTGGTCGGTGCAACTGTTGAGTAGTGCTACGCCTTCTTTAAAAACTTGCAACTCATTTTTACCAATGATGGAGTAGCGGAATTCTTTGAATAAATCGCTCGGTATATTTTGTTCAATTTTTATTTCTTCCAGTGCCAACTGTTCGCGGTAGTGTATAATGCCATCGGCCGACATTAGCACATGTACAAAGTGTAGAAGCCCTAAATGATAAGCGGTAGTTTGGTCGATCGTTGCTGTCATTTTACTTCTAAGTTTTTCATTTCCTCTACTTCGTCCATAGTAAGAAGGTTGGCATTGAGCAACCCATAGATGCGTTCGTGCTCTTCGGTTTCGGAGCCATCGGCCAAAAGAATAACGGGAGTAGTCTTATTTAAACTGAAGTTTCTGATCGAGCGTACCATTTCGATACTGGTAAGCACCGGCAGGTCTATTCCACAAAGGATTAAATCAAAACTCACAACTCGGGCCGCGAGCAGTGCATCTAATCCGTTGTCGAATAATTCTACGTTCCATTTTGCCAGTTGCCGTTTAATGGCTACCAGCATGGCTTCCTGCCGATGCGCTACCAATACCCTCATCAGTTAACTATTAAATAATCCCTAAACCGAATCTAAGTTGGCTAGAAAAAGAGGGGCAGATCTGATTAAGTCGCCCCTAGGAAATAAGCAGGGCGGAAATAGCGGAATAGGCTTATTTTAAGCAGACGGTATTTTATTCTTGTCGCGAAAAAGTGACAGGTTTGTCGCGAAAAAGCGACAAGGTCATTTTAGGAAATTAGCCCAGTCTCTATACCAAAACGCAGCATACCAATGGTGTTGGTGATGCCTAGTTTATCGTAAATGCGATGCTTGTAAGTTTGTACTGAACTGGATGTGATATTCATTTTAGTAGCAATATCCTTTATACTTGTTTCCATGCAAATCAGCTGCAATACTTTTTTTTCGCGCTCAGTAAGTTCACCGAGTTTGGCAAAGGCTGGCTTTTCTTTTTTTATGTTTTGTGATACCGCCTTGCGCAGCACGCTGCTCAAAATTTCGTTGTGGTAAAAATCGTTGTCGTACACTTGCGAGATAGCCAACTCTAATTCTTCGGGTCCAGTGTTCTTAAACAAGAATGAATGCACGCCCATCTCTAGCAAATAGAGCATATACTTTTCACTATCGTGCATGGTAAGAATAATCACCTTCACGTTATTGTATTTTTTTAAAATTTCCTCCGAACAATCTACCCCGTTCATAATGGGCATTTCTAAATCCAACAGCACCACATCGGGCTTTTTCGTTTTAAAAAGTTTAAGGCATTCTTGCCCATTTTCAGCTTCTGTAATTTCATCTAAGCGCTTAAAGGTTTTGAGCAAGCGTATCATCGCTTTGCGAAATATCTGATGGTCGTCTACAACACAAACATTAATTTTGGGCATGACTAATTGGGTAGTGTATGGATATGCAAGTGCCCGTAGGCAAATTGTTTTCGAATGTAAGTTGTGCGTTCAATAAACTTGCTCGGCTCTTTAAACTCAATAGACCCAAGCCGTTACCGAGTGGAGTACTATCTGCAATGGGCAGCGATTTAAAACCAACGCCATCGTCTTTTACCTGCAATACTAAGTGGTCGTGTTGCCAATGAATACCAACGATAATAGAGGTTGCCTTTGCATGCTTCAATGCGTTGGTCACCATTTCTTTGGCCATGCGGTATAGTTGTAGCTGATCGCGCAAATCTATTTTTGTGGGCGAGCCTAGGCGTTCTGCCTGCACTGGCAGTCCACTACTCTTCAGGCGCGAACACATTTCGTCAATCAATTCAGTAATCCCGAATGTTTCCATGCCTGGAGGCATCAAATCGAAACATATTTTCCGTACGCTTTCGGTTATTTCCGTCACCATATTTTGAATATCGCTTCGGTCTTCTTCTGATGCGTGACGAACGACAGCGAAAACGGTCGTCTTCATCGCTTGCATCATCACGCCTACATCGTCATGCAAATCTTTTGAGATACGGGCGCGCTCTCGCTCTTGCGATTCGATTTGGGCGGCCATCATGTTGCGTTGGTAATCTGCTTCTAATTGTTGCCTTCGTAGCTGCTCTCGCAGCATCCGCTTTTGATAAAAGGCCACAAACAAAATGATGGCTACGGCCATAAAGAGCATGCCCGCGGTGCCAATGGCAAAGATCAGATAGGCTTGGGTTTCCGAAGGTCCTGCCATAAGGCAACAGCAAAAAGTAAGTTTTTACCAATATTCAAAAAATTGTGGAAACTCCAATAAATGGTTTGGTTATCGTTGAGCGAATTGACGAGATAGTTGCGCATGGCAAAAACAAAAAGGCCGCCCGCGAAGTAGGTTAGCACCGCAGTGTTAACCCAAAACATGGGCAGCCGTTGAATTTGTGCCGTGGGTAAGTCACGCATCAGCACATAAAAAAACCGAACCGAAAATACGATGAAGACCAGAGAGGTAAAGGTGATGCTGTATGAGTTTAGCTGGTTCTTTGTGCTGAGAAATGATTCGGAAATGAAAAGCACCGCATACAATAATCCTAGTGTACAAAAAAAGACTTTATTCCACCGAGGTACAAACGCCTTGTAGTAAATGATCGATAAAGTATAAAACTCAACCAATCTAAATACATTGTTACTATCATTTGCGTAGTGTGGGAAGTAAAGAGCTAGGTTGTCTAGAAAAAATGAAATAAATGTAAAGAAGCACAGTATTTTTAGTAAAGGAGTTCTCTGCTTATATGAGAGAACTCCTACAATACTAGGGATCAATGCAGAATAGATCGAGCAGTAAGCAATAATCCAAAAAACGGTGTAATCTGCTTTCATTAATTTTGATTGAGTCAGACGAAATAGCCGTTACAATAGCACCCGTTGCGGGAGAATCCTTTCAATAGCTATAAAGTTATAAATAAATTATTTTGGGGGGCAATTAGGTGGGCAAGGTACAGATCCATCAGCCGTAGTATTGCCACCACCATCGCCCATCAATCCTTTTTTGCCTTTTACTTTTGTGCTTGGCCATAGGTTAGCTCCTTTCTCATCGGCACCGACCAAGATCAACTGCTTCTGGCCTTCGTCATCGATGGCATAGTAAATCCGGATGCCCACACAACTGGGTTGACGTAGTATCTTTTCAATAATCTCACGCCCAAAAAAGTGCGCCTTGGTAATGTGATGGTCTTCGTGTTGCTGAATCCATTTTTTTACCACGTTCTCGTTCATTGCTTTGCCTTCATTTCCGCGAAAGCGAAGTAGCTTTTTTTTCTTTGCCATTGTTTTTAGTTGTTTAAGGTTGAACAATAGTCAATACTACTGATTTCTAAAATTTGTTTTTTGGGTTTTGGTGAGCCCGGGTATTACCCCCCTATTGACAAAGCCTAAATATAGAACCGCAGAATAGGGTATATGGAGGATACCCAACCTGCCCTACGCACTGCTTTTGGAGGCCGATCAGATAGGCGGCTTATGCCTTGGTACTTAGCCGTCAAGACACTTTGAAAAATATCAGACGCCTGAAAGACTAACGGGTGACATTAAATTGTAAGGCAAAAAAGAGTTTCTCTATTCTTCTGCCGCCTTGTTTGCTTTGCGGTAGATATACGAATGATAGATATGCCTGCGGGCAAACCGATCGGGGGTATCTGAGTTTACCAATTTTTGATAAATATTCTTGGGGATGCTGAAATATTCGTAGCAACTGCCATCGGCAAAGTTTACTTGCAAGGTTTGAGACTTGTATTGGAAGTCTACAATTTTAGAGGCCGTGATGCTGGCCTCGTACTGTTCGGCTTGCAGTGCATGCGTTTCGGGCGCAATGCTTACCAGCAAATGGTATGCGGCAATAACATGCTTGCTCTTTTCTTCGGCTTCGAGTTTGGCTTGTGGATTATCATGAAATTTATCGGGATGCCAATCTTTCATGAACGTGCGATAAACTGATTTTAAGTCTTTCAGGTCAATGTCCTTGTCAACGCCCAACAGCTTTCGGGCTTCTACTATTTTTTTCATTTATTGATATTTATTTTACAGGATAAGTGCACGGTTGCGCACATTGAATCCGCTTTTGTATTTTGAACAGTAAAAAAAGATTATGCTTTGCGGGGAGGAAGCTCGAAGGCTGTTGCCTCGTGCGTAAATTTTTCTTTGTGAGCTCCATCGCAAAATGGCTTGTTGGCCGACAGCCCACAACGACAAAGGCCTACCACTGTGCGGCCTTGCAAGCCGTAGGCATTACCTTTGGCATCTATTATTTCAAAATCGCCTTCGATTTTTATAGAACCGTTGCTATTAACGATCAACTTTGTCGTACCCATGGTATTTTATTTTCGGCCGCAAGGTACGCTTGATTTAGTGGCTTGCCAAATTGGTTCGCATTTCGATCAGTATTCTTAGTAACATTGTACGGTTATTTTAGGTGCAGAATTTATTATGGATAGATTGGCAATTAACGGAATGGGGAGAATTGGTCGAACGCTGCTGCGGGTTTTACACCAACGGAACATGCTGACGAGTGTTGTGGCTGTCAACGACATTATGCCCAAAGAAAATTTGATTTATCTGCTCACCTACGATTCGATACGTGGCTCGTTTCCCACAGAAATAAAATCTACTCAAAATGGTTTTTCGATCAACGACCAAGAGATAATGTATTTGCAACAGCCTAATCTTGCTGAATTGAATTGGCGAACGCATGATGTAAATATAGTAGTAGAGGCAACGGGTCTTTTTACACACTCGTCTGAAGCAAAGCACCATTTAGTGGCAGGGGCTAATAAGGTATTGCTCACTACGTATTCAAAAGATATTGCCTCAACAATCTTAGGTGTTCATTCTACTCAGCCAAGCAGCACTCTTATTTCGCCTGGCGATTGCACCATCAATTGCGTTGCACCACTTATCCATACGATCGAAAAAACGTATGGCATTGGGTCTGTGCATATAAACGTAATACAAGGCTACACCACCCGACAAGAATTATTAGATAGCCCCTATAAAGGATTGCGCAGAGGCAGGGCGGCAGCCCACTCGATTATTCCCTTTGAAGTAAACATACGCCCCGTACTCGAAACCATTTTCCCTGCATTGAGTGGCAAGATTGAAACGATGAGTACGCGGGTTCCTATTCCGTGTGGCGCACTAGCCGACCTTTCTATTGTATTGAAAAATAGAACGGATGCAGATTCTCTAAACAAGTTATTTCAAGATTCATCGCAAAATGAATTGAAAAATATTGTTTCGATCACATTCGATCCGATTGTTTCGGTTGATGTTTTGGGCAATGCCCATTCTTCTGTAATTGATGGCACGCTTACTAAAGTTACCAACGGCACACATGTAAAATTGCTCGCATGGTTTGATAATGAATGGGGCTATTCAAATCGGTTGGCCGATTGGTTAGAGAAAATGTAGCGTTGACATATCTACGCTTAGAATTTTTCGGTAGCCTACTGGGTTCAGTTATTTATTTTATCAAAAGCACTCTTCTGTTTATTGGGTACAACCATTCCACTCCTCGTTCAGTAACGATGGCATCGTCCTCTAAGGGAATACGCAACTTCTTTCCTCCCCATTCGGGGATGGGTGTAAAGGCGAAGAACTCAATCGAAAAAAGATTGCTGGGCTTCACCACGTAGTTGAGTTGAACCGGATTGAAAAAGGCAATCGATGGCCCCGTGCCATGCCCCCAATCGCCAACGGAATGACAGCCAATAATGACATCCGTTTTTTCATCTGTATTTGGTTTATTGAATTCAATTTGTGAATAACCACTTTCCTTTAACGCTTTGTAAATGTTTATTTCATTTTGCTTTGCCGTGATACCTGCCTTGATATTGCTGATCACAACTTGCCTCACTTTTATCGCTTGATCAAATGCATGTTGAATACTCTTGGGCACCTCTTTTTCACCCTCCTTCAACACATACGCCATCCGCTTCATATCGGTGTACATATTTAAATAGCCAACACCCCAATCCAACATCAAAATATCTCCGCGTTGAATGATCCGATCTGTAGAGGTGGCTTCAATGCCATTTGGCCCGGTTACATAAATCGATGGCATGCCAAAAGAAGACTGCAAATTGTTTTTGAAGAGTTGCTCCTTCATCCACCAGGCTACATCCTCTAAGGTAGTAACGCCAGGGGTAATTACTTCATTGGATAAAGCGCGTTCTGCGAATTGATACGAATAATCTCCGGCCTCAGTGAAGGCAGCAATTTCAGAAGCAACGTGGCGCGACCGGAAATCAGAAAATAATTTTTCGGCAGATACAAAACGAGTTTCATATTTACTTCCTAAAAGTTGAGCCAACTCTTGCCTGCCAGTGTACGATAGGCCATCGGCACTACCCATGTCTTTTGACATATTGAGACCAATGCGCTTCGGATCGCGCTTTGCAACAAACTCTTTTAACTCAGCTTCTGATCCAAAATAGTCGTAGGCCTTCGTTTCTTCTAGCAAATATCCGTCAATACCCAACACCGCGCGTTCAATGCGCGGTTTACCGATGTCGGTAAAAATGTAGTAACCATTATGAAAAACATATCCTTCGCCCAACTCTTGATAGAGTGGATCGAAGTTTCCCTCACGGCACATGATGATCCACATGTCAATTTTGTTTTCGCGCATTACTTCAGGCAAAATCAAATCGAATTTATCAAGGCGTATTTGGTTTGATTTTCTCCATCTGCGGAAAGCTTCTTGCGAGAAGGCGGTAGTTATACATAAAATTGCCAGAAAAGCCAGTGTGATTTTTTTCATAAATGGAGTTCAAAGGGTTAATCAAGTATAGTGGAAAGTTACAGGTTGAGCAAGCGTAATTACCATGTACCCTAATTGTTGGCTTGATTCTTCATAAATAGATCAAGTAACGTTTTTAAATCGCTTTATCAATCAATAGATTTTAGGACACAAAAAATCCCCAGCCTTTCAGCCGAGGATTTTAATCTCCATCTCACTTCTTATGTCTTACGTCTAGCTGCTATACTTACACCGCATCCGACAAACTAGAAAACGTAAAATCTCTGATTTTCATCGCGGGTATCAATGAACTCCCTCCGCCACCTGGACCACCACCACTGGCTACACGCATTTGCTTGCCAAGGGTCTCTAAATTATTGAGCATAATTACAGGACTTTCGTTGAAGCGGAAATTTTTGATCGGGTGTTTAATTTTACCGTTCTCGATATAGAAGGTACCATCTCTTGTTAAACCTGTGTACAATAGTGTTTGCGGGTCAACCGCACGGATGTACCAGAAGCGAGTGACCAACACTCCCTTCTTGGTGTCTTTAATCATATCTTCAATGGAAGCGTTGCCGCCATCCATAATCCGGTTTCCCGGAAACGGAGTAGCCTCTGTATTTTTTTGCGAAGCCCAATAGCGATCGTAAATCATATTAGCTACTGTACCATTTTTTATCAAATCCATTTTCTTGCGAGGCAATCCATTACCCGCCCAGTTGCCCGTAGGCACTTCTTCGTTCCACGGATCGGTATAAATGTTCACGCGCTCATCTACAATTTTTTCGCCCAACTTAGTGCCTCCACCTTTTTTGGAAAGAAAACTTCTTCCTTCATCGGCTTGACGTGCATTCATGGAGAAGAGCATCAACCCCAAAAGATCCGCGGCAGCGTTTGGCTCAAGTATTACCGTGTACTTGCCAGGCTCGATGGCCTTAGCATCGCGCGACCGCAATGCTTTCTCCATCGCAATCGCAGATGCTTCAGCAGTGTTCAGCTTGTTGACGTCATTAAAATTTCTTGCTACCCAGCCAGAACCTGTTCCATCGTTCGAGCGCATGGTAACTGTAAAATCTACCCCAGTTGATTTATTGTAAGCAAAAGCACCTTTGCTATTCATAAGAGAACTAAAGCCTCTCCCATCTTCTAAGAACCCTGCTGCGGTAATTTCCTTTTTCGAAGCAGGTATAATACTATCTGCTGCTGCTTGCGCGCGATACTCGGGAGTTATTTTGGCAGTTGATTCTATAAATGTTTTTGCTTCGGCTCCATAGGTTTGTTGTGGCAATGGCTCCATGAACTCTGGGTTTTCTGGCGCAAGCCGCGACAATTCTTCGGCACGCCTCACCACTTTTTCCAACGAGGCATCATCAAATTCATTGATGGAGGCCGAGCCTACTTTTTTACCTACGTAGGATTGCACCGTTAAGTTCACGTTACTATCCTCACCAGAGGTAGATACACTGTTGCGAGCATATCGAATGTTGCCGCCATCGTTGCCATTGAGGTTGGCTTCAATTCCATCCGCTTTAGAAAAGCCTACCACCTTTTCCAGTATTTTTTTTGCTTCTTCTTTTGAGAGTATTGCCATAATTCGTTGTTGGTTAATAGTTGTTCGTTATTCGTTGCTGGTTGTTCGTTTTAGTTGTTCGCGATTAACGACCAACCATCATCGACCAACAATTTAAATTGTTCTTCCTGTATTGATAACATTCACTCCGTTGAAACGTGCAGTAGCCGATCCGTGAGAAACTGCATTCGACTGACTCGGTTGCCCTTTGCCATCGTTGAAAGCCCCATTTAACCGGTAATCGCGTTCATCACAAATTTGGGTGCACGAATTCCAGAACTCATTAGTATTTGCCTGATACGCCACGTCTTTCAGCATGCCTTCAATTTTTCCGTTCTTGATTTCAAAGAACAACACTCCGCCAAATTGAAAATTGTAGCGTTGCTGATCGATAGAGAACGAACCGTCTTTCACAATATAAATTCCTTTTTCAATGCCGGCCACCATTTGATCAGGCGTGAGCGATTGCTTGCCTGGTTGCAAGGAAACATTCGCCATGCGCTGAAACTGCACATCGCTCCAGCTTTGCGAGTAGCAGCAACCGTGTGATTCTTTTTGGCCAATGATATTGACCTGATCGCGAATGGCCTGGTAGTTAACGAGCACACCATCTTTAATCAACTCCCATGATTTACACTTCACACCTTCATCATCATACCCAACATTGCCCAGCGAGCCGATTTGAGTTTTATCTGCCATTATATTTACAATGTCGCTACCGAATTTGAATTTTTTTGATTGCCACTTATCGAGGGTCAAGAAACTGGTTCCTGCAAAGTTGGCCTCGTAACCTAATACTCGATCTAACTCGGTTGGGTGACCTACACTTTCATGGATTGTCAACCATAGGTGTGAAGGCTCTAACATCAAATCATATTTGCCAGGCTCTACTGATTTAGCCTCAATCATTTGTTTAGCTTGCTCTGCTGCCATGGTAGCATCTTCAATCATGTCATACGACTTATTGTATAAGATGATACCGCCCGGCCCTTGGATTTTATCTTCCGCCTTTCCATCTAAGTATTCATAGCCCATTCCGACAGGCGCACTGAATGCTGCGCGTGTTTTAAATTGTCCCGATTGGCGATCTACCATCGACACCTGAAAATTGGGCCAAGTGCGGTGCACATCTTGATCAATGTAGGAACCTTCGCTAGAGGCAAAATATTTTTGTTCATTCACTAAAAACATAATGCTGTTGACAAAGCTCGCACCCTTCTCCAGTGCTTTTGCATTCGCGGCAAGCAGCAAGTCCACTTTATCTTTTACAGGAACTTCAAATCCATTTTTTACAATAGGCGTTTTCCAATTTACTTCTCCATACGAAGGCGTGGCGGCCAACTTTACTGGTTCTTTCTGAAATTTTGAATTTGCTTTCGCAATGGCAACGGCACGCTCAGTAGTTTTCTTAATGCCATCTGGCGTTACATTGTTACTGGCGGCAAAGCCCCAGGTTCCATTCGCAATCACCCGAATGCCAACACCAAATGATTCGGTGTTTGTGACGCCTTGCACTTTCTTTTCGCGAGTGGTAACAAATTGATTTAAGTATCGACCAATTCGCACATCGGTGTAAGAAGCACCTAATCCTTTCGCGGTGTTCAATGCTACATCGGCCAATTGTTTTTTCTGTGCCGTGTCCAGCAAAGGAGTAAGCATGTGCGCGATGTCCACCTCTTGCGCAAAGCCAGAGAAAGGTAAGGCCATGGCTCCTGCACTAAGTCCTGCTAGTTGAATAAAATCTCTCCTCTTCATATTCGTTGATCGTTGTTGGTTATTCGTTGATCGTTGTTGGTTGCTGATAATTGTCCGAATAACGGCCAACCATCAACGAACAACGTTTATATTGTTCTGCCCGTATTAATTACATTCACTCCATTAAACCGCGCTGTCGAACTTCCATGCGATACCGCGCTCACTTGGGAGGGTTGTCCTTTTCCATCGAAGAATGACCCAAACATACGGTAATCCTTGTCGTCACATACTTTCACGCAACTATTCCAAAACTCTTGCGTGTTTGATTGATAAGCAACATCATTGATGATGCCAACAATCTGTCCGTTTTTGATTTCATAAAATACAGTACCACCAAATTGAAAATTGTACCGCTGCTGATCGATTGAATACGATCCTCTTCCTGCGATGTAGATTCCCTTCTCAACGTCTTTTATCATTTGATCAATCGAGTAGGCCTCTTTGCCTGGAGCCAACGAAACATTAGGCATCCGCTGGAACTGCACATCGCTCCAACTTTGTGAATACGCACATCCGTGTGATTCGTTTTGACCCAACATATGAACTTGGTCGCGTATCGCCTGAAAGTTGACAAGAATTCCATCTTTGATCAAATCCCATCGCTTGCATTTCACGCCTTCATCGTCATAGCCCACAGCGCCTAATGAGCCTGGTTGTGTCTTATCGGCAAAAATGTTTACCTGCTTACTGCCGTAGTTAAATGTTCCCGATTTCAATTTATCAATGCTGGCAAAACTAGTGCCTGCATAATTAGCTTCGTAGCCAAGTATGCGGTCCAATTCCAACGGGTGGCCAACACTTTCGTGGATGGTTAAGCCCAAGTGGTTTGGCTCTAGCACTAAATCATATTTTCCTGGCTCTACCGATTTTGCTGAAATCATTTCCTTCGCCTGACGTGCGGCAGTAGTTGCATCCTCAATCATGTCGTAGCTATTGCGGTATAACACCATGCCAGTAGGAGTAGATAATTTATCTTCTGCCTTCGGGATCATGTACTCGTAACCCATCCCCATCGGGGCACTCATCGCATCGCGTGATTTGAATTTGCCGGATGCACGATCGATCACATTCACCGTAAAGGTGGGCCAGATGCGATGGATATCTTGGTCGATATAAGAACCATCGGTAGAAGCAAAATATTTTTGTTCGTTTACCTGAAAGAGATTCGAACTGGCAAAGTTGGCACCACCTTTTTGAGCTGCCGCATTGGTACTTAGCAATAACTCTACTTTTTCAGAAACAGGAACTTCAAATGCATTTTTTTGAATGGGTGTATTCCACGAAACTTCTCCGTACCCCTGAACGGGCGCGAGTTTCACTGGCTCTGTTTGGAATTTGCTATTTGCTTTCGCGATGGCAATGGCGCGCTCGGTTGCTTTTTTTATTCCGTCAACCGATACATCGTTGGTAGAGGCAAAGCCCCAAGTACCTTTTGCAATCACACGGATTCCTACACCAAATGACTCTGAACTTTGAATGCCTTGCACACGAGTTTCACGCGTGTTGATAAATTGATTTAAGTAACGACCAATCCGCACATCTGCATACGATGCGCCAGCACTCTTGGCAGTATTGAGAGCTACATCGGCCAATTGTTTTTTCTGATTAGCTGTCAACGGCACTTCCAACAATGCCTCAATCGAAACAGGGTTTCCCATCATCGGAAAAGGAAGAGCCATACCGCCTAATCCAAGTCCTGCCAACTGAACAAAATCACGTCTTTTCATATATCAAACAGTATTTAGTAGTAAGTACCAAGCATCCAGACACGATTCATACTACGAACCAAGATTTGAAAAGTAGCTAAAACCATATTAGAAAAAGTAAAAATTATACACAGAGTTGATAAAACTTGCGATGAGCGGAGGATAAACCGTTTATTAAATATTTCGTAGTCTGTTAATTTATTGCAACCGATTTAATTTCTCAGAAATGGATCTTTCAAACTTCAGATTAATAGTCCGCTAAAACCTACTTAACTTGAAGGGATTTAATGAAGATATATGAACACCAAAAAAATAGCCATCATTGGCGGAGGGAATTTAGGCATTGCCATTGCCGAAGGATTATTGAAAAGCGGATTTGCCAAGCCCACACAAATTACCATTACTCACAGAACGCTATCGCGCTTAGATGACTTGAAGGCAAAAGGAGTTGCCGTTACGAGCGATAATGCATTTGCCATCCGCGAAAGCGAAGTAATCATTGTGGCCTTAAAACCATTTAACGTTAAAGAAGTCCTTGCAGAGTTGAAGGTTTCATTTGATCCTAAAAAACATATCGTTATTAGTGTGGTGACGGGCATTTTCTTAAAAGACCTAGCGAGCATTCTCGATTTACCTATTCCTATTTTTCGTGCGATGCCCAACACGGCAATTGCCATTCAAGAATCGGTTACATGCCTATGCTCACACCACGCAACCAACGAGCAAGTGAGCTACGTTTCTGACCTGTTTAATCAATTGGGTATCACTATTTCAATAGATGAAAAATTGATGGATGCTGCGACTGTGCTAGGAGCTTGCGGAATTGCCTACGCGCTTCGTTTTATAAGAGCTGCTACCCAAGGCGGTATCGAAATTGGCTTTGACGCCAAAACGGCCAGCCTGATTGCGGCACAAACTGTAAAAGGCGCAGCCGAGCTTTTGCTAACAGGAAATAATCACCCCGAAGAAGAAATTGATAAAGTGACAACACCCAAAGGCTGCACGATTGTAGGCCTAAATGAAATGGAACATCGTGGATTTAGCTCTTCGTTAATAAGAGGGATTGGGGCTTCGTATAATAAAATAAATTCATAGTTTTAAAATAGAAGTATTCATTACCTACTTTAGCATCATCTTGAATAGTCTTCATAAATACCTCAAGTTGGGGCGATCCAGGTCAAATTTTCAACAAATAAAAAAACTAAAAACACTTGAGCATCTTCACCACCTCCAGTAAAATCATCATCACGTGCCACAAGCGCCTATCTCCATTTTTGCAACAAGAGGTGGAAAAGCTAGGCTACGAAATCGATCATAAGTTTATTACAGGCGTAGAATTGAGAGGCACCGTAAACGACTGTATACGATTAAATCTTAATCTCCGCTGTGCGAGTCAAATTCTATATTCACTAAAAGAGTTTGTTGCCAATAGCCCCGAAGAAGTTTACAAAAAATTGCTCGACTACCCTTGGGAATCGCTACTGTCTGTTGATGGATACTTTTCTGTAACCAGCAACGCAAAACACTTTACTGTAAACAACGATATGTTTGTGAACGTAAAAGTGAAAGATGCCATTGTTGATCGGATGCGGAGAGAATTGGGTAAACGTTCTGATACCGGATCATCGTACGACAAAGCCGTGATTCATTTATATTGGAACGACAGAGATGCAGAAATTTTCTTTGATACCTCTGGACAAACATTGGCTAAGCACGGCTACCGAAAAATTCCTGGGCAAGCACCGATGCTGGAAGCGTTGGCAGCAGCCACCGTGTTCGCCACCAAGTGGGATAAGAAATCTCCGTTCGTCAATCCAATGTGCGGCTCTGGCACGGTAGCGATTGAAGCGGTATTGATGGCAACTAACAGACGCCCAGGGTTGTTCAGAAAAAATTACTCGTTCATGCACGTGATCGGATATGATTCAACGATTTATGAAAGCGAGTTGCAGCAACTACAACAGCAAATTATTGAGCAACCCGATTTAAAAATAATTGCTACGGATATTAGCCAAGATGCGATTGAAATTTCAAAAGTGAACGCAGGCATAGCGGGTGTAGAAAAGCTCATTGATTTTGATGTGTGTGATTTTGAACTCACAAAAATTCCTGAATCTTCTGGAGTTGTTTATTTCAATCCAGAATATGGCGAGCGATTAGGCGATGCAAAAGAATTAGAAGAAACCTATGCGCGCATTGGTGATTTCATGAAGAAAAAATGCCAAGGCTACACCGGCTACATCTTCACAGGCAACCCCGACCTTGCAAAAAAAATCGGACTGAAGACGAGCAAAAGATTGGAGTTCTATACAGCGCAATTAGATTGTAGATTGTTGGAGTATGAGTTGTATGGAGGTACACGGAGGACGGATAAGTTGTTATCGAATTCCTAAATTTTTTTTATTCATTTTTCAACGAATCTACTGGATTAGAAGTAGCAGCCTTGGTGGTTTGGAAACTTATGGTCAATAATGCAATCACTAGCAACAGTAGTAGCGGAACCACAAAATGCTCAATCGAAAAATGAATTCGATAAGGAAACCCGTTGAGCCATTGGCTCAATTCCCACCATGCCAGCGGAATTGCAATTAGGCTACCGATCAGTAGCGGTTTTAGAAATTGACTGCTTAACAAAATTAAAATCGAGCGGACAGAAGCACCCAATACTTTACGGATGCTGATTTCTTTTAAACGATGCAGTGTTGCGAATGAGGCTAATCCCCAAAGGCCTAAGCATCCAATCAATATTACCAAGATGGAAAACGCACCGAATAGTTTTCCAAACTGCTGTTCCGATTCGTATTGCTTGTTGTAAGAATCATCCATGAAATAATAAGAGAATGTTTCTCCGGGAAACGAATTCAGATAGCTTTTTTTGATTTGTGCAATGGCCTCTTGAGTGTTTCCATTGAGTTGAATGGAAATGTTGCTTGCTGAAACAGGCTCTGCTCTAAATATCATGGGCTCATACATTTTCTTTAACGACTGCCAATGGTGGTTTTTTACCACACCAAGAATGGCAAACGTATCGCCCAACATCACTATCTTTTCGTTCAAAACTTCTTTCTCATTTCCCAATTGAAAAACTTTTACCGCTTCTTCGTTGACGATTACTTTTTTCAAATCTGATATTACTTGCTCGTCCCAAAACCTACCTGTCAACAAAGGAATCTGATATAAATCCATAAAGTCGGTATCGACCCAATAAATGTTTCCTACTCGATTTTCCTCAAGTTGTTGACCCAGTTTTCTAATCCCCGTGCTAATGCTCGGGTCTCTGGCTGGCACATTAAAAGACGTAGCTACTTTTTCGATAGATGAAATTTGAAGCAATTCATTTTTAAGCGTTATCATCCGCTTATCAAGATCGGTTCGTTCAGCTACTTCGGGGCCTTTGATAATCAGCACTTGCTTGGTATTAAAACTTTTTTCTTGCGATTGCATAAATGTCACTTGATGGTACACCACAAACGTCCCGATAATCAATATCAAAGACGAAGCAAACTGAAAAACCACCAAGCCATTGCGCAACGAAAACCCTGAAGTGCTTTTGACCATTTTCCCTTTAATGACTTCAGTGGTTTTGAATGATGAAAGAACAAAAGCGGGATAGAACCCAGCTGCAATTGACCCTACGAAAAATAATACCCCTATTAAAATCCAAAATTGGGATTGCGAAAAATCGAACCTAAATGATTGACCAACGATGGAGTTTAATAATGGAAGGGTTAGCCATGCAATGGCAACGGAAAGTAAAACGCTAATAAAATTCATCAATACCGATTCAAAAATGAATTGTGAGATGAGTTGAGTGCGTAACACACCAAGCGCTTTTTTTACACCCACTTCCCTTGCCCGCTCCATGGCGCGAGCAGTCGCCAGATTGATATAATTTATCCACGCGATGATTAAAATAAAAATTGCAACGGTTACAAAGAAGTAAATCTTAGTGCGATGGGTGTCTTGATTCTGCAAATTGGGCGAATAGTGAATGTCGAGCAAGGGTTGAAACTGAAGTTCTGACTTGGCATTGATGGCCTTATCATCGCCACGGTACTTTTTAATGAAGGCAGATAGTTTGCCTTCCAATTGAGAGAGATTTGACTGCTCGCGAATTTCAATATAGGTATGAAAGTTGTCCCACCGCGCATTTTGATTTTTGTAAAACTCAGAGTGAAGCACGTTGTGTAAGGGCATCAGCAAATCAAACGTGAAATGAGTATTCGCTGGCAAATCTTCGGTTAATCAGTGCATCTTCGTTACCGTAAACAAATCGAAAGGTGAACATTTTCAAGAATGAGCTGTCTACGGCATTGATTCGATTTTCATAGAAGCGTACGGTTTTGCCTTGCTTATCCAGAAAGCTCACTACACTACTATTGCCATGCAAGCGCGCAATGCTTTTCACTTCAGGCAAGTCCTGTTGAAGTGTAGGGCCTAGGTCGTAACCAGAATAAGATTCTTTAGCACCATCGGTGTAAAACGAACTTACCACACGGTAGATGTTTTTTGCTTTTGTATGAAAAGATTCATAGCTGGTCTCAAACTCTACGTGTTTGCCGATTACCAAACAGGCTGCTACACCCACCGCCAAGCCAAACACATTGATAAAGGCATACGCTTTGCGCTTGTTCAGATTACGGAGCGTGATTTTAGTATAATTTTGAAGCATTGATACTGAATTGACGTTTATTGAAAATCTATTTCTTAAAACGATTTCTAGCCTGAAAAACTTCAACACATTCAGCATCGTTCTTCTCTTCGCCTTCTTCTCCCCTACTAATTTCAGATCTTCTTCAAACCGCTCCAGCAAATCGCCTTCAATGCTTTCGTATAAGCTTGGTGGGCAAAACCAAGCGAGAAAGCGGAGGATGAATTTGGGTGGAGTAGGCTTATTCATTTTTCAAAGAATTAACAGGATCAGCCATAGCCGCCTTGATCGATTCAGAAGACACAGTCAGAATTGCAATCACCAATGCAATTGCTCCCGGTGCAATAAAACTCAAGATTCCTAAGTTGATTTTGTTAGCAAATTCGCTAAGCCAATTATCCATGAGCAGGTATGCAATCGGCCATGCAATTATGTTGGCTAATAGAACAATCAGAATAAATTCTTTGGAAACTAACAGCGTGATTTGTTTCACGGAAGCCCCCAACACTTTGCGGATGCCGATTTCTTTGGTGCGTTGAAGCACGGAGTAAGAGGAGAGACCAAATAGACCAAGGCAGGCGATGATGATTCCGATAACTGTAAACAACCCAAATACCTTACCAAATTGCTGGTCGGATTTGTACTGTTGATTAAAGTATTCATCCAAGAAAAAGTAGTGGAAGGGATTGCCGGGAAAAGCCGTTTTATATGCTGCTTCTGCGCGGTCTATTACTTCTTGCAATGACTTACTTGTTTGTACTTTCAATGTATAGTAATCCGCAATTTCCTTGTCACAAACAAAGATCAATTGATCTACTTTTTTCTTTAGCGATTCTTGATGGTAGTCTTTTATGACGCCAACAATCTGTAGCGTTGCGTCCCAGACGTAAATCTTTTGACCGATTATTTTTTCAGGATCGGTAAACCCTAGAAGCTTCATGGCTGATTCGTTAACCAAGGCTGTATTCCAGTGTTCTTTAAAGTCATGGGAGAAAATTCGACCTGAAACAAGTTGCATTCCATAAGCTTCCGTAAAATCTTCATCCACCTGAATCACACGATAGGAGTTACCCAATTTGCTATCTTGGCCTACCAGACGAATACCTCCATTGCTGCCGCGAACTGCTTTACCCGGCACATCAGTAGATACAGCTACTTTCTTTATTTCAGGATATTGCAAAAGAGATTGGCGAAAAGTACTAAACCTACTGGCATAGGTCGCATCCTTTACGTGTGGGCCTTGCACAACCAGCATTTGCTCCGTATCAATACCCAACGGACTGTTGCGCATAAACTGTACCTGCTGCGTTACGACCAATGTGCCTGCAATCAATACAATGGAAGAAATGAATTGCACCATCACCAATCCCTTTCTCAAATAATTTCCACTGGTAGAGTTTTGAAAACTACCTTTTAAAATACGTGCTGGCTTAAAACCCGAAATGACAAACGCGGGATACAATCCGGATATAATAACACCAACAAAAAATACACTTGCGATCATCAAACAGGTGCGAAAGGAATTAAAAATCGATAAATCAATTTTTCGATCAATAAAAGTTGAAAAGTGAGGAAGCAGCGAGACAACCAGGATTGCGGTGATTGCTATTGCTGTCAATTTAAAGACGAGTGATTCCAACAAAAATTGCTTAATCAATTGCAAGCGATCGCTCCCTAATACTTTTCGAACGCCCACTTCTTTGGCTCGCTCCATAGATCTAGCCGTGGCTATATTGATGTAGTTGATCCACGCCATAAGTAAAATGAAGAGTGCAATGAGGGCCAAAAAATTTACCGAGCGACCATCCCCATTCGGTTCGAGTTCGTCTTTATGGTTGGAATACAAATGAATAGAGGAAACTGGCTGCAGAACAAAAGCCATGCTTTCTCCCCAAGTCCTTAGGATTTCGCCCGCTTTTTTCTCAACGTAGGCGGGTAATTTAGATTCAAATGATTGTTGTGATGTAGATGGAGCCAGTTCGATATAGGTATAGTTCCCTGCCCACATCCAGCTTGACATCAAATCTTCTGCTTCAACAGGCCCCACTATTTTGAGCAAACTCTCAAAGGAGAGAAGTGCGTCAAACTTCAAGTGAGTATTTTCTGGGATGTCCTTAAACACTCCTGTGATCTCATATTCTTCTTTTCCATTATTCTTTAACGTTTTTCCAATTGGGTTTTCTTCACCGAAATAACGTTTGGCCAACGACTCCGACACCACCATTGTGAAAGGTCTGCGCAAGACAAGGGAATCAACTCCTTTAATTAATGGATAAGAAAAGAGCCGGAAAAATTCTCCGCTTGCGTAAAACACTTTATCTTCTTTAAAGAAAATCTGTCCATTTGCAAGAACAGTAGATAGTAGTCCTCCTCTAGTCATGCTTACATAACGAACTACCTCGGGGAAATTCGCTTTTAAATCAGGGCCAATTCCCCACGGGCCAGCCGTCCATTGTCGGGTAAGTTGTTCGTGTGTATAGCGATCCTGCCTCACACGAAAGATACGATCCTTCTTGGTATGAAAATCATCATAGCTCCTTTCGTGCAATACATATAGACCGATAAGAGCAAATGCTGTCATACCAATGGTCAAGCCAGCGACATTGATGGAGGCATAACTCTTATTTTTGCGCGTGGTGCGCAACAGAATTTTGAAATAGTGTGAAAGCATATCCAATTGGTTTAGCTGAACAGAAAATTTATTCCTCAACAAAATCCCCAGCCTGAAAAACTTTAACACATTCCACACAAATCTTCTCCTCGCTCTTTTCTCACCCACTGATTTTATATCTTCCTCAAACTGCTCCAGCAAATCGCCTTCAATGCTTTCGTACAAACTGGGTGGACAGAACCACGCAAATGTCCGAACTATGATTCGTGTGATTAAATGATTGACTATGATTTCCTCTGTTGTAATTTTCATTACTCATTTTCGATTTTTACTTCCACGATTTCCTTTGTATTAAACTCCAATGCTCGTTTTTTGATTCTCGTTTCAAAATTCAGCAGTAGTTAAAATCATGTCCATCATTTAATCAGTTAATCATAGTTTTAGACTTTTGTATTCATCACACGCTTAAACTGTAAACTTTTACTTCCAAAATTAATGAGCAAGCCTACTTCCATTTTATAAGCCTCTAAGTAGTTGATGGCCTGAGCTAAATGGTCATCTTCCATTTTTATAAGAGCTTTTAGTTCTACCATTACTTTTTCTTCCACAAAAAAATCCGCTCGCCTAGTACCCAATGGATGGTCTTTGTAAAATATTGGAATTTCAAATTCTCGTTGAAACCTCACTCCTTGCATCTCCATTTCAATTGCAAGCGCTCTTTGGTAAATCACTTCTTGAAAACCGTTTCCAAGAATTTTATGTACTTCCATAGCGCAGCCGATAATCTTTGCCGTCAATTCAGAGTACTTGTACTTTTCATCTACCATAAGAAGTTAATTTAGGTATCAACAAAAGAGTAATCATAGTATTTCATTCAATCATTGAATCATAGTCCAGATATTTTGAGCTGAGGTATCAACTTCCACAATTGCATCTGTTGCTCCTTCATCGCTCGTAGCATGGCCAGCCCTGCGTTGGTAATGGTAAAAATCCGTTTGCGCCTACCGCCACGCGCGTTGGTCGCTCCGCCCATACTTGATTTTACATAGCCCTTATCTTCCAATCGGTAGAGCGTAACGTGTACGGCACTGAGGTTGCACGTTCGTCCCACCCGCTCTTTTATTTCGTTTACAATGGCATTGCCATAGGCATCTTCTTGCAGTATGCCCACCATTGTCAATACCAATTCTTCAAATTCACCCAAGTATTCTTTGTTCATTTGTATAATATTTGTAAGACTAATATACGGATTAGTATATAATTTGTTAAAGAAATAGCAAGGTTTTTTTTGATTTGCGTTACACGCTACGCGCTTTCAAGGAGTGAAAAGGATTACCCTGATTTTTTTTGATTGAATTGAAGCTAATTTGCCAGACTAAATGAAATTGCAAACTAGCCCAAATGTATCTATTGTACTTGCCAACTAAAATGGCGAAAAGTATTTGCGCGAGCAGTTAAATAGTCTCTTTGCACAAACTTATCCGCTGCTAGAGGTTATTGCGGTTGATGATTCCTCTTCAGATTCAGCCGTTGCGATATTGAAAGAGTATGCTGCGGCATATTCTATTTTGAGGATTTATCAAAACGAGGTCGATCTTAAGTATAATCGCCCCTTCGAACGGGGCATATTGTTGGCCAAAGGTGATTGCATTGCCATGTGCGATCAGGACGATATTTGGTTGCCTGAAAAAATTTCAACCTTGATTACGCAATGGAAGGAAGGCAGTTTATTGATTCACTGCGATTCTGAATTTATAGACGCGAAGGGAAAAAGTATGAACCGAAGAATATCGGATATCAAGAATTTGTAAACGTATTCTACACCTATTCCTTTTATCATAGGCAATACAGTAGCTGGGCACGCAGCCTTCTTTCGGAATTAATTAAAACGATTTTACCTTTTCCTACTATCGCTATTAAAGTTAAGGGTAATAAAAAGAAAAGGAATAAATCAGAATTACAACTTCGCATTCGCGAAAGAATGAACTTATTTTATCAATCATGTCCCGAAGATCACTCGGCAAAGAAGTTATTGAGTCAGTTGGCAAATAGTTATTCAAACTTTAGCTATCAAGTAATTTCTCGAAAATGAATCTTTTTTTGCTTGCAAGTAGCAGTTGCTGGCCGTCAAAAAGCACCCGTCATTTCGTAAGTGGCTCTTTTGTGTAAAAATGTTTTTCACCATTCAGGTGATTAAACAAAAGCAGAAAGCATCTTTTCAAGAAATGCTTCCTGCTTATGAATAATGAGTATATAGTCTTGTGCTACTTTATCCCTGGCACACCAACGGGTGCAGCTTGTTCTTTGGCAAAGTCAGGGGCTTTACGAATGGTTGGGTACACTTCGTCTAGTGTGTTGCCATCGTACAGTCTTCCGTTTTTCATCACTTTGTTTACAGAATTAGTATTGCGTAAATTCTCTAACGGGTTCTTATCTAAAATTATCAGGTCGGCTAGTTTGCCCACTTCAATACTTCCAATGTCTCCGTCCAAGCCAATCGCGCGCGCACCATGTATGGTTGCTACTTTCAATGCATCGATGTTGCGCATGCCCCCTGAAGCAATGCTCCACAATTCCCAATGATAGCCTAAGCCTTGCAACTGTCCGTGCGATCCTACTCCGGCATTGCCACCCGCTTTTACTAAATCGTTTACAAATTTTGCATGGTCTTCAAACACGTGCTCTTCCTTCATAAACCATCCTGGCCTACGTCTTGATTTTTGGTCTAGCTCTGACTTAGCTGTAAAGTGATTGAGCTTTGTATCTCCGTTTACGTTTTCTGTGGCATAATAAAAATTCTCTGCCCAAGGGCCGCCATACGCCACTAATAAAGTGGGGGTGTAGGTCATCTTTGCCTCGGCAATAGAGGTGGCCAAATCTTTGTACAACGGATAGATGGGTAGTGCGTGTTCGTGTCCTGGGTATCCATCAATCAGGTTCGTCATGTTTAATTTAAAATCAAGACCTCCTTCTGTCGTTGGCATCAGGCTCTGTTCTTTTGCTGCCTGAATAATCCACTGACGGTGCTGTCGATTGCCCGTCAAATACATTTTGATGGTTTTGGTATTATAGTACTCTGAATATTGTTTCAAAATATCTTTGGCTTGATCGGCATCTTTCAAATTGTAAGCCCAGAAGCCTACCCCAGGACCAGTAGAATAAATTCGTGGCCCAATGATCTGTCCGGTTTCTACCATATCGCCATAGGTAAGCACATCGGTAGTAGCTGTTTGCGGATCGCGCGTGGTGGTAACGCCATAGGCAAGGTTTGCTGCATACATCCATACTTGGTTTTTATGGACACCCCATGCAGGCCACATGTGCGCGTGTGTATCGACAAAGCCGGGAACAATGGTTTTTCCACTCAAGTCCATTTTTTGCACAGAGGCATCGGTAGCAATTGAACCAGGAGCACCTACTTGTTTGATACGCGCATTTTCGATCAGCACATCGCCCTGCTCAATTACTTCATCGCCCTTCATGGTAACGATGCGAGCGTTTTGCAATAAAATTTTTCCTTGCGGAATATCTTTTTGTACCGTGACTTTTATTCTTACCTCTGATGGTTTGTAGCCCTCGTCTTTCTTGTCGTCCTTTTTCTCGTCTTTTTTATCTCCATTTTCTTTTGCCTTTTCTTCATCCGCTTTTTTCTTCTTTAAGAAATCCTCTTTCGCTTTGGCCGAATCTAAATTGTAAGTGAAAAAAGCATTGCCTAATGTGAAATAAACATTTTTTGCATTGCTGCCCCAGCTCGCAAACTCTCCGCCAAGCTTGGTTAGCTTGCGCGAAGGGAATTGTGCTTTGTCTGCATCGGCCACCGAAATTTTAGGAGTCTCGCCACCAGTTTTAGGAATAGTAACAACATAAATCTCGTTATTGATTTGTGCTAATGCTTTGTCTCCTTCGGGCGCAATTTTTATCACATCGGCAACGGATGGCTCTTGGGCTGGTTCCATCTCCGATTCATTTAGCATACAATTATCTTCCATCAAAACAGAACCGTATACGGTAATACCGCTTACTTTCAAATGTGCCTTCTCATCGGTGCCATCCCATCGGATTGACAACAACCCTTTTTGGCCATGGTATAAATAAATGCGATCGTCTGCTTTTGTAAAATGTGGGTTGCTCCGTCCTTTTGCTTTTGAAATAAAATTAATCGCGCCTCCATCTCCAGAGATCCAGAGCAAATCTTCTTGCCCTCCGGCAAAGAAAGGATCTGCCGCATCTTTAAATGTTTGTGTTGCCCCGCGAAAAAAAACAATTTTATTTCCCTGATACGACCATACCGGCTCGGTATATAATCCTGCCAAAGAAGTTAAGCGAACAGGCTTCGCATCTTTTAGTTTAAAATTTAATTTGTAGAGATGCCCTGCATTATTTTCCCATGTCACCCATGCTAACTGACTTCCGTCCGGACTCCAGCTAGGTTGCGCTTCGGTAAAATTATTGGAAGTTAGTTTTCGATACGTTGCTTTGGCAATATCATAAAGGTACAAACGATTAAGTGCCGTAAATGCAACTTGTTTGCCATCGGGCGAAACAGCCGCATCGCGAATTTGAGTAGCGATCATATCCTTATCGTCTCTGATGGGATATTTAAAATCGACTCGTGGCCCTACCAGAAAATCTGTCTCTATCTCAAATGGAATGTTGATTGCATTTCCTCCCGCAACAGGAATGCGGAAAAATTTTCCGCCATAGGACGCCACCACTTCTTTGCTGTCGGGTGTAAAAGACATGGCAGGCAATACACCCAAGGGTGCGATTGATTCTTGCTCATCGTGCTGAACGGGATAGGCCAACCATTTTTCATCGCCCGTTTTAATATCGCGAATGACCAAACCAGTTTGGTCATTGTAACGCGTTCCGTACACAAGCCACTTGCCATCGGGCGATAGAGTTGGAGTGAAGGCCGATCCGTAACGCTGAGTTTTGCGATCCGTCTCACCGGTTTCGCGATCGTAGACACCTAATTGATATTGAGGAAACTGCGCATTGTAATTCCATGCACCACTTCGCTGGGCAAACCAAACATATCGACCATCGTTTCCAAAAGCAGGTTCAATCACCTTTAGGTTATCTGGCTTACTAATTAGTTGCGCACCTGAGCCACCGTCTTTATGAAACATCCACAACTTCAAATTGCGCACACCTCTAGAGCCAACAATGTAGTTTCCATCGGGTGTCCACTCGGCCGATTGATAATGATCGGTGTTTCCTTTCGTTACTTGCAGGGAGTCTTTTTTATCAACTGTAAACCACCAGATATTTTCTCCACCGCTGCGATCAGATACAAAAAGTAACTTAGTGCCATCGGGGCTAAATTTTGGGTGCGAATCGAAACTCATGCCACTTGTAAACTGGGTGGACTTGCCACCTGCAATCGGCATGGTGAATATATCTCCTAAAAAATCGAAGGCAATCGTTTTGCCATCGGGGCTTACATCCAAACTCATCCATGTCCCTTCAGATGTTTTGATGGGTATTCTTCGGCTTATCTCGAGTGGAAGGTCTAATTTCTTCTTCGGCTTTTCCTTTTTAGTTGAATCTGCTTTGGCATCTTTTTTTGGCTCTTGCGCTGTGGCGAAAAAAGCAGAAAGCAATACAAACAGAAGTGTTGAATAGCTGTAAATTTTCTTCATAGATTTTAATTTGTTTAGCAAGATAAACCGATTTCTGGTTACAAAGGATTGGCTTATTATGTAATCGGTGGCGATTGGTTATAAGAGAATGCAAACTTGATTTGGCTTAGAAGACTCACTCATGCCAAAGCCCCGATCGTATCATCGGGTTTGAATGGAAAAAAAGGGTGGTTATTTCAGTACACTCAAAAAAGCAGAGCCGAGATTATCAGCAATATTTTTGCGGTACTTGGCACTCTTGCGATATTCGTCTGTTAAAAATTCTTTCCACACGGCATCCCAATCGCTTTGCTTCGCCATTACAAAAGCCAATTCTTCGGGCTTGCCAAATTCGATAGCTTGTTTTTTAAGCGGCAGTTTTTTGCGATTGGCATCGACAAATTCGGTAAAATCTAAAATCGTAAACAACTTAGGGTTGGAACTCATTTTTTTGAAAATCTCTGGCCCCGATATTCCCGAAGAAATGGAAAGCTCGGGCCAATAATCGTTTTTAATTTTGTTGGCATGTTTGATGTGCGTGCTTCCGCCAATAATTTCTATGCTATAACCACTAAACGATTTTTTAATTTGCGATAGGTCGGCAATGTTTGGTGCATCTTTGTGCGTAACCATTACCACCGAATTAGACATAAACGGAGGTGTAAATTTTAGTATTCTTTTGCGTTCTTCTGTAACAGTAACATTGGTTACACCTAGCACATTCGCATTGTTTTGCGAGGTGGCCAAGAAATTTGCAAATACAGGCTCTTTGCCGATATAGTTAATGGTAAGTTTCTTTCCGTATTTCGTTTGAACAAACGCTACAAAATCTTCTAATACATCTACACACAACCCCGTGGGCTTTCCATTGCTATCTTGAATAAGCCCTGCTTGTTCGTAATACACAACCGAGAGCGCACCGCCCGAAGATTTTACTTTTGCCCAGCTATCGCCCCCTTTGCCTTGAGCAAAAAGCAAAACGCTAACAAGATGCAATACAATAGATAATAGAATCTTCCTTTTCATATCCTTTCAATTTTTAGTAATATTAATAACACCGCCCGAAAATTAATCAGGCAATTCAAGAATAATATTACACCAATGTTATTTTTAAGAAAGATGAGTCCGCACCAATTTTTTATCTAGCCATTGGACAACGACAATCAATAGAGCAGCTAAAGCTAAAAGACCAGGATAGCCCGCTAAGAACCGCAACGCACCCCAGCTAAGATTAAAGTCAATGAGAAAAATAGAAACGCCAGTTCCAATCAAAAAGGAAACCCAGCCCGCAGCCAACCAAAAATATTCTTTAAACAAAGATGCCGGCCGCTGCTGAAGTTTTGCCATTACCTTATCTGCAAAACCAATTGGCAAGTGGTAAGCATCTTTTCGTAATGCACTAAATACTTTTTGGTAAGCGAGGGCATCGGCTCCTTTGGGCACTTCGCCATTTTCTATTTTTTGTTGCAGTTGTTGGTCAGTCATGGCTCTATTTCTTTACCAAGATAGTTCTTTACTTTTTCTTTTAAAATATTCCGCGCCCTAAAAAGATAGTTCTTCACGGTTCCTTCGGGCATATTCGTAATCTCTCCAATTTCTTGATAGTTCATGTGGTTGAGGTGGTACAAGGTAAGCACCGTCTTGTATTGGGCTGGTAAGTAATCGATCATCTTCAACACCATTTCCTCCAATTGTTGGTCGCCCAACTCTTCATCTACTTTTTCGTTCGAGACAAACTCACGTTGAAATCCGTCTTCGTTGGGCAAATCGGCAAACATCATTTTTTGCTTGCGCAGATGATTAATGGCATGCCGATAGGCCACAGTTGCAATCCACGTGCTTAGTTTCGACTCAAAATTAAAACCACCAATTTTGTCGTACACTTTCAAAAATACATCTTGGCAGATTTCTTCGCGGTCCTCATCGCTTTTTATCAATCGCGCCACCATGTGCCCCACCAACCGTTGATGTTGATGAATCAATTGCCTAAAAGCCTGCGAATCGCCTTGAATTATGCGGGAAACCAGCTCCCGATCGTCTGTCATTAGTGGGTTAGACACAAGTCGAAGGTACGATGTTGCAGGTAATATTTTGGGTTGTAGATTTCGATGCCGTTGGCCTCAGGCTTCATGCCACAAGCTGCAAGCTGAGCAGAATTCCTCTAAAGGACTACCTCGAAATATTTTTTTTCCGATCAAGTGCAACATCATGCCTTCACCTTGCGTCTCACGCCTCAACATCAACAAAACAAACGACTATGAATACCAATGAATTATTAATGCCCGTTTCGATTTTAGGTAGCCTTGGCCTATCTATCTATTTCTTCACAAAGGTGATGACCGACTACATTCTGAAAAAGAAAATGATTGACAAGGGTTTTGTGAACGAGGACACCCAAGCGATTTTTAAAAACTATAAGGAGGACGATAACAAGTATGCTTCTTTGAAGTGGGGCTTGATTGCATTCTTCGCGGGGCTATCGCTTATCATTATGGAGTATGTGCCAGTAAGCCCCGATTCGCCCATGCCCTATGGATTATTTGCCGTGGCGGTATCGTTCGGTTTTTTGCTTTACTATTTTTTGGTAAAGAGAGAAACTAAATAGAATAACAGAACTATTTCTTATAGGTTGAGCCCATCGGCCAGGGATACCTGCCTGCACTGCCGCTTCGGCAGGCAGGGAAGTGGAAAGCCCGCTAAGGGTTGGTGTATGCACGGAGCGGACTTGTAACGGATAGCCCGGTGGCCACTTCGCTTCGAGTGGCCAGGCCGCCAGGTAAAAATCAAACTAAAATTTACTAAGCCAAAAATTTATGTTCCAAAATTATCTCAAGACAGCTCTTAGAAGCTTGCTGCGCCATCGTTTTTTTTCAGCTATCAATATTTTTGGCTTGGCGGTGGCGATGGCTTTGTCGATGGTTATTATCATGCTGGTGGCCGACCAAATGACGTACGATCGGTACAACACCAAGCGCGACCGCGTCTATCGCATCAATGCAGTTCCTGAAGGCTCGGATGGAGAATCGCTCAATGAATACGCGACTACCACATTGCCATTGAAGCAAGAACTTCTAGATAATCATACAGGTGTAGAGAAGGCCGTGCGCATTATGCGGGGCTTCGGCAACTTATGGCTGGAGATGGAACAAAACGTGAACATCCCAATTGCAGGATATTATGCGGATGCAGAGATCTTAGATGTATTCGAATATGAATTGGAATATGGTGACTCGCGCACAGCATTGGTAGAACCCTACTCCGTAGTGCTTACTAAAAAGGCTGCTAAGAAATTATTCAAGCAGGAGAACCCCATTGGTGAAGTTTTTAAAGTAGGCGAAGAAGGGCCTTACAAAGTGACAGGTATATTAAAAGAGACGAAAAACAAATCGCACATTCCATTTGAAGCGCTAGCAAGTATCAGCTCGGTAAAAAGTTTAGAGGCTCAAAATAAGCAGGGCAAACAATTAGACAATTGGTACAATTACACAGCGGGCTGGGTGTATGTACTGCTTGAAAAAGGCAAGCAACCAAAAGACATACAAGCAGCGCTCACAAAAATTGAACAAAAGCATTTTACCACACTTCCAAACCCGGATACCCAACGAAAAGTAAAATACACGCTTCAGCAATTGATGAACATTACTCCAGGCCCTTTCCTCAACAACATGATTGGGCCATTTCTTCCTTGGATTTTTGTGTACTTCTTCATTGGCCTGGCGGGTGTGGTGATGCTTACCTCTTGTTTTAATTTTACCAATTTATCCATCGCGCGATCATTGACACGTGCCCGTGAGATTGGTGTACGCAAAGTAACGGGGGCTATGCGCAGTCAGGTATTTGTTCAGTTTTTATCAGAGTCAGTGATGGTGGCTTTGCTTGCGCTTGGATTGGCACTGGTGATGCTGGTTGCTTTAAAACCGTTGATGCTTCAATTGAGCTTAGCGCGAATGCTGCGATGGGATTTAGAAGCTAACTATGTGGTGTACGCGGTGTTTTTTGTGTTCGCTATTGCGGTGGGCATTCTTGCCGGAATTTTTCCCGCAGTAGTGCTGAGCGGTTTTCAACCAGCAAAAGTGCTGAAGGGCTTAAGCTCTATGAAACTTTTTTCTGGCATGCGCTTGCGCAAAACATTATTGGTAACGCAGTTCACGTTCTCACTCATCTTTATTCTTTCGGTTATTGTGGTATACAATCAATTGCAGTTGTTCCTCCGTGCAGATCATGGATTTAATATGGAAAAGAAAATTGTGGTTGGGACGAGCAGCGCTTCTGCATCAGTACTAAAGACTGAGCTGTTGAAATACAGTAACATCGAAAATGTATCGGCTGTCTCGCATGTGCTGGCTGCCGGCTCTACCTATGGCGAGAGTTATAAAAAATCGCTTGAAGATAAAGAGTGGACAGATTTAAGTTACTACTCTGCCGATGAAGATTATCTCAAGAATTTGGAAGTCCCTATGGTGGCCGGAAGGTATTTTAAGGACGCAGATGGAGCATCCAACAAAAATCTGATAGTGCTTAATGAAAAAGCAGTTGAAAGTTTTCATTTCGATTCGCCTTTAGATGCGATTGGACAAGAAATCATTATACAAAAAGATTCATCGCGCAAGCAAATCATTGGTGTGGTGAAGAATTACAATCACCAAATGATAATGGATAAAATGGGGCCAATGGCGTTGATTCATAACCCAGAAGAATACCAACTGCTACAAATAAAGTATTCTGGCACCTATGAAGAGGCAGGCAAAAGTGTTGAAACAGCCTGGGCGCAGGTAAATCCTACCTTGAAAGTTGATTACAAAGATTTCTCTGGAGAGGTGCATAAACTCTATGATATTCTCTTTGGCGATTTGGTGGGTTTACTGGGCGTGATTTCCTTTCTCGCCATTACCATTTCTTGTTTGGGCTTGCTCGGTATGGCTACTTATTCAACTGAAACGCGTTTAAAAGAAATTTCTATTCGCAAAGTGCTGGGCAGTAGCAATGGTTCATTGATCTATTTGCTATCAAAAGGCTTCGTCAGTATTTTGCTTATCGCGATTGTATTGGCCGTACCATCAGCGTACATCATCAACAACTTATGGCTGGAGCAATTGGCGTATCACGTTTCCGTAGATGTGTGGACTATTTTAGTTGGAGTACTCGCTTTGATTATTTTCAGTGGCTTAACGATTGGCTCGCAAACATGGAGAGCAGTGTTTGTTAATCCAGTGGATAATTTGAAGGGGGAGTAAAATAATTGACCTTTGTGAATGATTATCTACTTCATAAGTGGCCTTGGTGCAGATGAACGAGCGTTTCAAAAATTATCACTTTCCACCGAATGGACAATCAAACATTTAAAGTGGTTAGACATTGCCCCCACTGAGACATTAGAAAGCTATGCATTAAAATTTTCTAAACTTATTGATACATCGAAAGAGTTTGTGTTGGTTGGTCTTTCATTTGGTGGTATTGTGGCCACTGAATTGAACAAAATTATTCAACCCAAAGTCACCGTTTTAATTTCAAGCATTACAACTAAGGGTGAGCTCCTGGTTATTTATAAATTGATTGGCATTCTAAGAATAAATAAACTGGTGCCTCAGTCGATGCTCAATAGAGTATTTCCATTCACCGATTGGTACTTCGGTACAAAGGAAACAGAAGAGAGAGTTTTACTCAGGCAGATTATCCGTGACACTCCGCCTCATTTTTTAAAATGGGCTATCAACGAAATTCTTCATTGGAAAAACACCAAGAGGCCATCCAATATTTTCCACATTCACGGAACGAAGGATAGGATTTTCCCTATAAACAATTTAAAGGTTGATTTGAAAATTAAAGACGGTGGACATTTTATGGTTTACACCAAGGCTGATGAGATTAGCAAGGCCTTGATTGAAAGATTAGGCGTTATTTAATATTGCCAAGGCAACTATTTGTACTTCTTTTTTGGATTACGCTTTTGATGGTAAATAGATACAACAACTATTGTATTTATATTTTCCTCTATGGTGTAGATAATTATAAATGGATACTTTTTAATGGCAACTTCGTGGAAATTCTTATAGGCATTTCTGAATTGATGAGGTCTTTTAGTGATTTTTATTAAAGTAGCCTCTACACTTTTGATAAAATTTAAAGTTGCTAATTCACTTCTTTCTGAGTACCAATTAATTGATTCTTCATATTCTTTTTGAGCCCTTGGTTCAATTAAATAATTGTACATAGCACTAAGTGGGTCACAAAAATTTGATTATCTGCCAAATTTGCTGCTTAGAATTTTTTTAATCCTTTTCTTACTATCCGATGGGGTGATCATTTTTGATTTCCCTGTCTTGTAATCATTGTATCGTTTGTCTAGCTCAGCCTTAACCGCTGGAGTATAAATACTTTCATTCTCTAGATCATTTTGAATAATAGTATAAAAGGCTTTTACCTTTTTTTCTTCTACGTTTTCAATGTAGTTAATCAATTTCTCTCGGATTGTGTTGACAGCAATAGACATAGCGCCTCGTTTTTTTATAAAATTAGTGAATTAGATAAATCTGTGCCCACGATTTTTCTGTCATTAAATATGGTGGCGGGTCAAAAACTAATTACTTATTCAAATGCTTCAAGGTAATCACCTCTTCAGGCCTTAAAAATCTCCATTGCCCGCGGCCTAAATCTTTTTTATCAAGGCCTGCATAAACTACGCGATCGAGTTTTACTACTTCATAACCGAGCGATTCAAATATCCTCCGCACAATACGGTTCCAACCTATGTGCAATTCTATGCCAACTGTAAGTTCATCTACCATGGCCAGTTCGTCTACCATGGCTCGTCCCTCTTCGAGGTAAACACCTTCTTGTATTTTTATAAAATCGGCTTTCGTAATGGGCTTGTCGAGGGTGGCTTTATAAATTTTCTTTGCTTTGTAGGAAGGGTGTGTTAGTTTATCGGCTAGGTCGCCATCGTTGGTAAGCAGCAACAACCCAGTTGTGTTTCTATCTAATCGGCCTACTGGGTAAATGCGTTCTTTGCCTACGTTAGCAACCAAATTCATTACGGTGTTTCTCTCTTGCGGGTCATCGGTGGTGGTTATAAATCCTTTTGGCTTATTTAATAAAACGTAAACGGGCTTTTCAGCTTTGAGGCGCTTGCCTTCGTAACGAACATCGTCTGTCATTTTTACTTTGTGGCCCATTTCGGTAATAGTTGTACCGTTTACTGTAACCAGCCCCATCTTAATAAACTCATCGGCCTCGCGCCTGCTGCCAACACCACTATTGGCCATAAACTTATTTAAGCGGATCAGCTCTCCATCGTTTGGTTGCTTCTCTTTGTAGGTGGGCCTTTCTGGAGTTGCCCCTTCTTTAAATCCCCCAAACGGTTTGCGCTCGTCTGTCTTGGGTGATTTTTTTACTACATCGGCCTTAGAAAACTTCTTGGGCCTTTCATCGCCCGATTCAAAAGGTCGGCTGCTTCTGCGAGCGGGCTTTGTATCTTCTGCATCGCGTTTGCCGTAAGGCTTTGCTTCGTCAAATCGGCTTTTGCGTTCAGGCCGCTCATCGTCTCGTCTTTCAAATGGTTTTGAGAATTTGCGCGGCTCGCCCGAACCAAACGATGGTGGCTCTTTTCTAAACGGACGTTTTTCTCCTCCTTCTTTGGAAAACCGAGGTTTATCCGAATCAAATCTCTCTTTGCGCTCGCCAAAAGGTTTGCCTTCGTCTCTTCTTTCAAAAGGCCCTTTGGTGAATCGCTTCGGCCTCTCTGAACCTGAGTCAAATGATCTTCGCTCCCCAAATGGCTTTGAACCAGACCTATTAAACGGTCTATCGCTGCCCTCGCCTCGTTTCTCAAATGGTTTTGAAAAACGCTTGGGTCTTTCGGATGATGAATCGTCTCTACGGCCAAAGGATCTTTTTTCGCCTCCTTCAGAACCACCAAATCGGTTAGGCCTTGCATCTCCTCCCGAACGCGGCCGCTCGTCTCTTGGTCCTCCATACGACTTCTTCGGACGCTCGGAGTCAAAACGCTTCTCTTCCTTTTTGCGATGATGAAATGATTTTTCTGCGTCTGAACGTTTACCGAACGAACTGCTTTTACGTGATGATTTTTCTGAGCGTGGCATAGGTCAATTAGTCAATGAGCCAATTTTGAAAATTGGTCAATAGTGGAAAAAATAATGTTCAAGTTAACGAAGTAGTAGGTAATTGGCTAATCGAATAGTTTACCGAGCGATTATTGATTATCGGGTGTTTCGCCAATCGTGTTCACTTCGTTGGTAAAATCTTTGGGTGTAGGCAACTCATTAATATCGCTAATGCCGAAGTATTCCATGAATTTGGGACTGGTGCCGTATAAAATGGGTCTTCCGATTGTTTCGGCTTTTCCTTGTATTTCTATTAGACCCTTATCCAACAGTTTTTGCATAGCGTAATCGCAGTTTACACCACGAATATTTTCTACTTCTGTTTTTGAGAGGGGCTGTTTGTAAGCAATAATAGACAATGTCTCCATGGCCGAAGTAGACAACCGTTTTTTTGATTGCTGCTTCAACATAATACCAATGCTTGCCTGATAGGCTGGCTTTGTCAAAAATTGAAATCCACCGGCTGCTTTATATAATTGAAAAGCGAACTCATCGCTCTTAAATTTTTCTTCTAAGTTCGCGATAGCACCTTCAATATCAGCTTCGGGCACATCAGCATTGAACATCTCCGATAAACATGCTTTTAAATCGGCCACTTTGGTTGCTGTGGGCGAGCAGAAGATAAGTGCCTCGATGTGGTTTTGTAGAAAGTCCATTTGTTGATTTACGATGTTTGATTTACGCAGTAGGATGTACTTGCCTGCCAGTTGTCAATTGTCTACTGATTAATCCTGCTTCATCATCTTCGCCTCAATCGACTGGGTAGTATGTGGCACGGCAATCAAGCGCTCTTTAGAAATCAATTTCCCAGTAACGGAACAAATGCCGTAGGTACCGTTTTTAATTCTGATCAAGGCGTTTTCTAAGTTCGTAATGTACTTCAACTGACGAGCAGCCAACTGGCTCAAATTTTCTTTCTCTGCTGTTTCGGCACCGTCTTCTAATACCTTGGTGTTTCCGCCAGAGGTGCTATCGGTTCCTGCATCGTTGGTGCGGGTAAGGGTGTCTTTCAAAATTTTAAATTCTTCTCTCGCCTTATTCAATTTACCGTTTATCAGCACATCAAACTCTTTCAGTTCATCTTCGCTGTAACGTGTTTTGTCATCATTAGCCGAAGGAGATTTTGCTTGCACGTGTGCGATCGGGCGCTGATTGATGATGGGGAAAATATTTAGTTGAGATGGAGATAGTTTTAATGGAGGTGCCGCTGGCTTATGTGCCTTCACCTCATCGGGTGCGTTTATTTTCTTTTCCGCTGGTTGCTTTTTTTCAACGGGCGCCTTCTCCTTTTTTGGAGCTACTTCTTTCTTTGCTACTACTTTTTCTTTTGGTGCTGGCTTCACTTTGGCAACCACCTTTTTCACTGGTTTGGCTGGTGATTTCTTAGCAGGAGCCGATTTTTTAGCAGATGCCACCTTTTTAGGAGCAGGCTTTACTTTGGCCTTGGGGGCTTTTTTGGCCTTAGGGGCTGGCTTTGCTTTACTTACTGTCTTTTTAGCAGCCTTAGCCGCTTTTTTCTTTACTGATTTTGCCATAAGAAAGTCCTTTAATTCAAGGGTTTAAAAAAAGATGCGCAAAAATACGGGCTATGGCGTGAAACAAAAAATCTATTAGGATTAATTCCCGCTGGCTACAATAATTCTTTCGCGATAGGTTTTGACTTGCCCTTTGGTATCAAAAACCTCTACCCAAACCATGTAATAGCCTGCTCGGGCTTTGGTGCTGTCATCGCGGTCGCCATCCCACCTGAAAAAGCCTTCAAAACCAATGGTTTGATTGTTGGCAATGGTTTTTGTCAGGCGGCCTTGTTGATCGAAGATTTTAACATTGGCCACCCATCCGCCTTGCTCGAAGCGGTAGGTGATCTTGGCAAAGTCTTGCCCTGCACGATCAATCGAAAACACTTCGGGTTCAATTTGAATCGCCCGATCGGCAAGCAGATTATCTGGCCTGGCGCTAGAATTAAAATAACCGGGTGTAGCAAACCTGACTGCCGATGCTGCCGATCTCCAATTAGATGGCTCGTTGCTATTTGCTTCTACCGATATTCGCTCTAGAGAAACGCCTTCTTTGTCTTTAAGCAGTGGAGTGTGAAGTGCTTCTTCGTACAGAAAGTAATCGATTACTTTCTGCTTATCCGATACCAACGCTACGGTGCCTTCGTCATCATTAAAACTCGGCATGGTCAGTTCAAAAAAGTTCTTTTCAACAGATTGTGGATACTGCGATTTGAGCGTAACCGAATTTGAAGTGAACACAAGATAAGAACCGGGCTTTAACATCACGTCTCGGTCAATGACCTTTTCGTTCTTGATGACGTTGCCTTCGTAGTTGGCTACCTTAAAGCCTTTTAAGTTGATGAACTTAGTAGACCTATTATATACTTCTAAAAAATCGACACCGCCAGATCGTGGATTAAACAATAGCTCGTTCACGATTACATCTAAACTATCGGCTTCTTCAGCTAAAGCAAATTCTAACTGATTAAATTCCGCTTGAATAAAATTACCTTCACAGTCTCTAAGATTTGCTACTTGTGCCTTGTAAAGTTGTTTGTTAATAAGCGGTTGGCCGAGTTCAATTTTTAACGCTGTCAATGCTTGATTGTTAAAGTACACTTTTGAAATGGGGATAGTTGGCTCAACAACAATCGAGATGTTGCCTAGCGGTTTTTCAAGTTTCTCATCAAAATCTAAAATCAGTTGATTCGGTTGCGCGATTACGGATAGTAATTTTGGGCCAGTAAGATCAGGCTTATTTGCGAAAACAGAATTTTGCTTGCCAGGGGTGCCGCCTAATAAATTTTCGGAGTCAATCCAATTGCTGGCTTCTGCGCATGTATTTTCTGTGTCGATCAACTCAAGCGACCATCCACCGCCTTGCTTGTCTTCATCTTGGTACCAACTTGATGTGTAGATTACCGAATCGATCAGCACATTTGTTCGCAGCGATAAATAATCGCCATCATTATTTAAGGTAGGGAAATTAGCTAGGCCGATTGTCTTGCCGAGCGAAATAAATTTTGATGCTGAGCTAGCGGAGGTAACGATACAATACTCGTTTGGCAAAATGATTTGAGTCGCAAATGTTGCGGTCGAACTTCCGTCTGAAAGTTTCCAGCCAGCTAAGTCAATCGGGTTATCACTTCTATTGAAAAGCTCTATGTATTCGGCATCGGGCAAACCGATTTGTGGCGTTGGGTCGGCAAAGATTTCTGTAATGATGATGTCTTTTGCATTGGTTGGTGATGGGGAGAAATATAAAAATTGCCGAGAGGCATTTATCATTGCATTTCCCGCTACATCTTTCACATTAGAAATCGAAAGTATTCTTTGAATTCCATTTGGGAACGACTGCGAGAATGTAAGCCTTATTGTTTTTTGGTCGGGTTGTAGATTAGCTGTTGATGGATCCCCGATTCCTTGATCTACACTAAAATTAGTTAGTTGTGAAGCCGAAATTGGATCAAGTGGTTCGTCAAAAAGTACATCAAGTTGCGTTGCCGATAGCACAGAAACCGAAACGATGGCTGGTGGTTTTGTGTCTCCAATTAGTGGGCCAATATAAAAATCATCAAAAAAGTGTTTGGTTGTAAAACTCGCAGTTGATTGCGTGATCTTCATCCCAAAAAAAGAACTCGTACCAAATGAGTTATCTGATTTTGTTCCCTCGGTTATGTACGCGTTCCCAGTTCCCGAAACATCGCGTTCTAATTTCCATACATCAGTGGCATCGCGCGTTACTTTTATTTTCAATTTGTTGTTGCTCGAATTAGTAACTCCATCTACTCCATCTACCAATATAGTTGCAACTCCATTGGTGCTTTTGTACAAACTGATTTCGTCTGGTGTGCCACCTATTCTAACAAAGTAGCCATTAACCAAGACCATTGTAGCATTGCTCGACATCAAATAGACATCTACAAAATTAAGGCTCGAAGTATTAAATTGAAGATTGACGTAAAACTCCCATTGGGCATTGAGCGATTGTGCAGATGGCGTGCTAATTGAAAACGTAGAGTTTGGTGTAGCTGAGTTAGATCGCAGTTGGCCGCTGGCTATGATCCAGTTGGCAACGTTGTCGGGTGTCCAAGTAGGGTTGAGCGTGTAATCGCCATCCGAAAAATCGTCCGTTATCTGCGCGCCACAAACGAGTGCAGAAAAAAGTACAAGACCTATCGTGCTGAATAGCCTCATCATCTTATCAAAAATACTATTTTTACGGTTCTTAAAAATTACAGAAATGAAACTAGCAGTTGTAGGTGCCACTGGTTTAGTGGGGCAAGAAATTTTGAAAGTGCTTGAAGAGCGCGAGGTTGAATTTGACGAATTGTATTTGGTGGCTTCGGCCAAATCGGTAGGGCAAAAAATTACGTTCAAAAAGAAGGAATATACCATCATAGGCATGGAGGCAGCGGTAGAGCTTGCGGCTGATGTTGCTATTTTCTCTGCCGGTGGAAACACCTCACTAGAGTGGGCACCAAGGTTTGCCGAAAAAGGAACAATTGTAATCGACAATTCTTCGGCCTGGCGAATGGATCCAAACAAAAAATTGGTAGTGCCCGAAATCAATGGCAATGCGATTGAGTCAACCGATAAAATTATTGCCAACCCCAATTGCTCAACTATTCAAATGGTGCTGGCACTTGCCCCGCTTCACGCTGCCTATAAAATAAAACGCATTGTCGTTTCTACTTATCAGTCGGTAACGGGCACGGGCAAAGATGCTGTTCAACAAATGATGGAAGAGCGCAGCGGCATCACCAACGGCATCAAAGTATATCCGCACAAGATTGATATGAACGCATTGCCGCACATTGACTCATTTTTAGACAATGGCTACACCAAAGAAGAAATGAAAATGGTGAATGAAACGCGCAAGATATTGAACGATCAAACCATTGGCGTTACCAGCACCACTGTGCGCATACCTACCATTGGCGGCCACTCAGAGGCGGTGAATGTAGAGTTCGTTCACGATTTTGATTTGAAAGAAGTACGAAGTTTGTTAGAAGCCGCACCTGGCGTAATTGTGCAAGATGATGTGAAGAACAACGTTTACCCGATGCCAATCAATTCACACGGAAGAGACGAGGTTTTTGTGGGTCGCTTGCGCAGAGATGAATCTCAAGCCAATACATTAAACCTTTGGATTGTTTCTGATAATCTTAGAAAAGGTGCCGCAACCAACGCGGTGCAGATTGCTGAGTTTTTGATGGAGAAGAGTTTGGTTTATTGAAGTAGCCGTAGAGAGCTTGATGTAAAAAAAATGCAATTCCCGATGTTATTTATTTAATCGTTAAGTTTTAGAATATACTCGTCAAGCGATAATAATCGCTCATCGGTATTCTAAAATTCTCTCGGTCGGCTTCACTTTTAAAAATGGAAGTATACGAGTCCTTTATTTTCACTTGAATAGAATCTTGATGTTGAATGGCCTCATAAATTTTGCTGCCAAACTCTAACATCCGTTCTCGTCCTCTCTCTTTAAGAATAATCGTATCAATTCCTGTATATGGGCTTTTAATAATGAGTGATAGAAACTCCTCCTCATTCAAATCTTCGCTACACTCTACCAATAGATACGCTTCATCTTTAAGCCAGTTAATTACAATTACGGGATTAATAAAAGTTCCTTCGGTGGGGCGATTACCAAATCGGTACGCTTGCCATTTTCCATCTGGGCTTTCGCGGTCGTAGTAAATTTGTCTGACATTCCGAAAGAACAGGCTCGCATCTGCTTCCACTTTAAATTTGAATTTATCTCGATTAACTTTTCTATCACTATCAATTTTACAGGAAACAAATAGTACTGAGATGAATAGCACATAAAGCATCAATGTTTGATTGGGAATTCTCATGGTTTGCTGAAGCGCTAAATAGCCCTTAACTTTGTGTAAAATTAAAAAAGATAATTATGGAAATTTTGAAAAAATTCTGGTGGGTGGGTGCCTTAGCCATTTTGGTTCTGTGGGCAATCAGCAAATACAATGGCATGGCCGCTAAAGATCAAGAAGTGAAAAAGACATGGGGCGATGTAGAGTCTGACTACCAACGCAGATCGGATCTTATACCTAACTTGGTAAACACAGTAAAAGGCTACGCTAACTTTGAGCAAGAAACGCTTACCAAAGTTATTGAAGCTCGTGCCAGTGCCACTCAAATGAAAATAGACCCCACTAATTTAACACCAGAAAAGTTAGCTGAATTTCAGCAAGCGCAAACGGGATTGAGTTCTGCCATCGGCAGATTGTTAGTTGTTTCTGAAAACTACCCTGAGTTGAAAGCAAACCAAAACTTCCTCGATCTTCAAGCACAATTAGAAGGCACCGAAAACAGAATTTCTGTTTCGCGTAAACGCTTCAACGAAGCCGTGCAAGGATTTAACACAGCCATTGTTGGCTTCCCTGGAAACTTGATTGCCAAGATCGGAGGCTTTACCGAAAAAGGTTTCTTCAAAGCTGCTGAGGGTGCTGATAAAGCACCAGAAGTAAAATTCTAATCAGACATGTTTCAAAAAAAGCCCTAACGAAAATTTCGCTAGGGCTTTTTTAATGATTCAGAAAGTTGATAAATCCATTCTTAATTTAGCTTCCTACGGATTAGCTGATCAAGGTGCCCGCTTCTTCGCCTTTTACCACCTTCATTAGATTACCTTTCTTGTTCATATCAAATACGATGATGGGTAACTTGTTTTCTTGGCAAAGCGTAAAGGCCGTCATGTCCATAATATTAAGATTCTTTTCGTAGGCCTCTTGAAAAGAAAGGGACTTGTAGCGAACGGCATCCGAGAATTTCTCGGGATCTTTTGTATAGACTCCATCTACGCGCGTTCCTTTTAGCACCACATCTGCTTGTATTTCTATCGCCCGCAAACTGGCGGTAGAGTCTGTAGTGAAATAGGGGTTGCCAATGCCGGCTCCAAAAATTACAATTCGATTCTTTTCAAGATGGCGAATGGCTCTCCGCCTGATGAAAGGCTCGCACACTTGCTCCATTTTAATACCCGCCATCAATCTGGTATACATGCCGTGACGCTCCAGCGCACTTTGCAAAGCCATGGCGTTAATCACAGTGGCCAACATGCCCATGTAGTCGCCTTGCACACGATCGATGCCCAATGCTTCAGCTTGGCCTCCTCTAAAAATATTACCACCACCAATCACAATTGCCACCTGCACTCCCGAGTCTCTTATTTCTTTGATTTCGGCCGAGTATTGCTCCAACACAGCTGGGTCAATGTTGCTGTTTTTAGAACCCATCAGTGCTTCACCGCTTAGTTTGAGAACGATTCGCTTGTATTTCATTTTTATAAGTTGGCTAAACCACGCAAATATGCACCGATTTTCAGGATTTTCCAGAGGCTTTTTTGCATGCCTGCCTACTTTCTTTCTAGTTGGATAAGCTGCTCAGACCACAGCAGGTTGCCTTTTTTATTTAGCTGCTCTTTTTTTACCAGTAGGTTTTCTTTGGCACTTACATAAAAAAGGGTGTAAGCCGAGTCGAGCTTTTGTGGTTGGTAGAGTCGTTTTTCAAAGACGAAGATCGAATCGGCCGTTAGTTGTTTGCTCAGTTGCAACAAAGGTTTAATCTCTCGGATGCACAATTGATACTTGCCTTCTTCATCTTCGCCATCGCGACAAAATCCAATTTTGTTTAACTCAAATACATCGTTATTGATGATCAGTAAATTTTTTTTTCTGAAAACAGAAACAACATTGGTTGTGCTACTCATATCTACATCGCTGTCGTAGGCAGTCCAGCCACTCATTTGGCTGCCTTCAAATTTTTTGATGAGCACTTTGTATGCTGAGCGTTCGCCTTGTGCGTTCACTCGCTGGTAAGTTGCTTCTTGCATGTTTACAATGCCCTTGCTTAAGTAAATCAGCAAAAAGGGTATAAAGAAAAAAGTGAACAACAAGTACGAGAAGCCTATTAATCGGTATTTTAAAGTAAGCTGGCCAAGGCCTTGCGCTAATTTGAGAGGCAAATCTTTTACATACGGAATTGGCAAGAAGATCATCATGCCAATGAAATTGAATAAGAAATGAGCAATGGCAATGCTGATGGCAGCATTTGAATTGAACGTGGCAGCCACAAATGCAGTAATGGTAGTGCCGATGTTAGCACCCAGAATAAAGGGTACAGCTGATTTTAGCTTCACTACTTTTTTTGCCACTAAGGGCACTACCAACGAAGTGGTAACCGTACTAGACCGAATGGCCGCGGTAGTCAATAATCCCCACAAAAAAGATTTAAGCGTATTCCTGAAAAAGAAGCGTTGAAATTTTTCGGGCGACCCGAAACCAAGTAGTTGGGTAATAATCTTGCGGAAAAAAAGAATGGATCCGAAAAGAAAGATAATAGACATCAATCCTAAAATCAGGCCATTATTAATAGAAGTTTGAAATAACTCGATCAGCCATTTGAAAGCACCCCCAAGAAAAGAGAAGTCAATTGCTACATTAGTAGATGGTTCATTAAAAAAAGTGGTAGCAATGCTTTTTGCTAAGCCCGATAAAAATCCAAAATAGTATTCGAGCGGAAATAGGATAATAGTAGTAAGGATGTTGAAGAAGTCGTGATAAGTACCCGCGGCTACGGCTCTCCTAAACTCTTTCTTTTTAGTAATAAAGCCAAGAGATACGATGGTACTTGTAATGGTAGTGCCGATGTTGGCACCCATAATAATTGGAACAGCTGCTTGCAAAGAGATAGACCCTGATGCTACCAATGCTACTACCATTGTTGTGGTGGCAGAGCTGCTTTGAATGATCGCAGTGATTAGTAAGCCAATGAACAATCCAGTAAACGGGTTGGACGTAGCTAATAAGATGGCATCAGTAGCAACATTGCCCAGTTGTTGTAGAGAGGCAATCATTAAATCGAGTGAGAATAAAAAAACCAGCAGCGCCACCAGAATAAAAAACGAATTTCTGGCATAGGTTTTCCACGGACTCTGATTGGAAGAACGAAGTAGTGGATCGGGGTTGGATTTAGCCTCCATGTATAGAGGTAAATATAGGTAGCTCGGTTGATTATAACCGACAGAATTCTACAGATTATTTATTTGTTAATTCGGTAATTGCCATCCACGCCATCAGTCCGGGGGCAATGGAGAGAGCATTTTCGTCAATGTCAAAAGTGGGTGTATGCACATACGAGGTAATTCCTTTCGCTTCGTTGCGAGTACCCAATCGATAGAAGGATGCCGGAATAATTTGAGAGTAGTAGGCAAAATCTTCTGAGCCTAACGTTAAATCAATATCTACCACATTTTCTGCGCCCACATATTCAGCAGCCGCTTGCTTAATTCGCTGTGTGAGTTGCGCATTGTTTTCGAGGTAGGGGTAGCCATGATGAATATCCACCTCACATTTCCCACCCATGCCTTCGGCAATGCCCTCAGCCATTTTCTTAATTTTCGTTAAGCCATCAGCTCGCCAGGTTTCATCTAATGCGCGAAAGGTGCCAGCAATGTTCACCTCATCGGGAATGATGTTGGTAGCACCATTGGCAGTTATTTTTCCAAATGTTAAAACCGTTGGCTGTTTGGGGCTTGCATTGCGACTGATAACTTGTTGCAAAGCGATAATGATGTGAGAGGCGATTACAACGGGATCTATCGTTAATTCCGGTGTCGCACCATGACCTCCTTTGCCAATTACCTTTAAATAAATCTCGTCACTACTTGCCATGTACTTGCCCTCTCTAAACCCAATTTTGCCAACGGGCAACAACGGAAAAACATGTTGGCCAATGATGGATGATGGCGCAGGGTTTTTAAGCACGCCTTCTTTAATCATGATCGAAGCTCCACCTGGATTTTTCTCTTCACCCGGTTGAAAGATTAATTTTATGGAGCCTTCAAATTGATCTTTGATAGTGTGTAAAATTTTTGCTGTGCCAAGTAAAGAGGATGTGTGCACATCATGTCCGCACGCGTGCATGACTCCCGGATTGGACGATTTGTAATCAACTGTATTTTGTTCGGTAATGGGAAGTGCATCTATGTCTGCCCGAAGTGCGATCGTTTTTGTTGAGGGGTTTTTTCCTTCAATTAAAGCAACTACTCCAGTGCCTGCCATGCTCGTTGGTGTCAACCCAAAACGGATTAACTTTTCAGTAATAAACTTAGCCGTATTCACTTCTTGATACGATAGCTCGGGGTTTGCGTGAAGGTACCTTCTGAACGATACCACCTCTGCGGCATATTGATTAGAGAGCGATTTTATTTTAGCGATAAGCATGAAGCAAAAATAGCAAACAATATAGCTATTTGATCATGATTCTTTCGGGAACCAGAATGGCACTACTAAAAACACGTTTCAACCGAAGCAGATCTTTTTGTGCTTCTAGCTTCGTAAAGTATTTACCAACCGTTACTCGAAATTTGGGCTGCAAATATTGGATGGGATTCGCTTTTAGATCGGTAATCGACTCTGACATTTTTGTGGTGGCTCTCATCGCATCTTCACGTTTTTGGCCTGAGTAAATTTGGATGGTGAAGCCATCTACAAACCTTCTGGTTAAATTAAAACGATCGATGCTATCTAAGATGGCATCTACTTTTGTGTTCACGGTGTACTTTGGATCAATCGGCTCAACGTGCTGCTTTACGGCTATAGAATCCTTTATTTTTAGTTGAGTTGATTTTACTTTTGGCCTAAGTGATGAAAGATCTTCGTAGTAAGGTGTTGATTTTTGTGCTTGGCATGATGTGAGTAGCAAAAAGAATATAGAAGTCAGTATATAGAAGTCAGAATTACGTGTAATCGAAATTATATGCCGCGAATTCTCGATTCTGACTTCTAACTTCTGACTTCTAGTTTCTGTTTTTCTCATGGCTCAATAACAATACATCGTCCTGCCAAAATATCGTCTTCTACTTTTTTGTATTTCACATCTTTCATAACGGTACCATTTTGATATTGAACGGTAACCTTATCGTTTCTTCCGGCTAGTTTTTCTGATTTTACGGGCATTACTTTTTCTTCGCTCCGCTGTTGCTCTGGTGCCGATGTGCTACCTTCTTGTAACAACGATTTTGATTCTTCTTTTTGCTCGCTTAGTTTTTGTTTTTTCTGAGTGCGCGCCTCGTGTACCTGATCCGAACTTTGAATAGGTATGTCGGCTTTCATTAAAAAAGAAACGGTTTCACCATTTACTTTGGCAATAAATTTTTTAAAGGCTTCAAATCCTTCGAACTTATAAATCAAGAGCGGATCTTTCTGCTCGTACACCGCATTTTGAACGGATTGCTTTAAGTCGTCCATATCGCGTAAGTGCTCTTTCCATTGCTGGTCGATGATGGCCAGCGTAATCATTTTCTCCATCGACTTAACCAACTCACCATTCTTAGTATCGATGCAGCTTTTCAGGTTGGCGGCCACTTCTATTTGTTTTATCCCATCTGTAAAGGGCACGGAAATATTTTGGATCACAGCGCCTCGCGTTTTATACAAATCAGTTATAATCGACATCGACTTATCTGCTGCCAATTTATTTTTGTGATTGTATTGCTTAAGCGCTTCTTCGTAAAGATTTTCGCTGGCTACGGCTTGATCAAGCTTACTAAATTCCTCGGCAGTAAGCGTTACGTTTACTCCAAGTGTGCTGAGCACGGCAAGCTTAAACTCTTCAAAATTCCCACCTGCCTTAGCGTTGACAACTAATTCTTCGCAGGTATCGAAAAGCATGGTGAGGATATCTAATTGCAATCGCTCGCCATACAATGCATTTTTTCTTCGCTTGTAAATTACTTCGCGTTGAGAATTCATGACGTTATCGTACTCTAATAAGCGCTTGCGTATACCGAAGTTGTTTTCTTCTACTTTTTTCTGCGCGCGCTCGATCGAACTGGTAACCATCGAGTGCGATATTACTTCGCCTTCTTTTAGTCCGAGTCGATCCATAATGCGAGCAATGCGTTCGGGCATAAACAAGCGCATCAAATTGTCTTCAAGCGAAACATAGAATTGCGAAGAGCCTGGATCGCCTTGACGGCCTGATCGCCCGCGCAACTGTCTATCTACCCTTCTTGATTCATGTCGCTCGGTACCAATGATGGCCAAGCCACCTGCTGCCCTCGATTCTGGCGTAAGTTTAATATCAGTACCTCTACCAGCCATGTTGGTGGCAATGGTAACTGTTCCTGGCTTACCAGCTTCGGCCACGATTTCCGCTTCACGCTGATGCTGTTTTGCGTTTAGCACTTGGTGTTTTATTTTCTTCATTGTAAGCAAGCGACTTACCAATTCAGAAATCTCGACTGATGTAGTTCCTACCAATACAGGTCTTCCGGCAGTTGTCAGTTTTACAATCTCCTCTACAACTGCATTGAATTTTTCGCGCATGGTTTTAAAAACCAAGTCGTCTTGATCTTTTCTGGTGGCTGGTTTGTTGGTAGGGATAACGACCACATCGAGTTTGTAAATGTCCCAAAGCTCGCCTGCTTCTGTTTCGGCTGTTCCGGTCATACCGGCCAGTTTGTGGTACATCCTAAAATAATTTTGAAGCGTAATGGTGGCGTAGGTTTGTGTAGCGTCTTCTACCTTCACATTTTCTTTTGCTTCGATGGCTTGGTGTAGGCCATCCGAGTATCTGCGCCCGTCTAATACACGACCTGTTTGCTCATCAACAATTTTTACTTTCCCGTCTACAATAATGTATTCTGTATCGCGCTCAAAAAGCGTGTAGGCTTTTAGTAGTTGGTTAACGCTGTGAATGCGTTGCGATTTGGTGGTGTATTCGCGAATTAATTCTTCTTTCTTTTTATAGCGTTGCTCGTCTGCCAGCGATTGATCTTTTTCAATTTTATTGAGTTCGATGCCAATCTCAGGCAAAATAAAAAACTTTGGATCTTCCCCTTCGCCTGTAATAAGATCAATACCTTTTTCAGTAAGGTCTACGCTGTTGTCTTTTTCATCTATAATAAAATAAAGAGGCGCATCGGCCACTGGCATTTCTTTTTTATTGTCTTGCAGGTGGAAGTTTTCTGTTTTTTGAAGGATGGCTTTATTGCCCATCTCGCTCAGCATTTTTATGAGCGGTTTGTATTTGGGCATAGCGCGGTAAGCTCGAAACAACGCTAAGCCTCCATCCTTTTCTTGGCCATCGGCAAGTTGTTTTTTCGCATCGTTTAGGTATTGGTTGATTAATTTCTTTTGCGCTTCTACTAATTTATTGATGCGCGGTTTAAGATCGTAGAATTCATGCTCATCGCCCCGAGGTACTGGCCCAGAAATAATCAAGGGTGTTCTTGCCTCGTCAATCAACACGCTATCTACTTCATCTACCATGGCGTAGTGATGCCCACGCTGCACGAGTTCTTCGGTTTCGCGCGCCATGTTATCGCGTAGGTAGTCAAAGCCAAATTCGTTGTTGGTGCCGTAGCAAATATCGGCACGGTAGGCATTTCTTCGAGCCACTGAATTAGGCTCGTGTTTGTCAATGCAATCAACACTGATTCCATGAAATTGGAAGATGGGTCCCATCCACTCGCTATCGCGCTTTGCCAGGTAATCATTTACCGTTACGATGTGCACACCGCGCCTTGCCAATGCATTTAAAAAAGCGGGGAATGTTGCCACTAAAGTTTTTCCTTCGCCTGTTGCCATTTCTGAAACCTTGCCTTCGTGCAGGGCAATGCCGCCAATGATTTGGACATCGTAATGCACCATGTCCCAAGTCATCAGGTTGCCAGCCGCAATCCATTGCCTATGCCAGTGTGCTTTGTCGCCATTTATTTTTACATTTTGATGTTTGGCAGCAAGTTGCCTATCAAAATCGGTAGCGGTAACTTCAAGGTATTCGTTTTCTTTAAAACGCCTGGCAGTTTCGCGCACAATAGCAAAGGCGCGGGGCAACACAGTCACTAAAACTTTTTCAAGTTCTTTGTTGCGCTCTTTTTCAAGTAGATCAATCTGATTGAAAATGGCTTCTTTGCTTGATAGATCCAGATCGGGTTGATCTTTAATTTGATTATGCAAATCGGCTAACTGGCCATCAATGGTGCTTAGCTTTTGATTTATTTCTTCTTGAATGGTTGCGGTAAGATTTCGCAGTTCATCGTGCGAGATAGTCAGTAGCTTTTCGCCTTCTTGCTTTGTCGCCTCTACCAAAGGCATCATGCGTTTAATATCTTTTTCAGACTTGGTGCCAAATAATTTGGCGATGAGTTTTAGCATAAAATAGTTAGTGTGAGCCTTGAAGTGATAATAGGCTTTAGGCAAATGCAAAAGGCAAATCTGCCTCCTGCGTATTGTCTGCTGCTTAGATTAGCATTTCTCGGGTTGTAAATTTAAGAATTTCGGGGTGCAATTATAGTTCCAAGATGCCCTCAAACACCTTTTTGGCAGGGCCGATCAAATAAATATCGGTAAACGAGCCATCTTGACCTGATTTGAATTCTACACTCAACTCGCCACCTAATGTTTTGATTTTTATGGGCGAGTGGTAGGCTCGGAGCGAAGAGGCTAAGGCGGCTGCAGTAACGCCTGTTCCGCACGATAGGGTTTCATCTTCTACGCCACGCTCGTAGGTACGCACAAAAATGGTATTGTCAGAAAGTAACTCAACAAAATTTACATTGGTGCCGTTGGGCTTAAAGGTATCGCTGTAGCGGATTTTTTTTCCTTCAGCTACAACTGGAAAATTTTTGGTGCTTTCTACCTCTTGAATAAAATGGGGAGACCCGGTATTGATGAATACGCCTTCGTTATTTTTTTTGACCTCTTTTACATCGTGCATTTTCAGCCGAACGATGCTATTGGGTAGCAACTCACCTTCGTGGATTCCGTCATAGGCATTGAATAACGTGTGGCCATTGATCATGCCCAGCGAAGAGGCCATCTTCACAGCTGCACGGCTTCCGTTACCACACAAACTAGGGGAGCCATCGCTATTAAAGTAGATCAAATCAAAATCTAGTGTTGGGTGCTTTTCGATCAGTATTAGTCCGTCTGCGCCTACCCCAAATTTCCGGTCGCAGATTTTTTTTACTTGATCGGCCGAAAAAGAATACGCCCCTTTACGATTGTCGACAATCACAAAGTCGTTGCCCGTTGCTTCGTATTTTTGGAATGGGATTTTCATAGTTATTAGATACTGGATTCTAGATACTCGATAATGAGCGAATGACAAGGATCAAGTATCGAGGATCAAAATTACTTCACCTCTTCATAGTCAATATACTCTCCGCCTTTAATAGTGCCTTTAGTTTCTTTTTTCGGCTTCGGCTCTTGATTGGGTTGTGGCTGCCGTGGTGGATAATTTCTATTTTGAGAAGCAGCCCCCGCCCGAAAAAACAACCCGCCTACTTTATAGAAGATGTATGCTACTAAGCCTAAAATGATAAGAAACTTCATCTGTCTCACTTTTTAATAATGGCGGTAAAGATAGTGGTTTCGATATAAATCTTGTCGGTTACACTACATCTGTATTCTAAAACAAAACCCTAGCGTGTCTATTCCGTATGCTTTTCTTTGTTTTGTAAGATTTTCTAACATGAATACATCAAAATTACCATGGTGGACTTGGATTGCACCGCTTTTCATATTTCAGTTGGGCTTATGGGTTTCTGACTTTTTTAAGACTGGCACAGAAATATCTTTATTTTATTTACCTATCGCTTTTGGTATTCTATTGGTGCACTGGTGGGGGCCAAGAGTTGCTCTTGGGATGTTTTTGAGTTCTCTTATCAACTCAATTTTTTGGATGCAAACCCCACTATCGGTTTTATCAATTTTTCAAATCACCCATGGGTCAGTCTGTGTTTTGTTATCGTGGTACTTGTTTCGTTTGAAGGTAAAAGATGGCAATCACATTAACGACATCAATAAACTATATTGGTTTATTCTGTTAGGGATTTTTATTCCAGTGCTGGCTAATTCATTGTACGAAATGACACCAGTCGAAAATCAACAGACGCGCTTTAAAATGGTAATGCTGGTTTTGCTCCCTGATTTTATAACCAATTTTGCTTTTACATTGCCTGTCCTACTCTTCGCCACTCCATTTGTATCGCGAAACGACATGACGCTTTACAAAAACGACCATATTTTTTCACTAGAAGAATTTAGAAAGAAAAGAAGTTGGGTTGAGGTAATAGCGCTAATGATTGTGTTGCTTGGTTTGAGTTTAACGGTTCGTTTCGAGCAATATTGGTACATCTATGGAGTGGTGGCGATTTATGTGGCCATTCGATTTGGCTTTGAAGGTGCCTTAGGTGCTAACTTATATATTTTCATCATCACGTATATCTTGCCTATTGGCACTTCTATGAATAGAGAGGTTTACCAAGAGGCCAATGTGCTTAATGTGCACTTGGGTATGTGCATGCTTTATCTTTCGGCTACCGTAATGGGACGCGTAATGAGCGATGTACGTAAAACGCGCAAGGAGTTGCAGCGCCACATCGAAGAGTTAGAGAAAACAAACAATCAGCTAAAACGAACCAACCAAGAACTGGATCGCTTTGTGTATAGCGTTTCGCACGATTTAAGTGCACCTTTAAAATCGGTAAAAGGATTGATTGGATTGAGTAAGTACGAAACGGATAGTAATGCATTGCATGATTACTTTGGAAAAATATTATCGAGCGTAAGCAAACTAGAAAAATTTATTTTAGAGATCCTGGATTACTCTCGCAATAATCGGATTGAAACTGTGCGCGAAAGAATAAATGTAAAGTCATTGATCGTAGAGATTTTGGAAAGTTTAGAGTACATGGATAATCTAAAGAAAATAACAATCCATCTGCACGGCATAAAAAACGATTTTGTTTTTTCTGACCGCACAAGGCTTCGAGTGATTTTAACCAATTTGATCGGCAACTCGATTAAGTATCACCGCTTTGTCGATAACCAACCAACTATTTCTATATCTACGCAGGTACACGAAAACAATTTTCTTCTATCGGTGGAAGACAACGGAGAGGGAATGAATGAAACAGCGCAGAAGAGGGCTTTTGAAATGTTTTATCGTGGATCGGATAAATCAGAGGGATCTGGCTTAGGTTTATACATTGCCAAAGAATCTGCTGGAAAAATAAAAGGATCATTAACACTGCAATCGGAAGAGGGCAAAGGCTCGTTGTTTACGTTAGTCCTTCCTATCGACAAATAAGCTTAGTTTCAAAAAAAGTACTTGCTTAGTGTATCCATTCCGTTAAAAGGGAGTATCGTATATAATTCTCTGTCAAGTAAATCTTAAATTGCCTTAAACCCCAATGGCCATGTTTCGCAATTATATCAAAACGGCTTCTCGCAGTCTTTTTAAACAAAAAGTCTACACGATCATCAATATTGCAGGGCTTGCGGTAAGCATTACATCGTGCTTGCTAATTGCCTTGTACGTAAAAAATGAACTTTCGTACGATCGCTTCTTTCCCAATGCAGATCGAATTTTTAAAATGTCATTAGAAAGAAAATATCCTAGTCACTCAACGTTTTATGCCTCTATCCCTCATTCTTACGCCACGGTAGTGCAACGCGATTTTCCCGAAGTAGAGAACACCATGCACATTGGCGGCTCAGGGAAAAACTCGAATATCAAGTACAAAGTAAGTGACACCGAAATCAAAACATTTGAAGAGGATTATTTTATGTTTTCTGATTCTGCTTTTTTCTCATTTTTTGATGTTGGCTTATTGAAAGGCGATAAAAAAACAGCTCTTGCATTACCAAATCAAGTGATTCTTTCTAAGACTACAGCCCATCGATACTTTGGGGAAGAAGAACCTATTGGTAAAGTTATCTCAGGAGATTTTGGCGAATTAAAAGTAACAGGTGTGTTTAACGATTTGCCATCGAATTCTCATTTGCGATTTGATGCGATGGTTTCTTTTTCTGCTGCCGAATTTCGCAAAACAGAAAACTTTATCACGTTTGATTCTTATACCTATATCAAACTGAGGCCTGGGGCATCAGCAAAAACATTGGAGGCAAAGTTTCCTAAAATGGTGGAGACATATGCTGCGGGTCAAATTGAGCGCGAGTTGAGGCAATCGTGGCGAGATTATAAAAAGGCCGGCAACGGGTATAGATATTTTTTGCAACCACTTACATCCATTCATTTAGATCCTACCAACTTAGAAGGCACAATCGCACCCAGTGGCAACCGAAATCATGTATATGCTCTAATCTTTATTGCAACTCTCATTTTATTGATTGCTTGTATCAACTTTATGAATTTAGCTACCGCTCGTTCAGCCGAGCGTGCACGCGAGGTGGGGGTGCGCAAAGTGATGGGATCACTGAAGAGCCAATTAGTAACTCAATTTCTTACCGAGGCGATGCTTCTCTCATTCATTGGAACACTGCTCGCTATCTTGGGAGCTTATTTGTTATTGCCATCTTTCAATGCATTGGTTGGAAAAAATCTGCAATTTATTTTCGGAGCTAAAATTATTTTAGGGTTAATGGTTATTGTGCTTTTAGTAGGATTGTTGGCTGGCCTTTATCCAGCATTTGTTTTGTCGAATTTCAATCCAGTAATGGTAATGAAGGGAAATTTTACAGGAAGCACAAAAGGATCTTGGCTCCGCAATGGATTAGTTGTTTTTCAATTTATGATTTCTATTGTTCTTATTGTAAGCACCGTTATAGTTAGCAGGCAAATGGATTTCATTCAAATGAAAGACCTTGGCTTCGATAAAGAAAAAGTATTGATGATTGACCGTGCTTGGGCATTGAACAAAAATGGGGAAGTGTTTAAAGAAGAAATAAAAAAGTTGCCAGAAGTTATTGCCGTAACGGGTACTAGCTCACGCGTAGGCAATCGCGATGATGTTTTTGGGCAGATGTTTCAACCGCAGGGTACCAATGAAGTATTGACCGTTAAATCAATGGCGTTGGAAGATGACTTTGCGGAGATGATCGGCTTCAAACTAAAAGAAGGAAGATTTTTTAGCAAAGAAACTACCGACTCCCTTCATATTCTTCTTAACGAATCGGCTATTAAGACACTCGGTTTGACCGGCCCAATCGGGAGGAAACTTTCCAACACCGATCTTTTTCAAGGAGATTCACTGAAGTTCAAGACGCGACTCTTTACAATTATCGGGATCGTAAAAAATTTTCACTTTCAATCGTTACATGACGAGGTTACACCATTGGTCATGTTCAATAAAGAGGTTTTTGGGCGCGATGTCAATTCAAATTATGTAGCTGTAAAACTAAAATCCAATAACGCTCAATCTGTACTGGCCACTATTGAAAGTAAGTGGAAGGAGTTAGCGCCAGAGCGGCCATTCCATTATGAATTTCTAGATGAAAATCTTCATCAGAGTTATGTGGAAGAACAACGGTCGGGAAAATTATTTTCTGTTTTTTCTGGCTTGGCCATTTTGATTGCTTGCGTGGGTTTATTTGGATTATCAGCCTACACAGCAAGCCTGCGCACCAAAGAGATTGGTATTCGCAAAGTAATGGGAGCTTCGGTAAGCAGCGTGCTTGTTTTGTTGTCGAAAGATTTTACCAAACTGGTTTTAATAGCTTTTTTATTGGCCACTCCACTAGCGTGGTGGATGATGAGCGAATGGCTAGGGGGCTTTGCTTACCGAATCGAATTGGGAATTGACTCGTTTGTTTTAGCAGGAGCGATTGCGATTTTGATCGCGTTACTTACGGTTAGTTATCAGTCCATCAAGTCCGCTATTGCTAATCCGGTAAAATCGTTGAAGAGCGAATAAATTGGTTTCTAAGAATCCGAATACCCACTATCATCGCGAAGCAAAGATGAGATAAGTCAAGAAAAAAGTAGTTCATGGAGATAGGTGAAGAACACCCAATATGGACAAGGAATAGAAACAACCAGCTATCTTTGGCTTAGTTGTTAAAAAAAGAATCTGTGAACATCTTATTCATTTGCAGTCGAAATCAATGGCGCAGCCCTACTGCCGAAACTATTTTTAAAGATAGACCTGGCATACAAGTTCGTTAGGCAGGCACAGCGAATAGCGCGCGCATTAGCGTATCCGAAAAAATGCTGCTATGGGCAGATTTAATTTTTGTGATGGAGAAAAAGCACAAAGGAATAATTACAGAGAAATTCTCATCAATTTGTTCCAAAAAAAAATGGTTGTGCTTGATATAGTTGATGAGTATCAATACTTGGATAATGAACTAATTGAAATGTTGACGGTATCGATAGAGCCGTATTTAAAAGAATTCATTTGAGGTCGAAGTGATGGAGACTTCCCAACCAAATTTTATAACCTTCTATCCGACAGCGCTGTTGGAGTTGACCGCATTCCAATACCAAGCATAATTGCAAAACAATCTATTAAAACAAATTAAGTCACCAAATGAAATCATTAGTGTCCAGTTAAAATCAATCATTTACGCTAATCCCCATAGCTAAAATCAATGAATTTACACCGTGAAGATTTGAACTTTGGTTTTGCTCGGAGAAAAAAATTTATCGTGCATTCTGATGTATCTTAAGTGTTTTCTTTATAAAAAATTTGAAGTATTAAGTTTAACTGGACACTAATGAAATGAAATATAAAAAATGGCTGTTAAAGTATCTGAGTCCTTTCTTACTGGTTTCCTACACCTGTTTGGGTAGAGCAGTTGCTATGATTGTAAGTGGCGATACTGGTTTTGGGCTGGTTTTTATTCAGCTCCTGCTAGTCTTAGCATTATTTTTTTTAATGGCCGATTTTTTTTTAAAAAGAATATTCAAAGAGAGCACAAGGACTGTGTTGTTGTTAGAGGCTACCATTTCTTTGATTCTAGTTCTTGGTTCGCTATATCTTGAATTTAGAAAAAGTAAACATGAGCCGGGCATAATTAACGTAAAACCAGTTTAATCCCTCTAGGCCGTGGTTCTCGTGTCTGTGCCAACCATTACCATTACCAATACTAAATTTTCAGTGAGCGTGTGCTTGGAACGCCCATTCCTGATTTATATTAAGAATTAGCACCCTCATAGTCTTGAATCATTTTTTCGGTTAGCGGTTCTGCAAATTCGTAGTAACCCGTAAACCACGATTTCAGGTTTTCTATTTCCTTTTCGTTGGTAATTTTATAAAAGAGCTCTTCATGATCTTTGATGCCCTCGAGCGTAAAGGTACCCGAACCAATAAAGGCTATTGTTTTGCGAAAGGGCAAATCAAAAATGTACACGTTGGCGTGAAAGATGTTTTGGGTGTAGATGTTAAGTGTGATGCGACCTTGATAGTTGCGCCAAATTCGATGCAACACTTCGCGCGCGGTAAGTCCATTCAATCCGGTAACGATATCCATTTTAGTTTTGGTGGGAATACGGCTGCGGATGAAATCAAATCCTTCTTCTGAAATAGCAGCGGTGGCAATGTAACAGTGCTCTACCTGTTGTAAAAGTTTTTCGTTGATAAGCGGAACGGCTAGTTTTTTTATGATCATCCGAGCAATCTTATTTTTGGTACTCAATTTTAACAATCCTCCAAACAAAATTTCTTAAGGGTGTTTTTACTACCACCTCATCACCCACTTCTTTTTTCAGTAGTGCTTGTGCCATTGGCGAGTCCATCGAGATATAATCTTTTGCGCCAATTAGTTCTTCACCACCTACTATTCGAAGTCGGTTCTTCAAACCACTGTTATTTTCAATTTCCACCCATGCGCCAAACATCACCTTCCCTTCTTGGTAAGGCGAGTAGTTTATCACCTTTAAATCGTCTATGCATTTGCGTAGGTACAAAATACGCTTGTCAATTTCTCGCAGGCGTTTTTTGTTGTAATGATAGTCTGCGTTTTCAGAACGATCGCCAAGGCTTGCCGCCCAGTTAACTTTTTGTGTGGTGTCGGGGCGCTCTATACGCCACAGGTGATCAAGCTCTGCTTTCAGTTTTTCTAACCCTTCGGGCGTAATCATTAGTGTTTTCATCATCGCGGCATAAAGTTGCAGAGATTCTACGAATATCTACTTACTTCTACCGATGCAAAAAAATAAGTGAGAATGGATATGGTAAAATTCCCTCTAATGAAATTTATTTGTTGATTAAAAATACCAAACCGATTCCTCTGATATTTCCGAACAAGCTATTGAACAACAAACTAAACAGTTTCTTTTACCTTTTCTTTTTCATTATTAGGCGGAGGGCTTGCTTTTGGTGTTTCGCCAATTTTGTTTTTGTTAATTCCAAAAAGGCGATAGGCGAGTAGCTGGCCGCCCATTTTTAAATCGGTTGGTTCGAGCGTAAGCACACCTTGTTGTTTAGTGGTATCATCGGCCTTCACTTCATAATTTATTTCTACTAGCTCGCCTTTTGTTTTAAACGATAAAGCAATAGTTGGAACGTTGGCATCGGTAGTAAAATCTAAGTTTGTATTTTTTAGATCGTTTAAAATATCCAATGGTGCGCCAGAAATATTTTGTGGCTCAATTAAATTAAACTCCATAGTAAGATCTGTAAACGGCAGCAGTTGCGGATAGATCTTATATAGTAATTGGGTGTAGTGCTTTTTTTCTGCACCGCTACTCGCCATGGCCAGCCCTTCATACGTTCGTGCCATTAGCATGGTTTGAAAAGGATCGTTTAACTCTGGGTCGTTTAATACTTGCTGAAAATATTGAATGGCTTCTGTTTCTTTCCCTTCTGCGAGGTAAAGTTTTCCGAGGAAATACCTGAAGTATTTTTTTACCCGTGGCCGTTTATCGGTTTGCAATCTTTTTTTATAAATGTCAATAAAGTATTCGTTTCCAAACCCATCAATAACCGACCATACTTCATCAAAGCTCATTAAATTCTCGGGCGAGAAAATAGTGTATAGCACTTGCTCACGTTCGGGGTTCTCGGCAACGAGCGATGCCAGCAGCATTTTATGGTGCCGGATTTCTAGTGTGTACTTCACCCATCGGTACCAGTTCAGTGGATTTAGCCAGAAGTACCATTCGTCATGCTCAAACCAATATTCTTTTTTAAATTGCAGTTGATTGATGTAGTTGAGCGAGGCCACCGCCAAATTGTATTGCTCTTGCCCCCACGTAGTGCCAATGTGTAGTTCTTGAAAGCGCGCTGCCTTGTTTGCTCGCTCTTGACTTTCGGCCGTTAAGCCCTCATAATGTTGCGCCCTTGCTAACCCAATACAATGCCAACCATATCCCGGTGTGCTTCCTTGGTTTTGTAATACGTTCGTTAAAAGTGTATCGGCTTTTTGCGGTTGCCCGCGATAGGTGGCCAGCGTGCCCCGCATGTAGTAATATTCTTTGGTAGTTTTTTCGGGGCTGCTCTCGCGCTGCTCTGCCTCTTGAAAAAAGAGTTCGGCATCTTCAAACTCACCCATTGCCAACTTAAACTCTGCGTAGTTGTTGCTTGAGTAGGCTTGGTTTTGAATAAGCAGGTCATAGTAGTAGTTGGCAGAATCAATGTCCAGCAAGTAATCGTGTATCATTGCCTTGTAGTGATACGTGCTTAAGTATTGTCGATTAAGGAATTTAGGATCGTAAAGCCCATTGTTGACGGGCAAGTCGTTTTGGATTTTTTGCAAGGCAGAATCTAAGTAGCCATTGGCAGCAGCCACATTTTCTTTTACTGTATTTTTTAAAAACGGAAATTGGCGTGAAGTATAAACGCGATTGCGGTGAAAGATCCAAGCCATGGTATTATACGAATCCATATTAATCTCTACCTGAAAGTTGCGATCACGAATATGATTGAGTACCTCCATGGCCTTATCTTGCTTTTCTACATTTTGATAACACCGGCTCAAAAAGTAGGTGATTAAACCATAATCGAAATGGTATCGATAATTGGCACTGTACACAGCATAGTTGTTTGATCTGATTTTTAAAATGGGATCGTAGTCAAACTCAATTTTTTCGAGGGCTTTGTTCAACGGTGTGATGGCTTTGTTAAATCCGATCTCGTCATTGGCCCTAAAAAAAAGATAAGCACCCTCTAGCAGGTGGCCTAAGTAATAAGTGCTGTCCTTTCTAATAAACCTACGTGCTTTTTCGTAGGTTTTTTCGTCCATAAAAGAGCCATCGCGCTCGCTATCCATTTGCTGGCGAATGGAATTTTGAGCGAGTAACCCAAGCTGAAGGAATACAAAAATGAATGTAAGACGAGTGTTCATACCGATTGTCAAATCCTATTTTTTAACTCTCTTTCTCTTTAGCCAAATTTTAGGATTACGGCTAGTATGGAAAAGCGCAAAAACCTCTATTGTGCCTATATTTTTATGAACTAAAAAATGCACCAAGTAGGGGAATTTTTTAATCAGCATACACCTCACATTCTTATAACGGATTGGGTGTTGATGATAACTATTCTTTAATGAAGTAATTTGGGTAATTACCTGAGTTTGAAACCGAGCACCTAGACCAACTAGCTTCTCATTATACCAATCAGTAGCTTTTTGAATATCATCAAGTGCCTCTGGGTCAATGATTATTTTCATGGTCACTTCTAAGATTTCAACATCTTAACTGCATTTTCCCATGGCACCATTCTCGCAGGGTTTCCTCTCGCTTTTTTTATTCTTTGCAAAACCAATTTTTGATGTTCTTTCGGTATTTCCATTTCACCATCCCAAATGGCTTCATTCAACTTCATCTTCTCTGAAGGATTTAGTAGCTTAACAATGGAAGTAAGTTTCTTAAAATCCAAATTGATTTTTACGTCAAGTGTTTCCATTATTTTAATAGTTTACGTTTCAATTTTTTAATTAAGTGTTCGATCAGACGTAAATCTATCCGTTTGCTTTGGTTTTGACAACTTTTTAATAATCGTCTTTTACTTCTTCATTCCGATCCCAAGCTTCGCTAACTTGTTTACTTCTAGGCTTACGATTTGTTGAAGCACTGTTTGCGCGGCTTCACGATTTCTAAAAATCAGTCGGTGATGCAATACCGGCTGCGCCAATGCACGAAGGTCGTCTTCAATTACATAATCGCGCTGATTTACCATTGCCCAAGCTTTCAAACATTTAATGAACGTAATGCCGCCACGGGTAGAGCAGCCCAGTGCAATGTCGGCATGATTGCGGGTGGCTTGTACAATCTTTACAATTCCCTTCACCAATTCAGGATGGATGTATACCTCTTCTGCTGCTTTTTGCAATTGAATAATATCTTGATAGGCGAGCACTTGCTTCACACTATTTTTTCCGTTGTTGATGGTTTGATAATTTGAGTAAATATCAAACTCAACCTCTTCCGATACATAGCCAAACGAAATTTTCATCGAGAAACGATCGAGCTGTGCGGTAGGCAGCGGATAGGTGCCTTCCATTTCAATAGGGTTTTGCGTGGCAATGGTAAAGAAGAATTGATCTAATTGAAATGTATGATCGCCAGAAGAAATTTGATTTTCGGCCATGCACTCTAGTAACGCACTCTGCACTTTTGGTGATGCTCGGTTAATCTCATCGGCTAAGAGCACGTGTGTAAACAACGGGCCTTTCTTAAACACAAAATCTTTTTTTGCCTCGTCAAAAATATACGAGCCAATCAAATCCATTGGCAGCAGATCGGGTGTAAACTGTATGCGCTTAAAGGCCACTGCACCATTAGCCGAATGGAAATCAACGGCACCTTCTGAAATGGATTGCGCTAATGTTTTTGCCAGTACCGTTTTGCCCGCACCCGGATTGTCTTCTAGCAAAATGTGACCTCGCGCAAGCAGTGCCGTAACTACGTATTTTATTTCTTGCGGCTTGCCCCGAATGATGGTTTCGATGTTGTCGGTAAGAGATTTCAGTTTTGATGAAGTATTGCTCATATAGAAGTAGTTTCAGAATTAATTTCAGGTTGTTGAAAATAGCGTAAAGCACGTAAAGGGTAAAAATACACTACTATACTTTTCAAGAAGCCTTTTGTTTTACGAATAGAACCACCAATGGGTTGATTGAAGTTGGAAACGATTACTTCATCTCCCTCTTGCAAAGTGCTGTTCGAATACTTCAAGCGTAAGTACATCCTCATAAAATTGGTAAAGCCAACCGCGAGCGCTGGGTCAATGGTTTTTTCGGCATATTCCATAGGTGTTTCGGTTTCGCGCTCAAAACCAGCCATATGAAAGCGGTACAGTGCCGCCCTGTACACATGATCTGCTTTGGTAGTTGCATCTTTCGCGAATGCTATCCGCGCCAAGCGATACAACAAGTACAACAATGGCAAGAGTAAAACAAGTATCAACAATGCAACAATGATTTTAGCTGCTACCCAGGCTATCTCTTGCCAAGTTAATTTTTTCTCTTGCGCTTTAGCCGCCTTCTTTCCCAACTCATCTTTCTTCTTCGCCTTCTCTTTTTTGTGGATGTGAATTTCATCAGCAATGATGGGAGAGGGGAATGACTGAACTTGCTGCTCAATGGGCACGCCTGCACGAGGCTGCGGAAATTTTTTCGCTTCGTCTTTGTACGACACAATAATTAACGAATCGCCCGGCTGAATGGCAGCGAACGTGGTATCTCTTTTATTGAACAACACCCGGCATAAACTTGCATCGACTGGTCTGTTGAAAAACTTAATTAATATGTAGGGCGTATTAAAGTAAATAAGCTGATTGAAGGAAACATCCAGAGATTTTGTGGTTGCGTTTACAGACTCGGCTTTGGCATTTAATACCAACCACGGTTCAGGCGGTGGCAGGGGCGGGGTGCCATCCGGTTTGGGTGCACCTTGTTGATCTTCGTTGCCAATGGTCATATCAAAATCTAACCAACCATAGCCAGGGAAATAAACTTGCGTCCATGCGTGTGCTTGGCTTGCGTAAAACCAATACCAACCTTTGTTTTTGTCACTTCGATTTATTGTAGCAAAACCAGTTGTAAACCGAGTGGGGACACCCAATGCCCTAAGCATAAACAGAGAAGCCCCCGCATAGTAAGTACAATAGCCAGCATGTGTTTTGAAGAGAAAGTTATAGAGCATTTTTGAACTGGGGATGTTTGGGTCATCCACAGCTCCAGCTTTTAAGGTGTATCTAAAAACACGTTTACCATTTTCGTTTCGCTTCAAGAAAAAATCGCGCACGGCAATTACTTTGTCAACAGGTTTACTGTCTTTTGGCACAAGGCTAAAAGCTAGCTTTGAAATCGAATCGTAGATGCCTCCCGTTGGAGTTTCTGTATAGTAGTCAAGAAATTTTTTGTCGAGTTTAGTATAATTATTTATGGATCGCAGTTCGTTGTGCCGTTGCTCTTGCAAGGGCTCTAGCATAGGGTTGGCAGATACATTGTAGACGAAGTATGCATTATTTAGCTCTGAGGTGAAAGAAGTAATCTTATATCCGGATATAAATGTTTTTTGAAAATCTTTTTCTACAGGAATAGTTTGAATGGAAAACACACTAGCCGGACCTAGCACAGAGTGCTTCCACGTGTTTTCTGAAAGATAGACTTGTGCCTCTACTACCTTGCGGAGTTTTCTACCCAATGATTTTCGCACGATTGAGGTATCGGTATACGAATAATACATCGGTATGGTGGTAGGGTCTACTTCCATTTCATCAAACGAAGGCACGTTCACATCGCGCGTAAATGTTTCCTTTACGGGATCGTATCGAGTTAGGTAATGGTAGACAAAATACAGCGGAGCAGGAGATCCATCAGGAAAATAATTATCGAGCTTGCTGCAAAACATTAACTTGTCTGACTGGCTCATTTTTGAATTTACCCGCATGGTATCTTTCAGCCGGTAGCCATCATCGGTTTTATCCATCAACCCATCGCGGTCGTCATAATTGTCTTTATCATTTTTCGATCCGCCTTTATCTCCTTTTGCCCCTCTCGATGCCAATTCCTTTTCAACCGCTTTCAAGTTTCCTTTCATCAAACTTTTGGTAACGATAAAAGCAAAAAGAATAAGCAGCGCAAACAGAACGATCCGTAAGGCAAACTTACCCGACTTTTTTAGCGTCACCTCAATTCGTTTTGTGAGCAATGGTGTGAGGAAGAGCATGTATAAACCATAGACTACAACGGGTGCAATTCGAGTGAGTATATAAGTAAGGCTTACGTCAATGCTATCTGAAATACTAATGAGTGTAACGGTAGCTAACACACCAAAAATGGCAGCGTAAGACCACTTCACCCGCGCCAGTAAAAAGCCAAACACCCATCCAAAAATGAATAAGGTAGAGTAAAGTTGGAAACGCGCTGTGGCATAAAATACATCAAACTCGCCCGGAAGCATACTGATTACTTTTTCGGTAAGGATATAGGCAATCCACAAAATAATAATGGAGATTATCCAGCGCGCACCATAATAGTAAAGAGCATAGGAGATCAGCAGCCCTAATCCGAAATAAATGGATTGGCTAAGAATACCTGTGTTTAATGAGGTATAGGAGAAATTAAGGAAACGAAGGGTTATGTACCCGATCAAAATCGTTGGCACTACCACCAAAACGATTCGGATCAGCAACTGTTGAAATTTATCTATGTTAAATTGACTCCTCATTTTTCAAATTGAATGGATGACATTAACCAGCCTGCTCCGCGTTTTTTTAACATGCTATCCATTTCCTTTTCTTTTGAAACTAGATTTTTACGTAACGAAGAAAATAACCACGGTTGTTTTAATTTATCGGCAGGGTTTTCATCTGGCTTAAAAAAAACATCTTTTAGCTTAAAAAGAAAAGGCGATGGGATTGCTTCAGAAAGTTTTAATACTACAATGGGAATTGTTAGCGGCAATTTTTTTATGACAGCCTCTAATTCAGAAACGGAAATAAGAGAAGGCAAGCAAACAAAGGCGGCTTTCTTTGGATCGATGAATAGCGATGGCGGATATTGATTTTGCCACGATGCTGCGGCAATCTGAAACAGTTCATTTTTAGTTTCAGCAACGCCACTGAGCTTTGGTATTTCTTGGTCTAGCGGCATTCGCACTTCGGTATGATTTGTTTTTAGCGATTCGAATAGGTTTCTGACTTGATCTTTGTACACGTTCAACAGCTCCTTTTCAAAGAGCCCTTCGGTAAGTTCGGCTCCAGCATAGAAGCTTGTATATAAATAGAGATGCGAAGCATAAGGGTCTTTTATTTCAGGAATACGAACAACTAGCTGTCCACTCTTTGCATAAATCTTCCAAACAATTCGGTGAATGTTATCGCCCGTTTCAAATTCTTTATAGTTTACATGCTCACCTTCCACGCGCTTTGGTATCTCAATTCGATGCTTTTGTTCTTCCGTGGCACTTGGGTCGGCCTTAATTGGTTGCTCTTTTTTTGCTAGCGGAAGTGTATACAACTGTTGCGAAATGGAAATGCGGCACGGAAGAGAAACGAGCCCGAGCATATCGTAAAATGAAATCAGCACTTTGTCAATGTCATAAACACCACGATCGTGAAGATACGAGCTTCCGTTGCCATGGATGCCGCTGCGCCACCAATGACGGGGCTTCGGAATGTTTCCATCTAAAATAACGACTTCAGAAAATTTGCTTCCACTAAAAATCAATTGACCACGAATAGTGCCGAGCAACGGCCTCAGTACAGAGCCCAATATCTGAATTTGAAGAGGGACAAGCCCCGCCTCGGCTTTTTGACCATCACCAAATTTAACCTGAACAGAAAACGAGTTGTTTTTAACTCCGTTCTTAAAGTAAAGCCACGTTGCCAATGCGGAGATGATGCTGATGGAAAGAATCCCGACTAAAGTCCATTGAATTAATTGCAAGAAGAGTTTCATTACTAGCCAAAGATTCGAATCATCTTGACCGTATTCGCTTTTCAGCCACACACTTACCCCCCAAAAAACGAGTAAAGAAAACAGAAGCTGCCACCTAACGGCAATTAACCTCGACCAATACGAAGAAGTTTTTAGTAAAGTAGATAGACCGATCACGTTCATTAAATCGCAAGCTACAAGAAAACGAAAATATTTTTAATAATAGTATTTAATGGGTGCATTCAAATTGCTAATAGAATGAGCAAGCCTTTGTTATATTTGAAATCCTTAAAGTAATTTGAGAGTAACCATACCTACTATATGCACTACACCATCCGAGAAGCAACCGAAAAAGACATCCCATCAATAATTGATTTTCAATTGAAGATGGCGTTGGAAACAGAAAACATTACACTGGAAATCTCAACCCTCACGCAGGGCATTCATAAATTATTTAAAGACTCATCCAAAGGCAGGTACTATGTAGCGATAGAAGGTAATGAAGTGATTGGTTGCTTAATGACAACGTACGAATGGAGCGACTGGCGATGTGGCACAGTACTTTGGATTCAATCCGTTTACGTTTCTGCAACCCACCGAGGCAAAGGTGTTTACAAAAAATTATACGAACACATTCAGCAACTAGTAGCCACCGACCCAGACTTGCGCGGCATTCGTCTGTACGTTGACAAAACAAATACAGGCGCTCAAGAAGTTTATGAAAAACTGGGCATGAATGGTGAGCATTACCAACTATACGAGTGGATGAAAAAATAATTTTGTATTTTTAATGTATGGAAATTACGATTGAATCCCCACCTAGAACGATGATGGAAGTTTATGAAATGTTGCCGGAAGGCACATTAGCAGAACTCATCGACAATCAACTGTATATGTCACCAGCACCAAATACCAACCACTTTTCTACTGCGAAAAAGATATCAAAATCGTTTGACAAATTAATTGAAGACACGGGTCGAGGTTTTGTTTTTTATACTCCTTATGATGTTTTTTTAGATAAGACTCAAAACGCTGTCCAGCCAGATATATTTATTGTTCTTTCTTCCAATTCAGGTAAGATAGAGCCAGATGGTAATTTTATTGGAGTGCCCGATTTAATAGTAGAAGTACTTTCTCCTAGCAATCGAGAGTACGATATGACTAAAAAGAGAAATCTTTACGAAAAATTTGGTGTACAAGAATATTGGATTGTTGATCCTGAAACGAAGCTTGCCATGGGCTTTGCTCTTCGAGATAGATTGTATGTTAAGATTAGTGATGAAATTGGTAAAATCAATTCTCCTCTTTTGAATTCTGATTTCGGTTTTTAAAGCCTGAAGGATATAAGGCTTGTAGCCTGAGGCCTGTAGCTTGCAGCCAAGATTTACCTTACAACTCCCCACAAAATCCTATCTTTGTCCTTTCACAGTAATCCCTCCATGCCCTCTTCCTCAGTAAAAAAAATCCAAGACCTCTCGGGTCACGATTATATTGAAATCATTGGCGCTCGCGAACATAACCTAAAGAATATTAGCGTTTCGTTTCCGCGAAATAAACTTGTAGTACTCACGGGCATCAGCGGCAGCGGAAAATCTTCGTTGGCGTTTGATACCATTTATGCCGAAGGCCAACGCAGGTACATGGAAAGTTTTTCAGCCTATGCCCGCAGCTTCATCGGCAACCTGGAGCGACCTGACGTAGATAAGATCAATGGCCTCAGTCCGGTAATTTCCATCGAACAAAAAACCACTTCGCGCAACCCACGCTCTACTGTGGGCACCGTTACCGAGATTTATGATTTCATGCGCTTGCTGTATGCGCGTGCAGGTGAAGCTTTCTCATACCTTACGGGAGACAAAATGGTACGCCAAAGCGAAGAACAGATTCTCGATGCTATCATCAACAATTTTAGCGGAAAGAAATTGGTTGTTCTTGCACCTGTTATCAAAGGGCGTAAGGGGCATTACCGCGAGTTGTTTGTGCAAATCAGAAAACAAGGCTACACCAAAGTGCGCGTAGATGGTGAGTTGCAAGACATCACACCCAAAATGCAACTGGATCGATTTAAGATTCACGACATTGAAGTAGTCATTGATCGCATTGTACCCGATGCCAAAGATCGTTTCCGCATTGGTCAATCGGTGAACACCGCACTGAAAGAAGGAAAAGGAGTAATCATGCTCCTTCCCGAAAACGGCAAAGTGCAGCACTTCTCAAAATTTTTGATGGATCCGAAGACAGGCTTGTCATATGATGAGCCCGCACCCAATAATTTTTCATTCAACTCGCCTTATGGTGCGTGCCCTACTTGCAACGGCTTGGGTGAGATTGAAGAAATCACAGAAGAGTCGGTTATCCCCGATAAAAAGTTAAGCATCAGTCGTGGAGGTATTTTGCCCCTGGGCGAATACCGCGACATTTGGATTTTCAAAAAAATTGAAGCGATACTTAAAAGATATAAACTCACGCTCACCACACCGATTAAAGATATTCCTAAAGAAGCATTAAAAGTTTTGTTGTATGGCGATGATGTGCCAGTGGCAGTAGCTTCGGTAAAATATCCAGGTACGGAATGGAACACCAAGTTTGAGGGCATTGTCAATTTTTTACAAAAACAAAAAGACGAAGGCAGCGATGCTATCCGCAAATGGGTAGATGATTTTACCATTACCAAAGTTTGCCCGGAGTGCCGCGGAGCGCGGTTGAAGAAAGAATCGCTTCATTTTAAAATTGCGGACAAAAATATTGCAGAACTCGCCAACCTGAATATTTCAGATTTAAAGAAATGGTTTGACGGACTGGAATCGCGCCTCAGCGACAAGCAAAATCAAATTGCCGTAGAGGTGCTGAAAGAAATCAGAAAGCGCATTGGTTTTTTATTAGATGTAGGGTTGGATTACCTACACCTCAATCGACCGCTGCGCACCTTGAGCGGGGGAGAAGCGCAACGAATTCGATTGGCAACTCAAATCGGTACACAATTGGTAGGGGTTCTCTACATTTTAGATGAACCGAGCATTGGTTTGCATGCACGCGACAATGTGAAATTGATTAAGGCATTGAAAGATTTGCGCGACTTGGGCAATTCGGTCATTGTAGTAGAGCATGACAAAGAGATGATGCTCGAATCGGATTACATTATTGATGTAGGCCCCGGTGCGGGGCGACATGGCGGAAACATCGTGGCAGAAGGTGACCCAGAAACCTTTTTGAAAATCGATAGCACCACAGCCAAATACCTGAGCGGAAAAATCGGCATCAAGTATTCAAAAGAACGAAGAAAAGGTAGCGGTGAGAAATTGGAATTGATGGGCGCGACTGGAAATAATTTAAAAAATGTCGACCTGCAAATTAATTTAGGAACGCTTACGTGCATCACGGGCGTATCGGGCAGTGGAAAATCAACATTGATTCATGAAACCCTTTTCCCAATTCTAAATCAACACTTTTTCAATTCCCGCAAGGAAGCACTGGCCTACAAAAAAATTGAGGGATTGAAGTTGATTGACAAAGTGATAGAAGTGGATCAGTCGCCCATTGGCAGAACACCGCGTTCTAACCCCGCCACGTATACTGGCGTGTTCACCGACATTCGTGATTTGTTTGCGCAAATGCCCGAAGCAAAAATCCGTGGCTACAAAACAGGTCGGTTTTCATTTAATGTAAAGGGCGGAAGATGCGAAACATGTGAAGGTGCAGGATTGCGACTGATTGAAATGGAGTTTTTGCCCGATGTGCATGTGCCATGCGAAACATGCAAGGGCAAACGTTACAATCGCGAGACATTGGAAGTTCGCTTCAAAGGTAAATCGATTTCAGATGTGTTGGATATGACGGTGGAAGAGGCTGTTAATTTTTTTGAAAACCAACCACGTATTTTGCGGAAAATACAAACACTGAGTGAGGTTGGGCTTGGCTACATTTCGTTGGGACAACATGCCACTACGCTTTCAGGTGGCGAAGCACAGCGTGTGAAACTCGCAACAGAACTTAGTAAGCGCGACACGGGCAAGACCTTATACATTTTAGACGAGCCCACTACGGGCTTGCACTTTCAAGACATCAGTCATTTGCTGGATGTATTGCAGAAGTTGGTGGACAAAGGCAATACTGTGTTGGTGATTGAGCATAACATGGATGTCATCAAATCGTCTGACTACATTGTTGACCTCGGCCCTGAAGGGGGTTCAGGCGGTGGCCGCATCATTGCCAAAGGCACACCCGAAGAAGTATCCAAAAATCCTGCGAGTTTTACAGGGAAGTTTTTGAAGCCAGAACTGAAGTAAGTTACCGCTAACATAACTCCTCTTCTTTTCGCCTTTCTAACTCTTTACATTTGCGTGTAATGGTAATCAACAAACAACGTTGGTATTGGATCATGCAACTCAGCGGCTGGGCACTTTTTGCTGCCTTGCAAATTGTGGCAACTATTTTGGCCTCGGGCAAAGCAGGTGTGCACACTGAACGGATTATCTTTTTAACTTATGAATCGCTTTTTTGCTTGTTGGTATCGCATATGTTTCGTAACGCCATTATCAAATGGAAATGGTTGAACTTGGGTTTTCAAAAATTAATCCCGCGTGTGTTGGCATCGGTGTTTGTGCTTGGAGCGATTATGTATTTGTTGCGCATACCCGTCTCGTTGCCATTGGGCTTATTCAAGAGAGAAGTGGCCTTTGACCCATTCACTTTTTTTAGCGGCATGTTCTTTTATGCCATCATTTTCTTTCTCTGGTCAACCTTGTATTTTATTTACACATACGTGGAGCGATACAACACTTCACTCAGGTACGAAGCTTCTGTGAAAGAAATTGAGTTGCTCAATTTAAAATCCCAGCTCAACCCACATTTTATTTTCAATGCATTAAATAGCATTCGCGCCTTGGTAGATGAAAATCCACAAAAGTCCAAACAGGCAATCAACCAACTGTCTAGCATTTTGCGCAGTTCACTTACTATGGAAAAACGGGGACTCACTCGCTTTGATGATGAAATGAAAATGGTGCATGCGTACTTAGGCTTAGAAGGCATTCGCTTTGAAGAGCGACTACAGACAAAATTTGATATTCACCCCGACTCGCATGATTTTATGGTGCCACCGCTTATGATTCAAACGCTTGTAGAGAATGGTGTAAAGCATGGCATTTCTAAACTTACCAAAGGTGGGGTAATTGATGTTTCTACGAAAGTTGATGAAAATGGCTTAAAAGTATTCATCCGAAACAGTGGACATTACGTAAACGGACATGCGTTAAGCGAAGGACTAGGCTTAAGTAATACCATTCAGCGGTTAAAACTTTTATACGGAGAAAATGCCCACTTCAAAATCACCAATGAAAAAGATAATTTTGTGCTTACTGAAATTCACTTACCTTATTCGCGCAAGTAGATATTTTCTAATAAACCTAAATCGGACGTAATGAAAGCTCTTGTAATTGACGATGAACGCCTAGCCCGCAAAGAACTTCTCACCTTATTAGAAGCTCACCCTTCCATAGAAGTAGTTGGTGAAGCTATGAATGCCGATGAAGCCGAAAAAATGATTGAAGAGTTAAATCCCGATTTACTCTTTTTAGACATTCAAATGCCCGGCCGCACGGGCTTTCAATTATTAGAGTCGCTCGACTCTGCCCCAATGGTCGTGTTTACTACAGCGTACGATCAACATGCGTTGAAAGCATTTGAAGTTAATGCGCTAGATTATTTACTGAAGCCCATCGTTGCCGAGCGGCTTAGTGAGGCAGTTCATAAAGTAGTAGAAAAAGAGAAGGCTAAAACGGGACGAATTGGAGAGAAAAAATTAGGCTTGGAAGACCAAGTGTTTGTGAAAGATGGCGAGCGTTGTTGGTTTGTAAGTCTGGCGAACGTGCGCATGTTTGAGTCGGATGGGAACTACATTAAAGTATTCTTTGATACCAACCGCCCGATGATCCATAAATCGCTCAACGCCCTAGACGAAAAATTGGATGAGCGTACTTTTTTCAGGGCGAGCCGCAAGCACGTTGTAAATTTAAGCTGGGTAGAAGGAATTGAACCTTGGTTTAATGGAGGCTTGATGGTACGATTGCGTGGTGGCGATAAAGTAGAGGTTAGCAGAAGGCAGGCAGCCAAGTTTAAAGATATGATGAGTTTGTAGTTTATCTCAAAACCATTTCGATCAATTCTTTCTCCACGCTCCAATCTTTTGCCAGTTTAAGCATAGCCGTGGCCTCCATTTCCGTAACGTAGCCTTTTAAGTTGTTGGCTTGCCACACCATATTAATGAGCTCTATTCGCTTTACCTTAGTATAATCTCCTATAATTTCGTTCAGATAGGTTCTTGCCCTATCAAAAGAAGTAAGGTAATCCTTGGCAATAAACTCAAGCGCCCAAGCCAATGCTTCATGGGCGTTTAATCGTGAAGCGGTTTCTTCCAAATCTATTTTTTCGGGGTCGTCCAGCCCATGGTAGTGGTAGATAACCGCCTTCAAAAGCATATAAACCTTTTTTTCTTCTTCGGTCATGGCAGAAAAATAGCAATTTAAAAGCGAATCAAGCGAATTCTCTATTCAGAAATAAACAGTTCTCCCGAAATATGATCGGCCATTAAGAGGCCTTTTCGGGTTAGAAAGTAAGTATGGTCTTTTTCGGTAACGAAACCGTTGGCGATGAACGATTGCATAATAGGCGATGTAGCCAGATCAAACTGGTAAGCACCAATTAAAAAATCGCGGTTGCAACCCCACGAAGTTCGAAGCGAGGTAAATAGGTACTCATTAATTTTATTCTCTCTGGTAAGTACCTCTACTTCGCACGAAGGTGTGCCAGCGTTTAGGGATTTTATATAAAGGTGATTGTTACTGCAATTTGCCTGCCTGCTCGTTCCGTTAAATGAATGCGCGCTTGGGCCAACCCCTAAGTAATGCACTTGGCGCCAATAGTTACTATTGTGTTTTGATTCCCAGCCTGGCCTGCAAAAGTTAGATATCTCATATTGTTGATATCCACTTTTACTCAATGTCTCCATCAAGATTTCAAAATTAGCCGCAGAACTCTCCTCGTCAACGGCCTTTATTATTCCTTTCTTGTGTTGTTTGCCAAAAACAGTTTTATCTTCAATCGTAAGGCAATAGGCCGAAATATGCTGGGGGTCTAATGAAATAGCCTGCTCAATAGCTTGCTTCCACTTGTCAATAGATTGATTGGGTACAGAGTACATGAGATCGATACTGATATTTTCAAAGCCTGCTTTTCTAGAATTGTCGATGCAGCTAACGGCTTCTTCGCTGTTGTGCGCCCGATTGAAGTAAGCAAGGGTAGCATCATCGAACGATTGAATGCCGATACTGAGCCGATTAAATCCCAATTGATTGAGCAATTCTAATTTAGTTTTCGATAGGTCATCGGGATTGGCTTCGATGGTAACTTCTTTTACGTTTGATAAATCAAAATGAGCATGCAGCCCATTCAAAATAATTTCAAACTCATTAGCAGTAAGTAAAGTAGGCGTGCCTCCACCCCAATAAATAGTTTCGATAGGCTGACTCTTGAGGTAATTGGCTTGGACGGATAGCTCTTTGGCGATGGCTAGAGAAAGCTCAGTCTTTAACGCCTGATTAGTCGAAAAATGAAAATCGCAATAATGGCAAGCTTGTTTACAAAAAGGAATGTGAAGGTAGATGCCTGCCAAGTTGATTTGATTTAGTATTAGATAATCGGTAAAACAAGAGATTTGATTTCGGTAATCCCATACTATTCTGATATTTTTGAGTTTCTATAATAAATTGAAGAGAAAAATAATTGCGATAGTCCTCATAGCGGCTTCAATGGCCACTCGTGCAAGTGCTGGGGTCGTTGAAACAAAAGAGTTAAAATCGGCTTGGTTGGTTTATTCGGAGAACAAATACGTTCCCTATAGTAATCAATCTACCGATGCAATTTTTTTCTGGATCAACACAAAACTCAATAAGCACCAGCAATTATTGATTGACTCTCGGCACGATTACAGCCTCTTCATCAATGCCAAACTGGTGGTTCAGAAGAGGGGAAGGTTATCTCTTTCAATAGATAGTTTGTCCAAACAGTATCCATTTCAATTTTTTGTAAGTATTTACTCGGCCACGGGTGTTCATCACTTGACTACGGAAATTACTATTGTCCCTATCGAATTTGATCCAATAGACAGAAAGGGTAGTTTTTTCTTAGACTTTTCGCTGTTGGCAACCTTGGCTTTGATTGGCGGTTTTGCTGTATTTATACAAACCAATCCTGCGTTAACCTTCGATTATCTTAATGTTAGGAAATGGTTTTCTTTTCAAGAGAAGGACGAGAGCAAATTTACGTTACGCATAGCCTCTAGCGTAAACCTACTGTTTTATCTTTTCGGTAGTTTTTTTATGAGCCTCATGTTGCTGGTTGCGTTTCATTTTGCTGACGATCACTTCTGGCTTGCTCAAGTATTCGCTATTAAGTCTACACCGCAAGCCTTTTGGCAGTGGTTTTTACTTTCGGCAATAATTGCAGGCTGCTTTGTTATTAAATTGGTTTGGCTTGCTGTGCTGGCTGCTCTATTTGGATTTAGAGATACAGTTAACTTTCAGTTTTTTAATTTCATGCGCTCGGTATTGATTGCAATTACTACCATCGCTTTTTTGTGCCTCATTTATTACATGGTTGGTATTCAAAACAGCCACTATTTTGAGTATCTGATTTTTATACTCATTGCTATTTTTATAGTGGGTATAGTGCTAATCTATTTTAAATTATTGAGCCGAATGCCCTTCCATTTCTTTCATTTATTTTCCTACCTTTGCGCATCCGAAATCATTCCAATAGTGGTTTTGATTCGGTTTTTTTTCTACTAGGCCCAACCCGATTAGTGCTGATATGACCGAAACTGCCACGGACAGGATGCGAAAAGTAAAGAGCATCTTAGTCACACAGGAAGCCCCAACCGATGTTAATTCCCCCTACCTGAAGTTGGCAGAGAAATTTAATCTTAAAATTGATTTTCGCCCGTTTATACAGGTAGAGCCAGTCGGAGCTAAAGAATTCAGAAAACAAAAAGTAGAAATTCTACAACACTCGGCTATCATCTTTACCAGCCGCAATGCCGTAGATCATTTCTTTGCCCTGTGCGTAGAATTGAAATTAGAAATGCCTCCCGATATGAAGTACTTCTGTATTTCAGATCAAACTTCCAACTACCTCCAGAAGTACATTGTAATACGAAAACGCAAAATCTTCTCGGGTCTTAAGGACACCAAAGATCTACTGGAAATTATCAAAAAACACAAGAACGAGAGGTTTCTCTTCCCTTGCTCCGATATCCGCAAAAGCGACATCCCAGATTTTTTGAAAGAAAATGGATTCACGTTTACAGAGGCCGTAATCAATCATACTGTGGCAGCGAATCTTAGCGACTTGAAAAATGTGTACTACGATATTTTAGCCTTCTTCAGCCCATCAGGCATAAATTCTCTATTCGTCAACTTCCCCGACTTTAAGCAAAACAACACTCGATTGGCGGCTTTTGGTCCAACAACGGCAAAAGCAGTTGTTGAGGCGGGCCTAGTCTTAGATATTGAGGCACCCTTGCCCAATGCCCCCTCAATGACGGGCGCCCTAGAGATATATATTAAAAAGGCAAACGGAATTAAATAAAGTATTCATTACTACGTTTTTAATAAGGTTGTTATTTTATTACACTTTAATTACATAGTGTTGCCCAAGTCTGTTTAATTGCTTTATCTTTAAGTCTGTTTTGAAATCGAATTGTGAGAAAATTAATTCTATTAGGGATTGTAGTCGTGTTGCCTGTTGCTAAAATTTTGGCTCAGCAAGATCCTCAATTTACCCAATACATGTTCAACACTTTATATTATAACCCAGGGTTTGCTGGGGTAGAGGGTGTAACAAAACTCACGGCTATGCATCGAAGTCAGTGGCTAGGTTATTCACCAACCAGCGGAGGAGGAGGAGCCCCCACCACCCAGATAATTACATTCACTACTCCGCTTTTCAAATTGAATAGCGGCTTTGGTGCCCACATTGTCAATGATCAACTCGGCCCTCAAAATAATTTAGAAGCACAAGCTTCTTACGCCTATCATTTAGGAATAAAAGATAGCAAACTCAGTTTTGGCCTCAGGGCAGGTATTTATTCTCAAACATTTAATTTCAGTTTATATAAACCAATAGAACCGGATCCTAAACTTCCAAGTTCAGGTTCGCAATCGCAGGTTCGCCCAGATATATCCGCTGGTGTTTTCTGGAGAAAAGAAAAATATTATGTAGGCCTTAGTTTTAACCATCTAATCAATTCAACGTTTGATTTTGGCCTGAGCCAAAGAGGCAAATTAGAAACCCATGCTTATTTAACTGGAGGATATTTTTATGAAGTGAATTTTGACCTTAAGTTTCACTTCTCAGCGCTTATCCAATCCGACCTTAATAGAACATCAGTTAATATTGGAGGCTTGGCTTACTTTAAAGATACTATGTGGGGTGGCCTCTCGTTTCGATCTTCCGAGTCGGCCACATTAATGTTGGGATATAGCCTATTAAAGGATAAGTCGTTAAAATTGGGCTACGGTCTAGATTATATCATTCAAGATCAGGCTGCTAAAGAGCCCACTTCACACGAATTGATGCTTAGTTACGAGTTGCCTGTAAATGCCGGAAGCGGCAAAAAAGTGGTGAGAACACCCCGCTATAGAAAGTAATTAGTCAAATAATTTTGGTTTTTTTAAGAATTTGCAGAATTTGGTGGCCTAGTGTTTAAATAAAATAGGAAAAAAGAATAACTTTCGAGTCTGTTCGTTCAGAAAACGGACAACAAAGGAGTGTACTAACGTAAAAACTATGAAGAAAACAGTTTCTCGGAAAGTTCTGTATTACGCATTAATCTTAACAACTTCTGCCGTGGTGGGCAGTTGCGGTCTACTAGGAATTGGAGGAAAAAAGGGAGGTGGCGATGCGCAAGGTGAAGTAGTAGGACAGTCTACTATAGAGCGCAAAGAAGGATGGTCAATGGTTATTCCTTACGGGATGGTGCCAATCCCAGCAGGAACATTCCACATGGGGCAGGCTGATGAAGATCCCGCATCTACCCAAATCAACTTTAATAAGCAGATTACGATCGGCCCATTGTTTATGGACGAGACTGAAATTACTAATGACGAGTACTTACAATTCACTTCTTTCTATACAGGTGCCGAAGGCGGAGCACAATTAACAAGTTTACCTCAGGTAAGTCAGCAAGAGTTTATGGCTAAGTATTATCCTGATACTACTGTTTGGATGAAAGACTTCACTCACCACATGGGCGATCCTTTAGTAGATTATTATTGGCAGCACCCAGGCTATCAAGAGTACCCCGTGGTTGGTGTAAGTTGGGAAGCAGCTTCCTTTTTTGGAAAGTGGAGATCGGCATTCTTAAACGAGTGGAGGCAAGTAAACGGTGGCCAGCCACCCATGCCATCTTTCAGATTGCCATCTGAAGCAGAGTGGGAGTATGCCGCACGCGGAGGTCGTGATATGAATAAGTATCCTTGGGGAAATCCATACATCAGAAATTCAAAAGGTTGTATGTTGGCAAACTTTAAGCCGGGTCGTGGTAATTATTTTGATGACGGTTTCGCCTACACTTCTCCTGTCGGGATTTATTTCCCTAACGATTACGGATTAGTAGACATGTCGGGCAACGTGGCAGAGTGGTGTCTCGATGATTTTAATCCAGCTTCAGTTCCTACTGTCTGGGATTTGAACCCTCAGTTCATCGACAAAAACGCTTACGATAAAGAAGGCAACTCAAAAGAAAAGTACAACGCTCGCAAAGTAATACGCGGTGGCTCATGGAAAGATGTCGCCTATTACTTGGAAACAGGAACTAGAACTTACGAATACAAAGATTCTACCCGTGCATATATCGGCTTCAGGTGCGCAATGACAAACTTGGGTCGCTCTGCTGGCACAGAATTTCAATAATCAAAAACTACCCTTATATTTATAAAAAACTCAGACTAACCTAAATCTCAAAGAACCATGGCAAAGAAAAAAGGAGGATTTGTAGACTTACTATTCACAACCATAATGCCCAAGGTATATGGTATTGGAGCAGCGGTTGTTATTGTTGGTGCACTTTTTAAAATTCAACACTGGGAAGGAGCGAACGAAATGTTGATTTTAGGACTTGGTACCGAAGCAATCATTTTCTTTCTAAGTTCTTTTGAGCCCAAGCATGCGGAAGCAGATTGGTCAAAGGTATACCCTGAGTTAGCTGAAGACTATGAAGGACCTGTTAGCCAAACAGCATCGAGAATTAGCAACAGACCTTCGGGTGAATCTCCTTTATTGAAGATTGATGAAATGTTGAAAACCGCTAAGGTAGATCAAAACTTGCTTGATAACCTCGGTAAAGGGTTGACAAACTTAGCTACATCAGCTTCTCAAATGAGCAGCCTATCTAATGCAGCGGTTGCAACCAATGATTACGCAAAGAATGTTCAAGCAGCTTCTGCATCATTAACTGAAATGAATAAGTCATATGGTTCAGCAATGAAAGCAGTAGGCGCAATGGCCGATGCTTCTAAAGATACCAGCGAATATCATAAGCAAGTTCAATCGGTTACTAAGAATTTGGCCGCCCTAAATACCATTTACGAAATGGAATTGAAAGATGCCGATTCACACGTTAAGAATATGAACAAGTTCTACGAAAGTTTAACTGGTGCTATGCAAGGTCTATCTAAAGTAGGCGACAACACAGCCAAGTTTACGTCAGAATTGGGTAGCTTAACAACAAATCTTACTGCTCTTAACAAAGTGTACGGCAGCATGCTTACTGCAATGAAGGGCAGTAATTAATCGAGATTATAAATTAAAGTGTAGGATCATATTCTAACAATTTAAACTAATTAAACATGGCAGGTGGTAAGGAAACACCCAGGCAAAAGATGATCGGTATGATGTACATGGTGTTAACAGCCCTTTTGGCTCTTAACGTTAGTAGTGCAGTACTCGAGAAATTTGCCATCATTGACGAAACGCTTGTTGCACTTGTTAAAGATAGCGGAGAGTCGAATGATCAGATTTTAAAATCAATCGAAGGATCAAATGTAAGCAGTCCTGAAGTTGAGGAGGCAAAGACGAAGGCTAAGAAAGTTAGAGATCTTACCAAGGCAACTCTAACCTATATGGACGATATAAAGAAGAAGATGTCTACTGATAAGGAAGGACTTCCTCTTAAAGATGTTGTTCAAGATACCCATCATGCAGACGAAATGATGCTGAATGATAAGGACGGCCCAAGTATGGCAGTTGGATATGAGAAGGCTTTAAACAAGCATGTAGCGGATTTAAATGCGATCATGAAATCTAAAAAGCCTTTTGAGGATATTACTAAAACAGCTGGTCAATATGAGAGTTTTAAGGATGCCAAAGAGGAATTGAAGAAGCAAGAGTATCCTATTTTTGCATTCCACGGTACTCCTACAATGGGTGCAATAGCTTATGTTAGTCAAATGCAGACAGAAATCTTAGAGTATGAAAGAGCTGCATTAAGTGAATTGTTAGCAGTAACTAAGGGTAAAGTTTATGAGGTAGATCAGTTGGTTCCTATGGTTAGGGCTCAATCAAACAGCTTGGTTGCAGGGGCGAGTTATGAAGGAGACCTCTTTTTAGCGGGTGCTGCTTCAGGTGGAGCTGATCCTGATATGTTTAAAGGAAATGAAAAGATGAAACTTCAAGAAGTTGAAGTCTCTCCAGGTGTAAAGATTAAAATGGCAAGAATAAAGTTTACCGCCAGTGCTTCTAGTTATAATAAGGATGGTATTGCGGAAATGTCATATCCCGTTAAAATTGTTATCCCAGGTCGTGATCCAATAATGCAGACTATCAAATACAATGTCATTCGGCCTGTTGCAAAATTTGAGTCGGAAGGTGCAAGCACACTTTATTTAGACTGTGGAAACGAAGTTTCTGTGAGCGTTCAGGGATTGCAAGAATCTTCTAGCATTGGTTTGAGTGTTCCTGCTGATCAAGGCAAGGTAATACAACAAGGATCAGGTAAGTTCGTTCTAATTCCAACTCGTCCGCAAATGGATGTGAGAGTAACCGTGGGCGGGGTACAAATTGACGTAAAACAATTTAAAGCGAAAGAAGTGCCAAAGCCATCTGCTAAGTTAATGGTTGGAAATGGGGATTATGACGTTAAAAAAGGTATACCTCCTGGAACTTCGATTGTAAAATTTATACCTGATATTACTGACGATACGTTTAAGCGTCAAAATGCGAAAGACGCTAGTTATCGTATTGTTAGCATGACACTTCAAATTACTGGAAAGACACCGATAACATTAACTTCAGGAACAATCGAACTGACCAAGTACGGTCTAAGGGCTGGTGATAGTTTCTCTATCTACAATGTTCAAGTTCAGCGTTCGACTTGGGATCCAAGTGATGCGGATAACAAACCTGTTAATGCAAAATTAGAGGGCTCGTATATAATGGGCAGATAAGAATATGAAAATGAGGATATCGATTATAGTTTTTTTGTTGGTTGGCTTATTCACCAATGCGTTCTCACAACGAGACACCATTGTCAATCCTAATTCGATTGAGAAAATTCCTTTTTATGAGCAACTTTATCGCTTCAGGGTATGGAGAAATGTTAACCTCCAAGAGAAGCAAAATGCTGCATTCAAATCTGCTAAATCGGATATTGGAGCATTTATTATTAAGTGCATTAAGAACGGAAGTTTAATTGCGTATGATGGAGATTCTGTAAAAGCTCCAAAAACACCTGACCAGGTCTTGGTTTTGAACTCCGCAGTTCAGTCTCCTCCTTACGATGCAAAGAAGAACTATGTAGCTAGTGAAGAAGCTTATTTTGAAGGTAAAAATTATTTGTCATCAAGAAATGATAACATAGGTCACTTACCAACGGATAATCAATGGTGGGAGCTATCAAGTAATCAAACTGACTTTCTTCTTCCTGCGCAAGTTAAAGAACTCCAGATTGTAGAGGATTTGATCTTTGATAAAAGAAGGTCGCGGTTGTACTACGATATTCTCTATGTAGGTATTATAGTAGAGAAAGACGGTAATTATAATCCACAAGGCTATGTGTACTATAAAGATCTTGTAAAGTTAATCGAAAAAGCAGCTCACAGTAAGGATCTTGATGAACGTGACAAAGTTCAGTGGAGAAATCGTTACAATCCTTCAGAGAATAAAACTTTTGTGGACGCCTTTAAACTTCGTTTATTCCACGGTGTTATTGAAAAGGTAGAGAACCCTGATGATCGTACTATCCAAAACATCTACGAGTTGAACGGAAGAACCATTGGTGAGTCTGTTTTTGCTAGATGGGAAGAAGAAATGAAGATGATGGAGAAGGAACATAACCTTTGGGAATATTAATCTTATAGAATTTTGTTTAAAGGCTTCCTGATTTATCAGGAAGCCTTTTTTATTTTGTAAACTATGTTACAGATCAGGGCTGGTGTTAAAGAAGATTTGCCTCGTGTGCTAGAGTTAGTGCGCGAATTAGCTGAGTACGAAAATGCTCTAGGTGAGGTTTCTAATACAATTGAGAGGATGACGAATGATGGATTTGGCGATAAGCCAGTCTACGGTTTCTTTGTGGCAGAAATTGATGGGCGCATTTTGGGGATTTCAATCTACTATTATCGGTATTCAACGTGGAAGGGAAAGCGACTTTACTTAGAAGATATAGTGGTTACGCAAAGTGAGCGCGGTGCCGGAATTGGGAAGGCATTATTTGAACGAACTATGCAATTTTCGTTAGATGAAAGCTGCACGGGAATGATGTGGCAAGTATTAGATTGGAATGAACCAGCAATCAATTTTTATAAAAAGTACAATGCTAAGTTGGATTCTGAATGGATTAATTGTCACTTAGACGAAACTCAGATAAGGAGTCTTCTTGAATCGAAGTCAGGTTAGATTTCCTCAAGGAGGGTGTTGAACACCACGTGCCTGTCTTTGAATTTCTGCCGATGCTCGTCAATAATGGTGTGAGTGTGCTTATCTAAGTATTCTACAATTTTTTCAATCTTATCTGAAAATAGCTGAATGCAATAAGAGACAGAACCTTCATCTTCTTGCGATACGACTTTGTATAATTTCGATTCTAGGAAAAAGCCTGTGTCCATGATCTTTGGAATATGTTGTTCCTTAATCCATTTGATCCATTCTAATTCAATCTCTTTATCAATCCCGATGGTAACATTGTATAAAAACATGGCTATGCTTGATTGATATAGTCTTCTAAATAGCTAAATGTGGGAGTCAGCATTCCTTTCTCGGCCATTGTAGCGCGTTCAATAATCTCATCAACATCTTCAACGAGTAGGGGTTTTAGTATGCGATCAATTAGATCTCTACCAAACTCTTCTGAGGCGCTTCGTGGCAACTCGCAAGGCAAATTATCAACAGCCATAACAGTAATGTTTTGTTCGTTAGAGAAACGGGGCTCTATCGAATCGGTAGTGGGTTGGTAATCATACAGTGGATCAACAATTGTGCTAGCTCTTTTTGTGCTGGGTATCGAGCCGTTTATATCGCAGGTAATATCAGCTATTAGTTTTATCTTGAATGCATTACTAAGCATATCTTCTTTTGTAAATAGCTTTGGTGCACTCGGATTCCAAAAGGCTCCAGCCAGCAACATATCAGCTTCTTTGGCAAACGGAAGAAAGTTGGATTCGTACAATTCAGGATGATTGTGAAACTCGTCACGATTAAAATGCCCACCTGTTTTTCGGTTATGATAATCGGCACTGCTAAGTTGTGTGTAAACAGGCTCGGTAAAATATTGTGAGAGAAAATCGCTAGGGTTCACTTTGCGAATCCCAGCGGTGTCTAATGTTTCCATTGCTCCTTTTCCCACTCTGCCTGCTCCGGTCAACACGATTTTTATTGGCTTTAAGTTTACCTTCCTTAATTCTAGTTTTAGGTCATTTACATCAAAGCACTCGTTGGCTCTTCGCAGCTCAAAAATATTGTGGCGTTTTCCGTATGCCCACAATCCGTTATAAGCCCCCACAATTCCTGCGTATCGGCCAAACGCTACGAGGCGATTACCTTGGTGATCTTTGAGCGTTTCGTAATCGATAAGTTGAATCTTCTTCTTGATTACTTCTTGCAGCAAGCTGCGATTATAAGGTTGCTTTTTTAGCGTGTGCGAAAAGAATAGATAGGTTTTGTTCGCTAACAGATTGGCAATAGGAACTTCTTTGATGCCCATCAGAATATCGCATTGACTAATATCTTCCGCTATTTCAATTCCCAACTCTTGGTATTCGTTGTCTTTAAAGCACCTCACTGAACTGGGTTGCAAAATAATTTTTACATGAGTAAAGCGTTGCTGAATTTCTTCTGCTTGTAGTGGCGTAAAAGCAACTCGCTTATCGGGTGGGGTCTTGCCTTCTCGGATGAGACCTAATTTAATTTTTTGCACAGAGTAATGAATTAGCTATTCAAATAGATTTCCTAAAAGTGAGACTCCCTCTTTGGTGCTATTGTTTCCGTAAGGAGCAAGAGCCTGAATCAATTTACGAATCGGCATCGATTGTAGCCATACTTTTCCTGACCCGCGGAGTGTTGCTAAAAATATGCCTTCGCCACCAAACACCATCGATTTTAGACTACCCGATCTTTCTACATCAAAATCTATTTGAGATTCAAACGCTACTACGCAGCCAGTGTCTACACGAAGCGTTTCATTTGTTAACGTCCTTTCAATTACTGTGCCGCCCGCGTGTACAAATGCCAACCCATCGCCTTGCAGTTTCTGAAGAATAAAACCCTCTCCACCTACTAGCCCCGCACCAATTTTACGATTGAAAACGATGGAGAGCTTTGTTCCGTAGGCAGCACATAAGAATCCATCTTTTTGCACGATCAATTCATGCCCAGGGCTTTTAGCTAAATCTACTGGTATTACGGTACCTGGATAGGGTGCAGAGAATGCTACTTTAGCCTTTTTGTTTCCTCGGTTGGTGAAGTGTGTCATAAACAACGATTCGCCAGTAAGCAAACGGCTGCCTGCCGAAAGTAGCTTATCAAACAAACCCGCATGAGGATTGGAGCCATCGCCCATTTTTGTTTCGAACAGAATGCCCTCTTCCATAAAAAGCATAGCGCCTGCTTCTGCGATTACGGTTTCGAGAGGATCTAGCTCTACTTCTACGATCTGTATACTTTCTCCTTTTATTTGATAGTCGATTACGTGCGATGTTGGCATATCTTATTTTTTCTTTTTTAATTTTCTTAACCGTTCGGTTTCTTCTTTCTCTAGTAGTTTTTTGTCATCTACATTTTTATCGAGAAAGGAATTTATTTTTTCAATATTCATACTTGTTTTCAATTCGCCAAATTGGTCGATTGAAACTTCAAACCCCGATAGTTCTTTATGAACCCTTGGTTTGCCTTGTTTTTTACTTGGGGTATCTTTTTTTGCCATTAGTGCGTAACTGGTATTTTTAATGTTGCTAGCGCGAAGGTAATTCTCTTGGCTGTTTCTTCGGCTCCTAAAAGTTCGATTGTTACCATCAAGTCTGGCCCTGACGCGCCTCCGGTAAGACACATTCGCAATGCTTGAAGAATTTGTCCGAGTTTGATATTCAACCTTGTAGCAATTGTTTCTAATAGAACTTTAGCAGATTCTGCGGATAAGCTCGATTGCAATTTTAGTTCTTCTTTAAAAGTTGTTAGAACCGCTACAGCATCCGCATTCCATTTTTTTAAAACGATTTGCTGATCAAACGAAAGTGGTGCATTGAAAAACAACTGACTTTGCTCGAATAATTGGTGCGGAAATGTGATTCGTTCTCGTAATGCCCAGCAAATCTTTTCTGCCTTTTGTATCGGGCACTGGATATTTTTTTCTTTTAGATCGGCCAATAAATACTCAGCTAATTCGCGATCGGATTTTCCCCTTAAATAGTATTGATTAAACCACTGTGCTTTCTGTATATCAAATTTTGCCCCTGCTTTTCCGATCCGGTCAATCGTAAATGCATCGATTAGTTGTTGCATCGAAAAAATTTCTTGTTCGGTTCCGGGATTCCATCCCAAGAAGGCAAGAAAATTGATCATTGCCTCTGGCAGATAACCACTTTCTTTAAATCCTGTTGCCAATTCTTTCGTTGCCGGATCTATCCAATTAAGTGGAAAAATGGGGAATCCCATTCGGTCGGCATCGCGCTTGCTTAGTTTTCCGTTGCCATCGGGTTTTAGCAACAAAGGCAAGTGAGCAAACTGGGGCATCTCATTTGCCCATCCGAGGTATTGATAAAGCAACACATGCAAAGGCGCAGAAGGCAGCCACTCTTCGCCTCGAATGACGTGCGAGATTTTCATTAAGTAATCATCTACCACATTGGCCAAATGGTAGGTAGGCATTCCATCCGATTTCATTAATACCTTATCATCAATCTGTGAAGAGTTGACATTCACCTCGCCACGTATCAAATCGGCTAAACGAATTTCTTGATTAACTGGAACCAAGAGCCTGATTACATATGATTCGCCATTGTCAAGTCGTTGCTTTACATTTTCTTTGGGTAGCGTTAACGAATTTTTCATTTGCATACGCGAACCACTTCCATATTGTTGGTTTGAATCGCCTTGCGCTTTTAGCCTTTCGCGCATCGCCTCAATTTCTGGCTCGGTATCAAATGCATAATAGGCAAAGCCATCGTCTACTAATCTCTGCGCATACTGCCGATAGATCGGTTTCCTTTCAGATTGTCGGTACGGAGCGTGTGGGCCACCTTTGCCTACGCCTTCATCTATTTGTATTCCTGCCCATGCTAAAGATGCAAGGATGTATTCTTCAGCACCTGGCACATAGCGGGTTTGGTCGGTATCTTCAATTCGCAAGATCATCGTTCCATTAAACTTTCGAGCTAAAAGATAATTGTACAATGCAGTGCGCACTCCACCTATGTGAAGTGCTCCAGTAGGGCTAGGCGCAAAACGAACTCGAACTTCTTTCATTAATAAGTGTATGAGGGTCAAATTTACACCAAATTTTTAGGATGTATTTTCGTGTTTGTATCTTATTATTGAGATTTAGCTTTTGGACTGATAACCAATCAGCAAGTTTCTATTCTTCATGGACTTATTAACAATACTTTTATGGTTACTATTCTAGGAATTCCTTTCGATGCCAACTCGTCTTTTCTGCAAGGGGGTGCACAAGCTCCTGCCAGAATACGGTTAATGGAAGCAGAAGGCTCGGCCAATTTATTTTCTGAGTTAGGTAACGAAATTAAAAATGGAGTTGCTTACCAAGACAGGGGTGATCTGTTTTTTGAGACGACAGACTCGACCAAGGCCTTTTCAATAATCAAGGATGCTATTGCGAAAGAATTAAAAACATCGACTAAGATTTTATCGCTTGGAGGAGATCATTCCATTTCTTATCCGATCATTGATGCCTTTACGGAAAAGTATGAAAACCTAAATGTATTGCACATTGATGCGCATGGCGATTTGTATGACAATTTTGATGACAACCCCTATTCGCACGCATCGCCTTTTGCGCGGTTGATGGAAAAAGAAAAAGTGGGCTCGCTAACTCAAGTGGGCATTCGTTGCTCTACTGCGCACTTGCGCGAGCAAGTGAAAAGATTCAATGTAAAGGTGGTGGAGATGAAGGATTTCAATTTTGATTTTATTCAGCACTTGAAAGAACCTCTTTACATTTCGTTGGATATTGATTCACTCGATCCTGCCTTTGCGCCTGGGGTCTCGCATCATGAACCTGGTGGTTTATCTACCCGTCAATTGATTGAGATCATCCATCAAATACAAGTTTCGATAGTAGGTGCAGATATTGTTGAATACAATCCCGTTCGGGATATCCACGACATGACAGCTATGGTCTGCTATAAACTCATGAAAGAATTGATTCATAAAATGAATTAATTCCTTATCAAATATTTGTTTGATTTTTTGAAACCTTAATCGTAATATTACGATTAATAGCGCATGGGACTTACCAAGACAGAAGAATTTACCAAAACACAAAACGAAGTGGCCAATTTGGCGAAAGCCTTGGGGCATCCGGCACGCATTGCCATTTTGCAATACTTGATTAAAACCAAGTCGTGTGTATGTGGTGACATTGTAGATGAGTTGCCATTATCTCAATCAACCGTGTCGCAACATTTGAGTGAATTGAAAAAAGCGGGTTGGATAACAGGAAACATTGAAGGGCCGAGTGTGTGCTACTGCATTGATGAAAAATCGTGGAGCAAAGCAAAAAAGACTTTGATAGGATTACTTGAAAGCTACGAAGGCACCAATTGTTGCTGAACTATTTTTTTGACCTAATCCATCGCAATATTACGATAAGCAAAAAGTAGATTACAAACTAAAAGACAAAAATTATGCAAACGAACGAAGAACTAAAACAACTGGTCAAAGAAAAATACGGCCAAATTGCCGAGCAAAGCAAAACGGAGAATGAATCGAGTTGCTGCGGAGCAACTGGTTGCGCTACCATCGACTACACCGTGATGTCTGATGATTACACCAAACTAGAAGGGTATTTAGCCGATGCCGATTTAGGATTGGGCTGCGGACTGCCTACAGAATTTGCACAAATCAAAGAAGGCGACACCGTTGTTGATTTAGGCTCAGGTGCGGGCAACGATGCTTTTGTAGCGCGCTCGATTGTAGGAGAGAAAGGAAAAGTAATCGGCATTGACTTTACGGATAAAATGATTGAGAAGGCTCGTGCCAATGCCAAGAAGTTAAATTTCACGAATGTGGAATTCCGCCAAGGTGATATTGAGAACATGCCGTTGGCCGGAAACATAGCCGATGTGGTGGTGAGCAATTGTGTGTTGAACCTCGTGCCTGATAAAAAACAAGCTTTTGCAGAAACGTTTCGCGTGTTGAAGAAAGGCGGTCACTTCAGTGTATCGGATATTGTGCTCGTGGGCGATTTGCCAGAAGGCCTGCAAAAAAGTGCAGAGATGTATGCAGGTTGTGTGTCTGGTGCCATTCAAAAAGTGGAATACTTGTCGATAATTAAAGAAGCTGGATTCAATAATATTGACATCCAAAAAGAAAAGCGCATTACTTTGCCCGATGAAATTTTGAAAGAATATTTGTCGCCCAAAGCCTTGGAGGATTTCAAAACAGGTGAGTCCGGAATTTTCAGCATCACTGTATATGCAGAAAAACCTGATGCATGTTGCGGCCCGGGATGTTGTAATTAAATCGACTTCGTGTCTTGGTGTCTTTGTGGCATGTAAAGTCAGGCCACCAAGACACGAAGTCACAAAGAAATAGTAAAATACCGAATACAATTTTATGCTTAATCCTACACTTCAATCAACCATTGAAAATCTCATTCTCCAATTTGGTCAAATACCAACGGAGAGAAAAGAGTTATTGAATGAACTAACACGATTCATTCGGCAATCGCCTAAAGGTCAATCCATCTACCTAAACTTTATCTGTACGCACAATTCACGCAGAAGCCACATCGCTCAACTTTGGGCGCAGGCTGCTGCTTATCATTTCGGTGTAAAAGATATTGTCAGCCTTTCAGGCGGCACGGAGGCGACTGCTTTCAATCCACGTGCCGTGAGGGCGATGCAGGGTGTTGGTTTTCAAATTTCAGTAACCAAAAATGGCGACAATCCTTTGTATGAAGTGAAGTATGCCAACGATGCAGCACCCGTTGAAGCGTTTTCAAAAAAGTATGATGCCCCGTTTAACAACAACCCAGGCTTTGCAGCGATTATGACTTGCTCCCATGCCGATGAAAACTGTCCACTGGTATTGGGAGCGAAAGCCCGGATTGCTATCACTTACGATGACCCCAAAGAATTTGACGGCACTCCGATGGAATCTGCCAAGTATGCGGAACGCGTACAGCAAATCGGGCGAGAGATGTTATTTGCCTTTTCACAAGTAAAAAAATAATTGAAGTGTACCAAAAAAATACATTGTGAAAAAATCAATCCTCTACATTTTCATTTTGCTGATTTCGCCATTGTTTTTATTTGCCCAAAAATCCAAAGACAAAATGCAGCGCGAACTTACTCCTGCACGTGGGCATTACGAGCAATTGCAGAAATTCAGCACGAAGCCATCAACCATCAATGCCGAAGTTGACCAACTTACTTTTCCATACGACCCAATAGTGGGTGAACGCAGGTTGAGTATTAAGCCGAGTTATTTGCAAAACGTAAAAACGGATGATTTCAACCTTCCCGAAATGCCTACTAACAGTTCAGAGCAAACACGCATGGAATTGAATTACTTGCTAGGATTGCAAAAGCAACGTACGCCTGAAGATGTCCGCAGTAGTCTCTTCATGGCAAACGTGTATTATAATCTCCGTGTGAAGCCAACGGATTCAACCTACGTACGCTTTCGCAGAAACTTGTTTTTCATCGGTCGCTCCATCGGCACTTGGTTTCATCCAGACAGTCTTCCTAAAACAGCTAATCTCATCGCTAGCGTGTGGCAAGACGCAAATTATTTTATTTGGACACTTAAGTTTAAGTACGCTCGCGTTCGTCCTGTCAAGATTGACCCTTCTATTAAAAATCTTGAGGTGACAGATTGGGCCGCATACCCAAGTGGTCATGCCGCCAACTCCTACATCAACGCTTACATTTATCAAGAATTAGCACCCGAGTTCACCGACTTCTTTATCAAAGATGCTTACGACATGGCGCATTCGCGCGAAATCATTGGCGTGCATTTCCCCAGCGACTCCGAGTCATCTCGAATTTTTGCGAGACAGTTCGTGAACAAATTATTTCAAAATGAAAAATTTCTAAAAGAGTTTGAGGAGGTAAAAAAAGAATGGGCAGAAAAGGCGAAAGAGAAATTTGAAAGATAGATGGTAAGACATGCTCATCTAGTCACTTGGTTGTGCAAAACAATCAAGTGACCTCTTTATTATTAGTCGATACCAACTAAAGAACTTCTCCTCTCTAACAGCACTGTATCACGCCACACGTTTTTCATCTTACCTATTTTCTCTCGGTAGCCTACTTTCCTAAAACCACACTGCTCATGAATCTTTAGGCTCGCTGCATTTTCTGGAAAGATACCAGCTTGCAGCGTCCATAAGTTTTCTTTCTCGCTTTCGCGGATGAGTGCTCCCAATAATTTTTTACCCACACCTTTGCCTGTCGCGTCAGGGTGTACATAAACACTTACTTCTGCCACGCCTGCATAAACACATCTGCCAGATACGGCTGTTAAGGCTGCCCAACCAATTACATTTTCATTTTCGTCCATTGCCACTAGCCGCGCCTTTTCTAAATGTGCCTTGTCCCAACTTTCCCATGTGGGTGCAGATGTTTCAAAAGTAGCATTTCCAGTAGCGATGCCCAGTTCGTAAATCTTCTTTAATGCAGCATAGTGCGCAGGTTGAAGGGATGAGATTTTCATTTCATAAAAATAATAAATCCAGTCGCACGGCCGACATCGTATATTTAATCTGTGATTAAAAATTGATTACTTTTAGCAGATAAAAAAACGAAGCCCTACATGGAACACACCTACTACAACCCCGAAGACTTAAAGAAATTTGGAAATATTCGCGAATGGGAGAAAAACTTGGCTGATAAGTTTTTCTCGTATTATGGGGATGTATTTAAAGAAGGCGACCTCACGGCCCGCGAAAAATCATTGATTGCCCTTGCTGTAGCACACACCGTGCAATGCCCCTATTGCATCGATGCCTATACGCAAGACTCACTGGAGAAAGGTGCTACCGAAAAGGCCATGATGGAAGCCATCCACGTAGCAGCCGCCATCCGCGGAGGTGCATCATTAGTGCATGGGGTGATGATGATGAATAAAGCCAAGAAACTCTCAATGTAAATTCGTTGTTGGTTGGTCGTTAGTCGTTGTTCGCAACCTCCAACCACCAACAACGATCAACGAAAATTAAAATGATCAAATCTCTACACGCACGTCATCACCAACTCGCTCAGCAAGAGCGGCAAATAGAATTTCTGTCGAATGGAATTTTTAAAAATGGCAAGCTCCAGTCATTCGAAAAGAAAATAGAGCCAATTGGATTTTTTCCGTTGAAGCCTTCTAAGATTGAAATCTTTCAGGTGAACGTTGGCTACATGTGCAACCAAGTGTGCAAGCATTGCCATGTAGATGCAGGCCCCGACCGCAAGGAGATAATGACGCGTGAAACGATGGAGCAATGCCTTGATGTGCTGGAGCGGACTAAAATCAAAACGCTCGACATCACCGGAGGCGCACCTGAGATGAACCCCAACTTTCGCTATTTTGTGAGCGAGGCACACAAGCGAGGTGCACAAGAAATCATCGTACGATCTAATCTCACCATCATTCGCGCAAATCCTAAATATTACGATCTGCCCGAATTTTTTAGAGAGAATAACGTGCGTGTGTGTTCGTCTCTTCCTTTTTACAGTGCCGACAAAACCGACCGCCAGCGCGGAGAAGGTGTTTTTAAAGATTCTATTGAGGCATTGCAACAATTGAATAGAGTCGGCTATGCCAAAGAAGGCAGCGATTTAATTTTAGATTTGGTGTATAACCCCACGGGTGCATTTTTGCCGGGCGACCAAAAAGGATTGGAGCGCGATTTCAAAAAAGAATTGAAAGACCACTTTGGTGTGGAGTTCAACAGCTTGTTTACCATTACCAATATTCCCATCAGTCGATTCCTGGATTTCCTGATTGAGTCGGGCAACTATGAAGAGTACATGGAAAAATTGGTGAACGCCTTTAACCCCGCTGCCGTGTCAGGCGTCATGTGCCGCAACACCGTCTCCATCGACTGGCAAGGAAATCTTTATGACTGCGATTTTAATCAGATGCTTGGTTTGAAGACCGAACAGAAGTCGGGTCAGCACATTAGTACATTTGATGTAGCCAAACTCGAAGACCGCGAAATCGTTATCAACAACCATTGCTTTGCCTGCACCGCTGGCGCGGGAAGCAGTTGCCAGGGAGCCACCGCATAAATTTTAGGTTTAAGAATTGCGATTTACAATTTATACAACACCGCCTTCAACCTTGAACTTTTAACTTTCAGCTCTGAACTTCGAACTTTAAGCTTTGAACTTCTAATCTCTAACCTCTAACTTCTAAACTCCCCTCACTTGGAAACCTATCTCGAAACCACCCGCAACGTTTACAAAGAAGCAGCCGAAAATCCACAAAAAGGATTATGCTGTACGACTACACCAGTTTGGCAATTGCCCGGTTTGAAAATCCCCAAGAAAATGCTCGACATGAATTACGGCTGCGGCAGCACCGTCAATCCGCGCGACTTGGTGAACGACCCATCGATTTTGTATGTTGGTGTGGGCGGTGGTATGGAGCTTTTACAGTTTGCTTACTTCAGTCGCAGGAAAGGTGGCGTGGTGGGCATTGATGTGGTCGATGAGATGCTTCAGGCAAGTAGGGAAAATTTTGTGGAAGCCGAAAAGCAAAACTCTTGGTTTAAATCAGAATTTGTAGACTTGCGTAAAGGCGATGCATTAAATCTACCCGTACCCGATAATTCGATTGACGTAGCCGCGCAAAATTGCCTCTTCAATATTTTCACTCACGAAGATTTGAAATTGGCCTTGAGTGAAATGTATCGCGTGTTGAAACCGTATGGTAGATTAGTGCTCTCAGATCCTACCTGCGAAACGCAGATGCCTGAGTCGTTGAAAAAAGATGAGCGCCTTCGTGCGCTGTGTTTAAGTGGCGCATTGCCATTGAAAGAGTATATCAAAATGATTACCGATGTTGGCTTTGGCACCGTAGAAATCCGCGCCAAGCGACCATACCGTTTGCTAGACCCCGCACATTACAATACCGAGGAACTGATTTACATTGAAAGTGTAGAAGTGTGCGCCATCAAAGACCCCATGCCCAAAGATGGCCCTTGTGTGTTCACCGGTAAGACTGCCATCTATTATGGCAATGAAGAATATTTTGACGACAAGAAAGGCCATACCCTTTTGCAAAACCAACCCCTTGCTGTTTGCGATAAAACTGCGGGAGCGTTAAAGAACTTAGATCGCGCAGATATTTTTATTTCTGAGTCGACTTGGTTTTACGATGGCGGAGGTTGCTGTTAATAATAAAAGTTTGAAATGGATTTTTGTAACAAAAAATTCTGCGGCCTTAGCAGAATGTTATTCTTTTGTTTTTTTTCTTTCTTGACGAGCCGGGGTATTGCTCAAGTTACTTCCGTGGAGTTGCGAGGAAGCATTGCAAATGAAGGTAATAATCCGCTGCCCGGTGTAACCGTTAAAGTGACGCATGTACCCACACAAACTGTGTATGGCTCTATAACTTTTACAGATGGTTCATTTGTTGTTTCTAACCTGCGTTCTGGCGGGCCGTATTCAGTAATCATAAGTTTTGTGGGTTATCAAACCGAGAAGTTTGAAAATATTTTTATTCAATTAGGACAATCGCAACGATTGGATGTAATCTTAAAAGAGGCAATCACAGAGCTTGAAGAGTTGGTGGTGAAGTCAAACGCCCTACAAGATGGTGCTTTGCAGAGCTACGGAAAAGATAAGATTTCGCAATTGCCTACGCTGAGTCGCAGTTTGGCAGACATCACCCGCCTTTCACCTCAGGCATCGGGCAGCTCTTTTGCAGGAAGTAATTTCCGTTACAACAATTTATCCATTGATGGTGTAGCCAGCAACGATGCGTTTGGCTTTCAAGAGCCATCTATTGGCGCAAGTGGTTCAGTGGCGGCAGGTACACCGGGGGCGTTGGCTCGTACGCAACCTATTAGTTTAGATGCTATTGAAGAAGTGCAGGTACTGGTTTCGCCTTTTTCTGTGGTCAATGGAAATTTTACAGGCGCATCGCTCAATGCCGTTACACGCGGTGGCACTAATCAGACCGAAGGCTCGTGGTACACGTTTGGTAGAAACAACGCAACCACCCGACAATCGCAAAACGGACAAAAGCTGGGCGACTTTTATGATTGGCAAAGTGGTGTGCGTGTAGGTGGAGCGATTGTAAAAAATAAACTCTTCTACTTTGTGAATGCCGAACGCACGGGGCGAAGAGAGTCTTTGTTGTTCGCACCGGGTTCATCTGAATCCGCTTTTCCGCTAGAAGTTGCTTTGGCCATTGCCGATACATTACAAAAGCGATATGGTTTCAACTCAGGCGAAATCAAAGACCAACGTATCGATAACAGCAGTTCAAAAATTTTTGCACGATTGGATTGGAACATCAACGAAAAACATCAGCTAACAATAAGAAGTAATTTTGTAAACGGTCAGGCAGACCATTTGCAGCGCGGGCCGAGCTTACTAAATTTTGGCAGCCAAGGGTTTACCCATTTTAGTAATAATTTTAATGGAGTGGTTCAACTCAAATCAAAATTGTCTAACTATTTATCGAATGACTTGACCATTGGCTATAGCCGCATACACGACTACCGCGAGGTAGCTAGCAATGAATACTTTCCACATATTGAAATTACGTATAACACCGGTAATACAATTTTTGCGGGCACGTACCGTGAAGCAGCCATTTACCAAACCAAGCAAAGCACGTTGGAGTTTACCAACAACTTTACCTACTTCAAAGAGAGAAGCACATTTACCATCGGCACGCACAACGAGTGGTATGATTTCGATTATTATTTCGTCACTCCATGGAATGGCCGTTGGGCATATCGAAGCATAGCCGATTTTTATTTAAACAAACCTTCGCGTATTCGCTCTACGTATAATTTTCAAGAAGACTCACATGATTTCAACTACAATCGACCTTCGGCAGATTTTGGTGTGTTACTAACAAGTATTTATGCGCAACATGAATATCAACTTTCTAAAAAAATAAATTTCACCTGTGGCTTGCGTTTAGATGGCAATATTTTTCCAGACAATCCCGGAATAACAACGGACCTGTCGCAAAATAAGGACTTGGCTACCTATTCATCAGGGATTGCCAATCAATGGATACTATCGCCCCGTTTTGGGTTCTCAGCAAATGTTATTGAGCATAAACTAAAGCTACGTGGTGGCTCGGGTGTGTTTGCAGGCCGTATGCCCTTTGCGTGGATGGCCTACGCCTATATTTATAATGGCAATCAATTGGGTAATGTTGATATTAGGCCAACGCAAGCAGTGCCGCTAGTCACCTCTAATTTTCAATCGTTACAAAACTTGCAACTAGGCTTGCGTGAAATAAATGTAATTGACCCCAATTTAAAAATGCCACGCGTTTGGCGCAGTAATTTAGCCATTGAATTAAACTTAAAGAATAATTGGGGCATCGTGTTTGAAGCAGTTTATTCCAAAACATTGTTTGACCCACTTTTCAAAACGGTTAATTTGAAAGACTCTACCGTAGCTTTGACAGGAGCAGACAATCGACAGATTTATCCAGCCACTAAAAATAAATATGACACTCGCTACACCAGTGTTTTTCAGGTGACCAATACTTCAGAAGGTTACCGGTATAATTTATCACTATCAGTAAATAAGAAGTTCAATCAGCGTTTGGATGCCTTTGTGAATTATACGTTTGGCGAATCAAAAGATGTAGCCAACGGTGTAAGGGTTTCTCCACAAGCTAATTGGGAATGGAACCAAACTATCAATCCCAATGCGCCACAGGTGAGCTATTCAAATTTTGACATTCGTCACCGATTGATTGGAGGTATCAACTTGAGCCATGTCTGGAAAAATAATAGCCGCACACATCTATCGCTGATTACTAATGCGCAATCGGGTAGTCCTTTCACGTACGTTTACAATGGCGATTTGAATCGTGATGGCTCTCCTATGAATGACTTGATATTTATTCCAGCTTCGCGCGAGCAAATTGTTTTGACAGACATAACAGATGCAACAGGAAAAGTAACGGTGACCGCTGACGAGCAATGGAATAACCTAGATGAGTTTATTCGAAATGACGGATACCTTTCGGTGCATCGTGGTGAATATGCTCAACGAAACGGAGGACGAACGCCTTGGAACATCCAAGCGGATGTGCGCCTGTCGCAACAATGGAAAATAGAAATTGCATTTTTGAAAAGTGTTGAGCTAAGTCTTGATATTGTTAATCTTACCAACCTGCTCTCTACTGATTGGGGAAGGCAATATTTTGTGCCCAACACTACTAATTCTTCGTATTCACTGATTACGCTGCGCTCTATCGGTAGCGATGGCAGACCAGTTTATCAATTTAATAAGCCAGCCTCTACGCCTTGGCAATACGATGCGATTGCCTCACGGTGGCAAGCGCAACTTGGTATTCGTTTTGGCTTTTGAAGAACTATTTTAGTCAAGCATTTTTTTACGCGAAAAGAAATCTTGAACTTTGAATATAGGTTAAAAAAGTGGACTACTCAATAATACCTCAAATCTAACTTCTCATACTTTAAATCAAATTATGTTAAACGAAATCAAAGAAGCCACCGACTACCTAAGAAAGCACGGCATTGATAAACCAGAAGTCGGGGTGATACTCGGCACGGGCTTGGGCAATCTGTTTGTAAAAGAATTCAAAAATCCGATTGAAATAAACTACAATTCCATTCCTCACTTTCCGGTTTCCACCGTTGAGTTTCACAAAGGCAAGTTGATTTACGGCACAATAAAAGGGAAAAAGGTATTGGCCATGCAAGGCCGCTTTCATTATTACGAAGGCTATAGTATGCAGAAGATTACATTGCCTGTGCGTGTGATGAAAATGTTGGGTATCGAGAATCTTCTGATTTCAAATGCGGCCGGCAACATGAATTTAAAATGGAAGAAGGGCGAGTTGATGATGACAGACGATCATATCAATCTACAACCCGATAATCCACTGCGCGGTGAAAACTTCGAAGTGCTCGGACCACGCTTCCCAGACATGAGTCAGCCGTATTCAAAAAAGCTAAACACGTTGCTCACCAAAATTGCCAAAGAGAAAAAAATCAAATTGAATAAAGGTGTGTATGTAGCCGTAATGGGCCCTAACTTGGAGACCCGTGCCGAATACCGATTCCTTCACCAAATAGGTGCCGATGCCGTGGGCATGAGCACCGTGCCAGAAGTACTAGTAGCCAACCATATGGGCTTGCCTTGCTGCGCAGTCTCTGTTTTAACGGATGACTGTGACCCCGATAATTTGAAGCCGGCTGTTATTTCTGAAATTATTGCTATAGCTGGAAAGGCAGAGGTGAAGCTGACAGAGCTTTATGTTTCACTAATTGACAGGTTGTAATTGCGAAGCAACCTTTTGGTTTTGTTTTGCGTCTAACCTCAAAACACGCAGCCATGAAACCGATTTTACTTTTGCTTTCACTCGCTATTGGGATATCTTCATTCGCGCAAACAAAGGAAGGGGATTCTCATTTTGCTTCTCTATTTGCTTTTACCTCTTTTGTGCAAGGTCAAAAAGATGATGAGGATTTTCATTTGGATAATGAATATAAAATCAGTTCTACGGGTAGGCTAAAACTCAATTGTTCAGATGCAAGGGTAGTTATTACAGGGTCAAGCAGAAGCACAGCCCACGTAAAAATAGATCGTATCGTTGAATCAAAAGGGTTGTTTTTTGGCAATCGCGAATTCGCAGTAGATATTTTCGAGGCGAATGGCAATCTTGACATCAAAGAAAGATCGCAAGGAACTATTGGAATGGTTGGGTACTATCATGTAAAATACACGATTACCATCGAAGTGCCAGAAGGCATCAGTTTATCGGTAGATGGAGACGATGGAGATTTTTTTCTGACGGACATCAATGGGAAAGTAGATATGAATGTAGATGACGCAGACATTGAATTAACTGCCTGCAAAGGCTCGGATTTTAAATTCAGATTAGATGATGGAGATATTAGAATGGATCAAGGAAGAGGTCAGTTAGAAATTGATGGGGATGACTCAGACATTGAAATAAGGAACGCAAATTTTACAAGCGTAGTTGCCGATGTAGACGATGGCGATTTTATTATACAAACAGCACTGGCCGATAGCGGCAAGTATTCCATCCACGCACAAGATGGTTTGATTTCGTTTACAGTGATTAGTGGCGGTGGCATTTTTGAAGTTAGACATGACGATTCGCATGTAACAACCGAAAATGGATTTACACTTGAAGAACAAACAGATAATCGTACTCGATTTACATTAGCAAACGGTAATGCCCGCGTAGACCTACGAGCTGATGATGCGCGGGTAAAGCTAACTAAGCTGTAAGGGGCTATTTTGCTGAGCTAGTTTTGAATTTTTCTTGGATTGCCAGCGGCATTCTATCGAATGCTTTAAAGGAAATAATAACCACTCCATTTTTTCCGTTGGCTCCATATTTTTCAATGGCTTCTTTATCTTTGAAAACATGGACGGATTCAATCGAGTTTGGATCAATGAATGATAAATTCAATTTTTCATCAGTAGAGGATGGGATTTCTAAGGTTTCGTCATTGGCTTTCAATACAAAATGAGGTTGAGGCTTGCTGGAAAGAATCTTTATTGAGTTAAAGTTTCTTTCACTTTTTTGTGCCAAATTAGTTAAGGGCATACCCAAAATAAAAATGATGAATAGGGTTTTGGTTGTCTTCATGTGAAATGGGTTAGATGTCACAAATGGTTATTGCATTTCTTAACGAGTTGATCTTATCTTTTTTAGCTGGAATAAATTCTTGCGCTACATATCCTTTAAAGCCCGTTTGTACAATGGCTCTCATAATGGCAGGATAGTACAATTCTTGGCTTTCGTCAATTTCGTTTCGGCCTGGTACACCGCCTGTATGAAAATGAGAAATGTACTGAATGTTTTTTTTGATGGTGGCAATCACATCACCTTCCATAATTTGCATGTGGTAGATATCATAAAGTAATTTAAAATTAGGCGACCCCAATTTTTCGCATAGCTTAACACCCCACGAAGTATAATCGCACTGATAATCTTTATGATCTACTTTGCTGTTTAGGAGTTCCATGCTGATCAGCATGTTATACTTTTCGGCTATTTTCATTACTGGTGCTAAGCCCTTTGCACAATTCTCTAAGCCTTGCTCGTAACTTAATCCGTTTGCGTTGCCGCTGAAGCAGATCACATTTTTTAAACCAGCATCGGCAGCTTTTGGGATGTTTGCCGAATAGTCTTTTAGGAGCTGACTATGATGCGACAAATTATTAAAGCCTTTTTGCAATCCCCAGTCATTGGCATAAGCCATCGCGCAGGTAAGGCCATACTTTGCTGCCGTAGCCCACTGGTTTGAATTCAATAAGTCGATGGATTTAATCCCAATATCTTTTGACGCTTCACAGAGTGCTTCCAGCGGAATATCATTATAGCACCATTGGCAAACGGAGTGATTGATTTTTCCTTTCACGTCACCTGGCAATGCATCCATTGATTTTGCCATTTGGGGTAAGGCTACTGCGCCCAACGCGGTTGCTGCCATTTTTTTAATTGCTTGGTTTCGGTTCATATTTTCTATTTTTCAGTTCTAACCACCGTTCCATCTTTCATGACCCACTTTACTTTTCTTAAATCAGAAATAGCTGATGTGGGATCACCAGTCACAATCAACAAATCAGCTTTCATGCCTTCTTTAATGAAGCCAAATTGATTTTCTAAGTGAAAGGCTTTTGCATTGACACTCGTAGCAGCTTTTAATACTTCTAGGGGTTTCATTCCGTACTCTACCATCAGTTCCATCTCCAATACATTTTCACCATGTGGAAAAACACCCACATCTCCACCCATTCCAATAGCGACACCCGATTCCATCGCGGCCTTAAAACTTTTTTTCTTGTTCACTACATTGACGGGATCAGGTGAAATGCCTTTTTTCCATCCTCGGTATTGCGTAATCATGTCCACGGCTGCGAGCGTGGGCATAAACGTAACATTATGTTCCTTCATCAATCTGCCTGTCTCCACATCAATGAAATCTCCGTGCTCAATGGTTTCGGCTCCGGCCAGCACAGCCCGTCTAATCGCTTCTTTTGATTTAGCGTGGCACACCATTGCGCGACCGCTGCTGCGCGTGACTTCATTAATAAGTTTCAATTCATCCAATGTGAATGAAGGCTGGTCTTCGCCTTGCAAGCCCCAGCGGTAGTCGGCATAGATTTTTATGAAGTCGGCACCTTTGCCAATTTGATCGCGCACCACGCGCACCAAATTATTTCCATCGGCTGGCTCGGCACCTAACATTATTTCCTGGTCGTGGTCGTAACCTTTCGGGCCATACGAACCCGTTGAAACAATCGCTCTACCTGCTACCAACAATCGAGGCCCCGGCACAATGCCTTCATTGATGGCGCGCTTTAATGAAACATCAGAATAGCCTGCACCTTCCGTGCCCAAATCGCGCGCTGTAGTGAAGCCTGCCATCAAGGTGTTCTTTGCATGCACCGTAGCGCGAACGGTTCGATATGCGTCTGTCTCCTTCAGTACCTGCGTATCCCAATCGGTTATATTGTACGGGTACAGAAATAAATGCGAGTGCCCTTCAATCAGCCCGGGTGTGAGCGTAGAATTGGGATAGTTGATTTTTACGGCATTGGCGGGTGCATTGATTTTCTCTTTGGGTCCTACCGCCACGATTTTGTCATTTTCAACCAATACCGCCCAGCCCGTGTGAATCACCTCACCGTCAAATACGCGGTCGGCAGTGATGTAAAAGCTTTTATTCGATTGCGCCAATGAGACAGTATGAAGCAAAAAGAGAATAGGCAGCAGCGTTGACCTCATTTCATTAAAAATTTAGAACAAAAGGTAGCAGATTTAAAGCAAACAAAAAACCCTTTCGGTGATGAAAGGGTTTTTCTAATTGCTCCTATTCAGTAGTCAGAAGGCTTTTTTCTAGGCCTCATAGCCGGTCAGAGGACTATTTCGTTAAATCGCCTTCAAGGCTGCTTCATAATTTGGCTCTTCACCAATTTGTGGCACCAACTGATTGTATTTCACTTTCCCGTTGCTATCAATCACAATTACGGCACGGGCAAACAATCCCGCGAAAGCGGAATCCAACAACTCTACTCCATACGCTTTTCCAAAACCACGACTGCGGAAATCCGATAGTGTGATGGCCTTGTCAATTCCTTCTGCTCCACAAAAACGTTTCATAGCAAATGGCAAATCTTTGGCGATGCATAGCACCACTGTGTTGTCCATAGAGGCTACCCGTTTGTTGAATTCGCGCACTGAAGTAGCACATACGCCCGTATCAACACTTGGAAAGATATTGAGCACAACGTTCTTGCCCACAAAATCTTTCAACGACACATCTTTCATATCGTTTGCCGTTAAAACAAATTCAGGGGCGTGACTGCCTGAGGATGGAAGTTCGCCAATCGTATTGGCAGGGTTAGGACCGAGTTTAGTTAGCATATTAAAAAGAAGTTAGGATGTAGAAGTTAATATATAGAATGCGTTATCTGATCCGATCAGAATCTCTCACCATTTTTTCGTCTCTGCGGATGAAACGAAGCGACAGCCAATTGAAAGCAACGGCTGCAAAGGCAATGTACAGCACCAGCCCATTCTTTCCGCCTGGGTAAGTTCTGGCCAAAGGATTAAGGAAAAACACGATCGAAATCATGACGCAGGCAAGCAGCAATGAGTTGAGTGTTCCAATCTTAATTTGAGTAATTCGATTTTCAAATTTCGTAATACTGATTACGGCCAAGGTAGCAACGGCCGTCATCAATACCGAAGTGATTACGTAAGGAAAATAAGTACTGGTGCGTGATCCGTTAGAAACAATGGTGTAGTGGATTGGATACAACTGGTGCGAATCTCCGGTGGCCGCATCTACAAAAATACCGATGGGTAAAAACAGTGCCACAGCCATACAAAGCACCACCATTGCCAGAAACACCGTTTGAATTCTTTGCCACATAACTAGGTTCGTTTAACTTGCAACAAAAGTAGTAAAATGCATTTTAGCTACAAGCCGATTGCCAAAGCTAGTGCCCAGAAGCTTGCAACAGAATATTCACTTGATTTTTATTAAAATGAAAACAGCCTATATCATCGACATCCTCCGTACACCCATCGGCAAATACGGTGGCTCACTCGCCTCCGTTCGGCCAGACGACTTGGCGGCACATGTTATCAAGAAATTGACGGAACGAAATCCTGCGATTCCGCTACATGAAATCGAGGACGTAATCTTAGGTGCAGCTAACCAAGCCGGTGAAGATAACCGCAATGTAGCACGCATGGCATTGTTGCTTGCCGGGCTGCCCACTTCAGTAGGAGGTGTTACTGTTAATCGTTTGTGTGCTTCAGGTTTGCAGGCCATCATGGATGCTACCCGTAGCAT
>JAAFHY010000030.1 GCA_013298505.1 Cytophagales bacterium
GTTTTCCAAAAAGCAACCCGACTTGAATTGGGAAAGTCCCCATCTCCGTAAGGAAGTTTACAAGTTGATGGATTTCTGGTTGAAAAAAGGGGTAGATGGTTTGCGTTTAGATGTGATCTCGGCCATTTCCAAACGCACCGATTTTCCGGATACAGATACCCACGACTTCAACGAAACCATTCGCAAGTATTATTCCAATGGTCCGCGCTTGCGCGAGTTTATTGCTGAAATGAAGCGCAACGTGCTGGCAAACTACCCGAATGTGATGACCGTGGGCGAGGGCCCTGGCATCACACCCCTCAACGCCCTTGATTATTTGGATGAGCGAGAGGGATTGAACATGATTTTTCATTTTGGCCACATGTTTATGGATCAAGGATCGGGTGGGCGGTTCGACCCGATTCCGTGGACAATGAATGACTTTAAAAAAGTATTCAAGACATGGGATGATGCGTTCGAATCGAAGGGCTGGGGCAGCATATTCTTAGGCAACCACGATTTTGCTCGCATGGTTTCCCGTTGGGGAAATGACCAAGAGCACTGGGAAAAATCATCTAAATTGTTAATCACTCTGCTGCTGTCGATGCGCGGCACCACGTTCATTTACCAAGGCGATGAAATTGGTATGACCAACACGACCTTAAATTCCGTGAAGGAATCCAAAGATATTGAAACACAAAATGGCTGGCGCGAGGCAATCAAACGCGGGATGGATGAATGCGATTTCCTTAAACTTGCCAACTATTCGGGTAGAGATAATGCCCGCACTCCCATGCAATGGAATGGCGAAGAGCATGCCGGGTTTACAGTCGGAGTTCCGTGGATGCCAATCAATGCCAATAAAGATAAAATCAATGTGAAGCAGCAAGAGCGGACACAGGGTTCTATTTTAAGTTACTTCAAGGAAATGGCTGGGTTGAAGAAGCAAAATCATGCACTCACCTATGGAAGTTACAACATGCTGTACGATACACCCGATCGTCTGTTTGCCTACTATCGTCAGGAGGAAAAAGAAAAGTTTCTGGTGATGCTGAATTTTTCTGAAGAGAATCTTAACTTTCCTATCTCACTCACCGGAAAACGAGTTATCGGCAACTATCCCGATGTCTCTTCACGGCTGCGTGCATGGGAAGCCTTGATCTATAAACTATGAGCGATCCGAAAAATTATTTGTGGGGCATTGACCTCGGTGGTACAAAAGCAGAAGGAATTGTATTGGGCCCCGGAGGATTAAAAGAAATCTTGTTCCGCGATCGCGTTCCGACCGGTGCCGAAAATGGCTATCAGCATATTCTCGGGCAGATCAAAACATTAGTAGATATGATGACCGCTAAGATGGGCTACCGTACATCGAAGTTGGGTATTTGTACACCTGGCACCTTAGACCCAAAGTTGGGCACCATGAAAGGTTGTAATTCAGAGTGCATGAATTTTCAGCCCATGAAAAGTGATTTGGAGAAGTTGTTGGGAATGGAAATTTTTATTGCTAATGATGCCAATTGTTTTGCACTGGCCGAGGCACAAATGGGTGTCGTAAAAGAAAAATTCCCGAAGGCCAACGTGGTGTTTGGAGTCATTATGGGCACGGGAGTTGGCGGTGGATTGGTGGTGGATGGCAAAGTGCTGAATGGCTTGCAAGGAATTGGAGGCGAATGGGGTCATAACTTTTTAGATGCCTCAGGCGGACCCTGTTATTGCGGTAAATCCGGATGTGTGGAGAAAGTCCTTTCGGGGCCATCGCTTGAAAAATATTATGCCGGCATTTCCGGACAGCCCAAGCGACTCAAAGAAATTTATGAGTTGTACAAAGCAGGCGATGCGCATGCTACCCAGACCATTCAGCGTATGACTCACTTCTTTGGCGTGGCGTTGAGTGTTATTGTGAATATCATTGATCCAGATGTGATTGTGATTGGCGGAGGCGTAGGCAATATTGATGAGATTTATACAGAAGGAGTAGAATCGGTGCGGAAGTATGCCTTTAATAACGGAGTGTTGGATACTCCTATTGTAAAGCCAAGCCTGGGCGATAGTGCCGGAGTGTTTGGTGCTGCTTATTTGACGGTTTAACCTTTAGACTATATGCCCAGAAAAAAAATTGCCGTTATTGGCCCGATCCCAAGAGATCACATCGTAACCCACCAAGGGGAGTTAATTCAAAAATGGGGATGCGTAACACATCCCGTCATCGCACTTTCGGCTATGGCAGGAGATAAACTTGAAGTGATACCCGTCTCCCATTTGCGCAAAGTGGATGTAGATAATGTGCGCGAAGTATTCAAAGGATACAAAGGCATCAACACTAAATTCATTTCCGCAAAGAACGATCAGGGCGATATCATCAGCCTTCGATTTGTAGATGTAAACAACCGACTTGAGCGTCAAACGGGATTCATGGACCCGATTGTGCCCGATGATTTCAAAAAACTCCTCGACTGCAAAGTATTTGTGTTCATTCCCATCAGCGATTACGAAATCTCGCTGGACACCCTGAAATACTTAAAGAAGCGAAGCAAAGGAATAATCATTTTCGATGCACACGGCCCAACCACGGCCTGTCTGGCAAACGGAGAGCGGCAACGCAAATTTTGGGTCGACCGCGATCAGTGGCTTCCTTATATCGATGTGCTTAAAATGAATCTTGAAGAAGCGCAGGCATCCTGGTTCAAAAAAGAATATGAGAGTCAGGATTTTACCATTTCGGAGGAACCCGATCGCAAAGAGTTACTGGCATTCGCTACCCATTGCCTCAATCTTGGCGTGAAGTGTGTGTGCATTACAGTAGATTCTCGCGGCTGCCTGGTTTATAGAAAAGATCGAGGAAAACTATTGGAAGACCTAGTACCTGCTATCAAAGTAGAACAGGTGATCGATACCACTGGTTGTGGCGATTCATTTGCTGGGGGTGTTGGCTTCGGATTGTTGCAAAGTCCCAAGGATTATGTGAAAGCGGTGCATTATGGAAACGCTTTAGGAGCCCTCAGAACACAAGGGAAAACGTTTGCCGTATTTAAATCTCAAGCTGAAACGGAACAAATAATTAAGCTGGGCTATATTCGCGCGTGAAAAACAGAATATTGAAGCTAGAATTCAGAATTTAGAATCTATTTTCTTTTGATTTTCTTCACTTCTGTATTCTAATTTCTGACTTCTTTAAAAAATAGAAATGATAAAAGCTGTAATTTTTGATTTGGATGGAGTGATTGTAGATACTGCGCACTACCATTATGTTGCTTGGCAGCGATTGGCCAAAGAGCTGGGCATTTCTTTTACTGAAAAGGAAAACGAGCGATTAAAAGGGGTTAGTAGAATGCACTCGTTAGAAATTATTTTAGAGATAGGCGGTGTTACTCTTTCCCAAGCAAAAAAAGAAGAACTGGCCACTAAAAAGAATAGCTGGTTTGTGGAATACATCGAAGCCATTCGTCCGGAAGAAATTTTTAAAGGCGTGAAAGAAATGCTTCAGGAATTGCGCACGCAAGGATTCAGAGTAGCGTTGGCTTCAAGCAGCAAAAATGCAGAGACGGTGTTGCGACTGTTGCAAATAAAAAACATGTTCGATGCGGTGGTAGATGGCACGATGATAAAAAATAGCAAGCCCGATCCGGAGATATTTTTATTAGCGGCCAGCAAACTCGGTGTTTCACCGGACGTATGCGTGGTTTTTGAAGATGCCGAAGCAGGCGTGGAGGCTGCGCTGGCTGCCGGTATGAAGTGTGTCGGTGTTGGCTCTGCCGATCAGTTAGGTAAGGCACATGCCATCGTGAAAAGCACAGCCGATTTTCCGATTTCTAAACTGAATTCACTATAGACTTTTAACCTTCAACTTTAGACTTTTAGCTTTCAACTTTTAACTTTGAAATTCAACTTTTAAACTAATATAAGCGTGAAGCAATATCTTAAAAACCACGAATGGCAAATCATCGAACAAGGATTTGATCCTCATTACAACCGCATTTCAGAAAGTATATTCAGCTTGGGCAATGGCCGCATGGGCCAGCGCGCCAACTTCGAAGAAAACTATTCCGGGGACACCCACCAAGGCACGTATGTGGCCGGTGTGTACTATCCCGATAAAACACGGGTAGGGTGGTGGAAGAACGGTTACCCAGAATATTTTGCCAAAGTCTTGAATGCGCCAACTTGGATCGGCATTCAAATTAAGATTGGAAAGCATGAATTGGATTTGAAGCAATGCAAAGTGGCGGACTTCAAGCGAGTGCTCGATATGAAGCAGGGCTTGCTGCAACGGTCATTTGTAGCCACCCTACCGGATGGAAAGAAAGTAAAAATAGATGCCAGCCGTTTTTGTAGTATGGCCGATGGCGAAGTAGGAGCCATTCGCTATTCCGTCACACCTGAGAATTTTTCTGCTAATGCAGTAATCACCTTGTCGGTGGATGCCGATGTGGTGAACAAAGATTCCAACTACGATGAAAAGTTTTGGATCGAGGTAGCAAAGGAAGCTAAGGCCGGATTAGCGCTGGTAACAGCTGAAACGAAGAAGACACAGTTTCAAGTCACCACCGCCATGACATTTGCGATTTATAGCGCGGGCAAAGTGGTGAAAGGTAAAAGCAAAGCGAACAAAAAGGAGAAATATGCCGACAATGTGGTGACGATTCCATTGAAGAAAGGAGTTGAAACTGTCATCTACAAGTATGCAGCCGTTCTGTCTTCGGAGAATCATCCAAAAAAGAAATTGGCTGACAATGCCAAAAAGAAATTGAAAGCAGCCGCCAGTGCAGGCTATGATCAGTTGTTTGCAGCACACGCTGCGGTGTGGACTGATATCTGGAAAAAGTGCGATATCACCATCGAAGGAGATATTGCTGCACAGCAAGGTATTCGCTTTAATATTTTTCAGTTGATGCAAACGTATACCGGAGAAGATCAGCGCCTGAACATTGGGCCGAAAGGTTTTACCGGTGAAAAATATGGTGGCAGTACCTATTGGGATACCGAGGCCTATTGCTTGCCTTTCTATTTGGGAACATCCGATCCAAAGGTTGGTCGCAATCTGTTAGTCTATCGTCACAAACATTTGAAGCGAGCCATCGAGAATGCACAAAAGCTCGGCTTTACCAATGGCGCAGCGCTCTACCCCATGGTTACCATGAATGGGGAAGAGTGCCACAATGAGTGGGAGATCACATTCGAAGAAGTGCATCGCAATGGAGCCATTGCCTTTGCGATTTATGATTATATCCGCTACACCGGAGATGAAAAATACTTGACTGAATACGGATTGGAAGTGCTCCTTGGAATTTCTCGCTTCTGGTCGCAGCGCATTACCTTCTCAGAGGCGAAAGAACAATACGTCATGTTGGGAGTTACCGGCCCGAACGAATACGAAAACAATGTCAACAACAACTGGTACACCAGTTACATTGCTTGCTGGACTATGGAGTACACGCAACAAGCCTTGGATTTTGTGCGCAAGGATGATCCTGCTAAATTTAATAAGTTGGTAGCATCGACCAAGTTCAACGAAAAAGAAGAAACCTCACGCTGGGCTGATATTCGCAAGCGCATGTATTTAGGCGAGGATAAAAAGTTGGGTGTGTACTTACAACAAGACGGTTTCTTGGATAAGGAATTAATTCCGGTTAGTCAACTAAGAAAGGAAGACAGACCGTTGAATCAAAAATGGTCGTGGGACAGAATCTTGCGTTCGTGCTACATTAAACAAGCCGATGTGCTGCAAGGCTTGTATTTGTTTGACGATCGCTTCGACAACGAAACCATCAAGCGCAATTTTGATTTTTATGAACCGATGACAGTGCACGAGTCTTCACTATCGCCATGCGTACACGTGATCTTAGGTTCACGCATTGGCTACAAAGAAAAAGCATACGAAATGTATTTGCGCACCTCGCGTCTGGATTTGGATGATTACAACAACGATACCGAAGATGGTTGTCACATCACGAGTATGGCTGGCACGTGGATGAGTGTGGTGAAGGGGTTTGGCGGCATGCGTGTAAAAGACGGTATGCTCCATTTCAATCCGTTCATTCCCGACCAATGGAAGTCGTATTCATTCCGCATCGAATTCAGAGGTCACGTAATCAAAGTGAAAGTATCCAAGCAAGGCGTGGAAACCATTCGCGAGTCGGGGGAGCCGGTGCAGTTGGTTCTGAATGGCAGTACTATTACTGTTTAGAAATTTGATACCATTCAATTTAAGGAGGCCTCTTTTGGGGGCCTCTTTTTTTTGCCTACGGTTTGTTAGGTTTTGATTGTGTAAAAATTACAACCACCCACAGAAAATCAGCGCTAATCTATTGGGATTATTCATTAATTTACCTTGATATTAGAGTTTGCAACAATAGATTTTATACCTTCAATGAATTGAATTTCAGTCTGAAACTATGAACAGAAAATTACGCATGGGAATGGTGGGTGGAGGCAAAGATGCTTTCATCGGTTCCATTCATCGCTTGGCTGCCAATATGGATGGCCTCATTGAAGTAGTAGCCGGTGCGCTCAGTATCAATCCCGAGATCGCGAAAGAAAGTGGTAAGGCACTTTTTCTGGCAGAAGACCGAACGTATCTCACCTACGAGGAAATGATCGAAAAGGAAAGTAAACTTCCTGCCGATAAGCGAATTGACTTTGTAACCATTGTGACGCCCAACTTTGCGCACTTTGCTCCGGCTATGCTTGCGCTAGAGAAAGGTTTTCATGTGGTGATTGAAAAACCCATCACCTTTACACTCGATGAAGCCCGCCAATTAAAAAAGAAAGTAGAAGAGACGGGTTTGATCTTGTGTCTCACACATACCTACTCCGGTTATCCGATGGTTCGTCAGGCACGTGCCATGGTGCGAGAAGGTGCCTTGGGAAAAATCAGAAAGATTGTGGTAGAATATCCGCAAGGTTGGCTGAGCAAGTTGAGCGAACGCGAAGGCAACGCCCAAGCCGCTTGGCGTACAGACCCAAAAAAATCGGGTAAAGCCGGATCGATGGGCGACATCGGAACCCACGCAGCTCACTTAGCGGAATTTATTTCTGGATTGAAGATCACGCAGCTTTGCGCGGACTTGAATATTTTAGTGCAAGGCCGTGCATTGGATGACGATGGCAACGTCTTGTTAAAATTTGATAATGGTGCTGCCGGTGTGTTGATTGCTTCACAAGTAGCAGCAGGAGAAGAGAACGCCTTGCGGATTAAAATCTATGGCGAACAGGGTGGCCTCGAGTGGGCACAGATGGAGCCCAATACATTGATTGCCAAATGGCTTGATAAACCAACTCAAATTTTGCGTGCAGGCACCAATGGATTTTTACATCACGATGCCATCTTTAACTTTAGAACACCATCCGGTCACCCTGAAGGATATTTGGAAGCATTTGCAAACCTCTATCGCAATTTTGCTTTGGCTTTGTCTGCACGAATCGATGGAACCCCCGCTCCTAAAGTAGTTGACTTTCCCACAGTAGAAGACGGTATTCGTGGCATGGCCTTTATCGACAATGTGGTAAAGAGTGGGCAGAGTAACGAGAAGTGGACGAACTTCGAGGTCTGATTCGGTAATTTGCTAATTCGGTAATTCGTTGATTTGAAAATTAGATAATTTAATAATCCGATGATTTAACGATTCGATAATAAAAAAAACAATAAAGCTTAGTGCCTTCGTGCCTGAGTGGTAAAAAAAGTAACAATGAAGAATATACAAGGACCCGGAATATTTCTTGCGCAGTTTTTGGGTGATGAGGCTCCGTTTGATAATTTAAAATCCATTTGCAAGTGGGCGGCTGCGTTGGGATATGTAGGTGTGCAAATTCCCAGTTGGGATGCGCGCTGCATCGATTTGAAGAGAGCAGCCGAAAGCAAAGACTATGCAGATGAAGTTCGGGAGACAGTCGAATCGTGTGGTTTAAAAATTACGGAGTTATCAACGCACTTGCAGGGACAATTAGTAGCGGTCAACCCGGCCTACGATACCATGTTCGATGCCTTCGCACCCAAGAGTGTGCACGGCAAACCGAAAGAGCGCACCGCTTGGGCAGTCGATCAATTGAAGTTGGCAGCCAAAGCCAGTCGTAATTTAGGTTTGAATGCGCACGCTACCTTCTCGGGGGCACTGATGTGGCACACGGTGTACCCCTGGCCGCAACGTCCGGCTGGATTGGTGGAAGATGGATTCAAAGAATTAGCAAAGCGCTGGCTTCCGATCTTAAATGTGTTTGATAAAGTGGGCGTGGACTTGTGTTATGAAATTCATCCCGGAGAAGATTTACACGATGGAATTACCTTCGAGCGTTTTTGGGAGGCAACGGGAAGTCACATTCGTTGTAACATCCTCTATGATCCGAGTCACTTTGTACTTCAGCAGTTAGATTATTTGCTATACATCGACTTCTATCATTCGTTCATCAAAATGTTTCACGTCAAAGATGCCGAGTTCAATGCCACCGGCAAGAGTGGTGTGTATGGCGGCTATCAGAATTGGATCGATCGTCCCGGAAGATTCCGTTCTCCGGGAGACGGCCAGGTAGATTTTAAAGCGATCTTCAGCAAGTTAGCGCAATACGACTACAGTGGTTGGGCCGTGTTGGAGTGGGAGTGTTGCATCAAACATCCCGAACAAGGTGCGGCCGAAGGTGCTCCATTTATCAAAAATCATATCATTCGTGTTACCGAAAAAGCATTTGACGACTTTGCATCAGCAGGAAAGAATCCAAAACTTAATAAATCAATTTTAGGAATTTAATTTTTGCACTATGAATAAAACTAAAACCATCTACTTACTTTTCGCATTTGCACTATCACTAATTTTCTATGCTTGTGGATCTAAAAAAGAAGCAGCCAACACGGAAGATTACGGTACACCTAAAGAAGAAACCACCGCACCCGTTACAGCCTCCGATGCAATAACCCAAGGAGAATCGTTGGTAAAAGCAAGCGACTGCAAAACATGCCATCACCGCGAGAATAAGATAATTGGCCCATCGCATACTGATGTTGCCAAGAAATATGAATTCACGGCCGCAAATGTTGAGTATTTAGCAGGCAAGATTATCAAAGGCGGATCGGGCGTGTGGGGAGAAGTACTGATGTCGGCACACGCAGATATTACACAAAGCGATGCTGAAAAAATGTCGCGCTATATTCTTTCACTTGATGGAGAGACAGAACATTAAACTAATAGAAATGAAAAAGCTTACATTATTTGTTCTACTGCTAGTAGCTAGTTTTGCTACCTACGCACAAGACAACACCCTTACGGCCAAAGAAAAAAAGCAAGGTTGGAAACTGTTGTTTGATGGAAAGACATTGAACGGCTGGCACAATTTTAACAGCGATAAAATTGGGGAAGCGTGGGAAATAGCCGATGGTTCTATCCATCTCAATAAAAAGCAGCAAGAAGGTTTTCAGGTAAAAGGCGGTGGCGATATTGTTACGGCAGACGAGTTTGAGAATTATGAATTAAGCTTAGAATGGAAAATTGCCCCTTGCGGCAATAGCGGAATTATCTTTAATGTAGTCGAGTCAACACAATATCAATACGTGTGGCAAACAGGCCCCGAAATGCAAGTGCTTGATAACGCGTGCCACCCCGATGCGAAAATTGAAAAGCACCGTGCAGGAAATTTATATGACTTAATTAAAAGCCCAACCGAATCGGTAAAGCCAGCTAACGAGTGGAACTTTGCCAAAATAAAATTGAATAAAGGCCACTTGCAATTTTGGTTAAACGGAGTGAAGCAAGTAGATACAAAGATGTTTACGCCAGAGTGGGAGGCAATGATAAAAGGCAGCAAGTTTAAAGACATGAAGGGTTTTGGAATGGCTAAGAAGGGGCATATTTCTTTGCAAGATCATGGCGATTTAGTTTGGTTTAAAAATATTAAGATCAAAGAATTGAAGTAACGGTGCATCATTGCAAATCCGCACTTTGCGTTGAAGCAAGTGAATTATTAGCAACTTCGTTTCAGTTAGTTTATTTTGTAGTCAATATATAGTTAGTAGTTATACCTAATCACTATTTTATGAACAGGCGCAAATTCATTCAACAATCAGCATTAGCAACTGTAGGAACTATGGCACTCTCTTCATTCGCAGTTAAAAAACAAACCGACATTGGCCTTCAACTCTATACACTCCGCGATGTAATCAATAAAGACGTTAAAGGAGTAATAGAAAAAGTAGCCTCGCTAGGCTATAAAAAAGTTGAAACCTATGGTTACAATGACGGTAAACTTTTTGGGGTATCAATAAAAGAGTTTGCCATAATTGCGAAAAACGTAAAGATCAACGTAACCAGTGGGCATTACTTATTAGGCAAAGCAGATTCGACCAAATCCATAAAGGGTACTCTCTTAAACGAGTGGGAGCGTGCCGTGGCCGATGCAAAGGAACTAGGGCAAGAGTATATGATCTTAGGTTATCTCTTGCCAGAAGAACGAAAATCGCTTGATGACTACAAACGAATTTGTGAAACAGTTAATAAATCTGCGGAAGTTTGTAAGAAGTATGGAATAAAAATGGGTTATCACAACCATGAATTTGAATTTGAAAAATTCGATGGTCAGGTAGCATACGATTTTATGTTGAAAGAGCTTGACGCTAAAACTATCTCGATGGAGATGGATTTGTATTGGATGCATGTGGCCAACCAAAGTCCAATTGATTATTTTTCTAACTACCCAGGTAGATTTCATCAATGGCATGTCAAAGACATGGATAAGATTGATCCGAAAAAGCAAGTTGACGTTGGTACTGGAAAAATTGATTTCCCAAGTATTTTCGCCAAAGCAAAATTGGCTGGCTTAAAGAATTTTTATGTAGAGCAAGAAGCTTACTCAATCTCATCGCTCGACAGCATTGAAAAAAGCATCATTAATGTGAGGAAGTGGATTTGATTCTTTCTCTAGTTTTTTGAACGGTTGATTCGAGATTAGCCTCTTTTTTTACATTTAGAAAATTTTCCCAGGGTTCAATATTCCATTGGGATCAAATACTTTTTTAATACCTCGCATAAGATTTAAGTTCACTTCGTTCATGGCAATGGGCATGTACGGTCTTTTCGCGATACCGATGCCGTGCTCTCCAGAAAGTGTCCCACCAAGGCTCACTGTCAGTTTGAAAATTTCGCCAATCCCCTCGTTCACTTTCGTATTCCAGTATTCTTCACTCAATCCTTCCTTTAAAATGTTCACGTGTAAATTTCCATCGCCTAGGTGGCCGAAGCATACGGTATTGAAATTGTATCTCTTTCCTATTTCTTTTATGCCATTGATCAACTTTGGTAAATTGGCGCGTGGTACCACTACATCATCTGACTTTGTGAGCGTATACCAATTCACAGCCGGAGAAATATTTTTTCTGATTTTCCACAACTCTGTTTTTTGCGCTTCGGTATCGGCAAAAAGTATCTCACCACTTTCAAATTTTTCTACTACGCCCATTATGCGCTCGGCATCACGCATCAATACTTCTTCATCGTTGCCGTCCAATTCGCAAAGCAAGTAGGCGTTCATGCCTTCGGTGAGTTTGGTAGTAACAGGGCTGTTCAATACTTTCTCACAGTAGTCGAACGTTTTTGCTGCGGCCTCTTTCTCAAAAAACTCCATTCCGCTTGGCGTAATTCCTTCCACATAAATTGCGGCAATCGCTTTGCAAGCTTCTTCGTTGCTGCTAAACGGAATCATCATCAACACATTTTTCTTTGGGTAGCCCCTCAACTTAAAAACAATTTTGGTGATGATGCCGAGTGTGCCTTCACTGCCACACATCAATTGAGTCAAATTGTAGCCCGTAGAATTTTTCAACACATTGGCGGCTGTCCAAATGATTTCGCCTGTGGGCAATACTACTTCCATGTTCAACACATAGTCGCGTGTAACGCCATACTTCACAGCCTTGGGGCCGCCTGAGTTGTTGGCCAGGTTTCCTCCCAGAAAACAAGAACCACCGCTGGCAGGATCGGGTGGATAGAATAAACCTTTTTCCTTTACTGCGTTTTGAAATACCTCGGTGATTACACCCGGCTCCACGGTAGCTTGCAAGTTTAACTCATCAATCTGAATGATTTTGTTAAACCGTTCCATCGAAATGACGACACCTTTTTTTATCGGTAGTGCTCCACCGCTTAGCCCCGTACCCGCTCCACGGGGAGTGGTGGCAAGGCGATACTGATTACAAATTTTCAAAAGCTCACTAACCTCCTTCGTGTTTGCCGGGCGCAGCACCACATCGGGCATAAATTGGTAGTCTTCTGTTTTGTCGTGCCCATAGTCAGTTCTCCGTTCAGCATCTTCAAGCACATGCTCTTCGCCAACAATTGACTTAAACTTGTCAACGATCAATTCTTCGATAGGTAGTGTTTCTGTCGCCTCCATTTGGTTTACGTATGCTATTACTTACTAACTTTGATTTGATTATGAATGTTTTAAAGGAAGCGTAAATTTAAGCAAATAGCTTTAAGGATGTAATACAATCGACCTGGCAAAGGCTGCAAGCCTCACGCTACAGGCTACAAGCTTTGTAGGTTTCACAAAACGGCCTGCAGCTTGTGGCTTGTAGCCTGAAGCCAGAAAATGAATACGAATGAATAGAGAAATAGCCCAGCGATTTGCAGTTTTCCTTGTCATAGCGTTGCTACTCAATGGCTGTGCAGCCTCGCGAAAGGCCAAAATGCGCGACAAACAAGTAGACCAGGTAATTCAGGCCGCCAGAGCCTTTACAGGAACACCTTATAAATGGGGTGGTACAACGCGGTCGGGCATCGATTGCTCGGGCTTGACCACCAACGCATACCGAAAAATTGATTTAACGTTGCCGCGAACGGCCGATGCGCAGGCGCTGGTAGGCGAGAAGATAAAAATCAAAGACCTACAGCCGGGCGACCTGGTATTTTTCGCCACCGGAAAAAAGAAAAGAGAAATTACGCATGTGGGTATCGTTACTGCGGTGAAAGGGAAAGAAGAAGTTAAGTTTATTCATGCATCTACGTCTTTAGGTGTGGTAGAGACTAATTTGTATTCTGATTATTACATCAAACGGTTTCGTTTAGCACGGAGAATTATTGAGTAATCTTCAATTTCAAATACTCCAACCTGCCGACAATGAGGTCATCGAACTTATTGCCGTTTGGTATTTGAGTGAATGGAACATCCCCAAAGAGAGAACAGTTGAGCGGCTCAAAACAATCTCTAGAGATCCCTTGCAACTTCAATTGGTGTTGTTACTCGATCAAGAACCTATCGCCACTGCTGGACTTTATCACCAGGTTGGGCTTATAGATAAAGAACCTCGATTTAAAATTCACAAGAATTGGCTTGCACAAGTTTATACAATACCGAGCCAGCGGCATAAGGGCTTTGGGGCGTTGATCTGCAATTGCATACAAGATCATTCACAAAAACTAGGTGTCAAAGAAATGTATTTGTTTACAGATACGGCCGAACCTCTTTACGCCCGACTTGGCTGGTATCCTTTAGAGCGACTATCTTTAGGAAAAAGAAATATTGTTGTGATGAAAAAGGATCTGTGCGAAAATCGAATTCAGCGCTTCTTTGTGTCGTAGTGATTAAGAAAATAAAAATATGAAGACCACCCGCAGAAATTTCTTGAAGCTTGGCGCAGCCGCATCGGCATTACCTCTTGCATCTGCTTTTGCTAAAGCCCCAGTTGCAACAAAACCCATTGTCATCTCTACTTGGAACTTTGGACTTCAGGCCAACGAAGAGGCGTGGAAAATTTTGTCAAAGGGTGGAAGATCGTTGGATGCCGTGGAGGCAGGGGCGAGGGTGCCAGAGGGAGACCCCAAAGAAACATCGGTGGGGTTGGGTGGCTTACCCGATCGTGATGGCAAGGTAACACTGGATGCTTGCATAATGGACGAAAAAGGTAACATTGGTTCAGTAGCCTTTCTAGAACATATCGTTCATCCTGTTTCGGTGGCTCGGCTGGTGATGGAGAAAACACAACACGTGATGTTGGTTGGCGAAGGTGCACTTCAGTTTGCGTTGGCAAACGGGATCAAAAAAGAAAAATTGCTGACAAAAGAATCTGAAAAAGCGTGGAAGGAGTGGTTGAAGGAAGGTAAGTACAAGCCGATTGCCAATATTGAGAATCATGATACCATCGGCATTTTAGCATTAGACGAAAAAGGAAATCTTTCGGGGGCTTGTACGACTAGCGGTATGGCCTACAAAATGCGTGGTCGGGTAGGGGATTCACCCATCATCGGTGCGGGGTTATATGTGGACAATGAAATTGGAGCGGCTACCTCTACAGGTGTGGGTGAAGAAGTGATTCGAATTGTCGGTTGTCATTTGGTGGTAGAATTGATGCGCCAGGGAAATTCTCCTGAGCAAGCCTGCAAGTTGGCCGTAGAAAGAATTATTCAAAAGAATCCGGAAAAGGCAAAATCGATCCAAGTTGGCTTTTTGGCGTTGAATAAAAATGGCCAGCACGGAGCTTATTGCTTGCAAAAGGGTTTTACGTTTGCAGTACATGATTCAGAAAAGAATCAAGTTTTTGACGCTAAATCGTATTACTAGTTCAATTATATTTGTTTATGGATTCAATACTTATCGCCCCAAAGAATAAAAAAGAAATGCGTTTGATTTCAGAGGTGCTGAAAAAGATGGGCATATCTTCAAAGTCATTGACACTAGAAGAGAAAGAGGACTTTGGCCTTGGATTGGCGATGAAAGAAGCCGACAGAACTAAAAGAGTATCGGCAAATTTGATTATCCAGAAGCTGAAATCATAAATGAAGATTGAGTTCCTTTCAAAATTCAATCACGACCTGGATAAGATCCATTTAAAATCCGTCAAGAACTCGTTATTACATGTGATTGAATCAGCACAATCTGCTCAAACGCTGGCAGAGATTCCCAACTTAAAGAAGTTAAAAGGATTCAAATCTGCTTACCGCATCAGAATTGGCGATTATCGAATTGGTGTTTTTATTGAAGGAGATATCGTACAATTTGCTCGCTTACTGAATAGAAAAGATATCTATAAATATTTCCCCTAATTGTGATCATTGAAGTTGTTGTTTATAACATTGAGTCAGCCTTAAGAGCTCAAGAAAGCGGTGCTGATAGAATCGAACTTTGTGATAATCCGGGCGAAGGAGGTACAACACCTTCCTTTGCTACGATAGAAGCCGTGCGCCAAAATGTGAGCATGGATGTGTACGTGATGATTCGCCCGAGGGGTGGAGATTTTCTTTATTCAAACTATGAATTTCATTCGATGAAACGCGACATCTCTCAATGCCAGAAGCTAAGTGTAGATGGTATTGTAATCGGGATTTTAAATTCCGATGGTACTATAGACAAGAAACGATGCAAAGAGTTGATTGATAAAGCGCGTCCGATGAAAGTTACTTGCCATCGAGCCTTTGATATGACGCGCGATCCTTTTGAAGCATTGGAAGATTGCATTGAAGTGGGCTTTGATAGAATACTCACCGCGGGGCAACAAGCACAAGCATCCAACGGGGCAGAATTAATTGGTCAACTCATCCACAAGGCAAATGGACGCATTGCCATCATGCCCGGATCGGGTGTGAACGAAGCGACCGTTGAAGGGATCATCAAAAAATCAGGAGCAACAGAAATTCATTTTTCGGCCACCGCCTTTCGCGAAAGCGATATGAAATTTAGGAACGAAAAAATTGCAAGCATGGGCTCCGATGTGGGAAGTGAGTTTAAGTTGAGAACGGTTGATAGCAGCCGAGTAAAGAAGATTAGAATGCTAGCAGAGACTGCCTTGGCTTTGCGTGTTACTTAAATTGAAATATTTTTGTACTCGTTTGGGGGATTAGCTCAGCTGGCTAGAGCGCTTCCATGGCATGGAAGAGGTCATCGGTTCGACTCCGATATTCTCCACGAAAGAAACCGATCTGATGGGTCGGTTTTTTTATTGTTGAGCTTTTTGCACAGGAAAAATCCCCACCGTCAAAAGCTCAGTGTGCCTTACTACCGAAACATCAATCATTGTTAAGATGTCTTTTCTAGTCAATTCTTTAAAAAGTTGATTTAGTGTATTAACTGGTTTGTTGTTGAACGACACAATGAAATCGCCAGCTTTGATTTGCGAGCGCGAAGCGGGCGAGTTATCTTCAATGTTTACCACAAACAACGCTTTGTCATTGGGCAAATGATAGTGCCGTTTTATCTTTGGATTGATGGCAACTTCTTGCAGTTGAAATCCAAGATAAGCTTTGAACACTTTTCCGGTCTTCAGTAACTGGCTACCTATTTCTTTAGCGGTGTTGATATCTACAGAAAAGCTAAGACCGTTAGCTCCTTGGATGATGGCCGTATTTACTCCCACCACTTCGCCCTCGGTATTGATCAGTGGCCCTCCCGAATTTCCGGGATTCAAGGCAGCATCAGATTGAATAACATTGTCGACAAGCATTCCATTTTGGGAGCGCAATGTTCTACCCAGTGCACTTACTACGCCAGTGGTAACAGTATGCTGATAGCCAAGCGGATTGCCAATAGCAATGACGAATTGACCTATTTGAAGTTGCTCGGAATCTCCTAGTTTCGAAGTAGAGTAACCATCGGAATAGATTTTCAGGATAGCCAAATCGGTGTCAGGATCTTTGCCCAGCAAAGTGGCTTCAATCTCATTTTCGTTCAGTAAAGACACCATGATTTTTTCAGCACCATTAATAACATGACAGTTTGTAAAAATCAGTCCATCAGAAGAAAAAATAAAACCCGAACCTGAACCCGCTGGCCGCAACTTCCCATTGACGGTTTTGTAAACATCTATTTTTACCACCGAGTTCTTTACCGCGCCCACGGCATCAATTATCATCTGTGAAAATGAATCCATTTTTGTTTTTTCGAGTCGAGGTATCAAAAACCCCTCCGCAGCGGATATTCGGAAAAATTGGCAAGGTTTTCTGTCAAATTGATGGATGATAGTGCCTATTGCTTGTGTTTATTAAATTCGTAACCTTTACAGATTAAAGTCTAGTCATGGCCAAGTTAAAGAACATCGTAAAGCAACTTTCTGAAAAGGATTATAAAGAAATTTATGATTCGCTGATGGAGAGCAATGCCGAGAAATCGGCTTACCTGCTAAAAGCACTTCGTGAACGTCAACTTTCGGATAGTAAAATTATGGTTGAACTGGAGGTGAACGCAAACGCCTATTATACCCTTCGATCGCGCCTAAACCAAAAAATTGAAGAGCACTTGCTTCAACAGATGGAAAGCCCGCGCACCGACATTCTGCGAAAAGTAGCCAACTTAAACGAGGTGCTGTTCACCAAGAAGAAAACTATTTCGATAGCCACTCTTAAGAAACTCGAAAAGGAATTGCTTGATTATGATCTTGCCAGCGAACTGACGGTGATTTATAAGTCGTTGAAAAAATTACATATCAACTCACCCGATCACTTTAATTATTCCCAACTCTACAATCGACATGTAGCATACATGTTGGCAGTAGATAAGGCCGAAGATTTATTAGCAGAGTATTTCAAGAAATATGGCAGCTACTTTTTATCGGCTGATGAAACCGAGAAATTGGGACTTACTCTGTTGGCCAAAGAGATGCAGAATGTGGCGAAGTTGTACGACTCGCATCGGTTGTATGTGTATCAAAGCTGCATGCTGATATTCCACAAACTCTTTGTGGAACAAGATGACAACTTGCAACAAGAAGGGGAATCGATCGAAGACATTTTTGCACACGTTCAGAAAATATTCGACACCTACAATTTAGATCCATTGTACTTTCATTTGAACCTTGTTTTTGAATTTTTGCATCTTGAGTACTACAATCACTATAAAGTATTCAGACAAGCCGAAAAATATTTTGAAGAAGTGAACGATGCGGGTGCCAGTTTGCTGGTCAACTATACCACGCTTACTTTTTCAGCTCAGTTTTTTATTTCAAAGTTAGAGCGCAGTTTGCGAATGGGTGCCGAGAAGGAACTCTACCTAGAAAACGAACAGATTTTTTCTGACATAGAAACAGACCCCACCGACTTGCCCAAGCACATGGTGTACATCGTGTATCGTGCGTTGGGCTGTTATTATGCAGGCAAACATGAAGAAGCTGCCAAACTTATCAATAGCTTAATCAATGAAGTAAGTTTGAAAAAGTATCCGTTCGCCCAAATGGAGATAAAGGCAATTTTAGCACTCCAATATTGCCTGCTTCACGATTTTGAATTGTTCAACCAACACAGCAACAGCATTCAAAGGCAAATACGGATGTTTGGTAAAGACGAATGCGAAAACGTACTACTCTTTTTAAAGATGTTGAAGATTGCCACCAGCGAAGCAAAGAAAGATAAGCCTAAGAAAATCGCGGCTGTGATAGCGAAGTTTAAAGATGTGAAGGTGCGCTACTTTGCCCCTACATCATTAATTAAAATGGACGAAGCTTTTATTGAGAGCCTAACCGCCATTGAAACCGACTAAACTTCTAGATTAATAATACTTTCGTGCGAAAGCGGTTTGTTCAGGTAAAGCTTTACGTTCGGATATTTTTTTGAGCGGTTGAAATCTTGCGGATTGATTGACGAGGTGAGCATCACAATCTTGCATTTGTTTTTGGCATGCGGTGTTAATTTTTCAAATTCATCTAAGAATTGAAACCCGTCCATCAAAGGCATATCAATATCTAAAAAGATAATATCCGGAAGAACCTTCTCTGCAATATCCATCTTCTCCATATTCTTCAAGAACTCAATCGCACTTTTTGCACCTGTATGGGTGTAAATGTTTTCAGAAACGGCAGCCGCTTCAATCATTTTTTGATTTATCAGATTGTCGATTTCGTTATCGTCAATCAACATTACTGTTTTATATTTTTTAGCAACCATAGTCTGTAAATGTTTTCTAAAGTACGGGTAAAATATATTTTATCAAAGCACCATTAAATATCAAACTTTATTCCTTGTGCCAACGGTAAATTGCTACCGTAATTAATGGTGTTGGTTTGCCTGCGCATATAAACTTTCCAGGCGTCTGAGCCAGATTCGCGTCCGCCACCGGTTTCTTTTTCGCCCCCAAAGGCACCGCCAATCTCGGCACCTGATGTACCAATGTTAACATTGGCAATGCCGCAATCTGATCCAGCCTGCGACAAAAACTTTTCCATTTCTTGAACATGGCTAGTCATGATGGCTGACGATAAACCTTGCTTTACCCCATTCTGAAGTTCAATGGCCTCGTCAATCGTTTTGTATTTTATTAAATAAAGTATAGGGGCAAAAGTTTCTTGCTGTACAATTTCAAAGTGATTCTTTACTTCAGCAATCGCTGGCTTGACGTAACATCCCGATGCATATCCTTTTCCAGAAAGCACGCCACCATTTACAACAAAACTTCCTCCTTCTTCTTTTACCTTGCGCAGCGCATTCCGGTATGACTTAACAGCCAACTGATCGATCAATGGACCAACATGATTGCTTTGATCTAGTGGATTGCCAATGTGTAGGTTTGAATAGGCCTTTTTCAATCTCACTTTCACTTCGTTGTAAACATCTTCATGAACGATGAGCCTTCTGGTAGATGTGCAACGCTGGCCAGCAGTGCCTACAGCCCCAAACAAAGCCCCACGAATGGCCATGTCTAAATTAGCGTTGGGTGTTATGATAATTGCGTTATTGCCACCTAGCTCTAGTAAAGCTCGGCCTAAACGCTCGCTCACAGTTCTGCCAACAGCTTTGCCCATTCGTACTGAGCCCGTTGCCGATACAAGAGGAATATGCTCGCTCGAACACATAAGTTGCCCGATTTTATAATCGCCATTGATAATACACGATATGCCTTCAGGTACATTGTTCTTGGCAAAAACTTTTAAAATAATATTTTGACACGCAATGCTACAGAGCGGAGTTTTTTCTGACGGTTTCCAAATGCACACATCGCCACAAACCCACGCAAGCATGGTGTTCCAAGCCCAAACTGCTACAGGAAAATTAAAAGCTGATATAATACCAACAATGCCCAGTGAATGATATTGTTCATACATTCTATGTTGCGGTCGTTCAGAATGCATGGTGAGCCCATTTAACTGACGCGATAAACCAACTGCAAAATCGCAGATGTCAATCATCTCTTGTACTTCGCCCAATCCTTCTTGGTATGACTTGCCCATTTCGTACGAAACAAGTTTACCCAATGGCTCTTTGTACTTACGCAGGGCTTCACCAATCTGCCGTACCACCTCTCCTCGTTTAGGCGATGGCACCAAACGCCATTCTAAAAAAGCTTGATGCGCTTGATCTACTACTTTGTGAAATGCTTTTTCATCGGTTGATTGTACTCTTCCTATTAATTTTCCATCCGCAGGAGAATACGATGAGATACTCAAGCCTTTGGTTCTGAGCCATTTTTTACCTGTTGATGTGCCCAAATTGGATTTTTTAACACCGAGCGTGTTTAGTGCTTCTTGAATGCCGAAGTTTTGCATAGTAGTGATTGAAATAGTTGGCAAATCTAATCAGAATTTTAGTTATTGGGGTAGTTATTACCAATCAAGAGCAAAGGCTACTTTTTCATTGCTTTCATTTATCCCTTCAACTAAAACGCCTCCTTTTTTTAAGTTCATAATTCTATTTAAGTCGGCAACATTATCTACAGGAGCTTTGTCGATATGGGTAATCACATAATTTTCTTTGGCTCCTCCTTTTTTCCATTTGCCTTCGGTAATTTTTTTGATGCGAACTCCGCCATCTAAATTAAGGTGGGTTAACTGTGAGTAGGAGATGTCTTCTAACTCTGCACCTTCCATCACAAAGTCAACGACTGGCTTGCTCATACTCTCAGTGCCATCGTACTTTTTTAATTTGGCAGTAACCGAACGATCCGTTCTATTTCTTCGGTAACTAACTTCAATGGATTGGCCGGGTCTGTTGCGCGCTACCCATTCTTGCATTTCGCTTACGCCCGCCACGCGGTGGCCATTGATTGCGGTTATCACATCACCAGTATGTAGGCCGCAAAGTGCAGCAGCACTTCCTTCATTCACCGCCCGCACAAACACACCTTGCACAACATCTAGTTTTTCTTCTTCGGCCAGTTGTGCATCTACATCGGCAATCTGAATGCCGAGTAAGCCTCTTTGCACTTCACCAAATTCAAGCAGGTCGTCCATGATCTTTTTTACTAAACTAACGGGAATAGCAAACGAGTAGCCAGCATACGCTCCGGTGGCGGTTGCAATAGCCGAGTTAATGCCGATCAGTTCACCTTCTAAATTGACAAGTGCGCCACCGCTATTGCCGGGGTTTACAGCAGCATCGGTTTGTATGAATGATTCGATTTGAAGATTATTTTTGTCGCGTAAGATATTGATGTTACGAGCGCGTGCGCTGACAATCCCCGCGGTGACAGTTGAGTTGAGATCGAATGGATTGCCAATGGCCAATACCCATTCGCCCAGTATGATCGCATCTGAATTTCCATATTTTACATAGGGAAAATGAGTACCTTTTATTTTTAGCAGAGCTAAATCAGTGCTCGGGTCTTTTCCGATCAACTTGGCAAAAAAGCGCTGGTTATTGTTCATTACTACTTCAATAGAAGTAGCATCTTCAATTACGTGAAAGTTAGTTACAATATACCCATCATCAGAAATGATTACACCCGAGCCGCTCGATTGCGCATGTGGATTCATGTAGCTATTGAGTGCGTTGAGGCTAAAACCACTTAATCCATATACCGTTCTGATGTGAACCACGGCTGGTGTTACTAGTTTGGCTGCATTTTCAAAATTGATCCCAGCATTAAACCGATACGATGAATCAGTAACAAAATTTATTGCTTTCGATTTTTGATGTTCTTCAATGGAAGTATAAGTCGGTTGATTTGATATATAGCGCAGCGTTAGCAGGGTGCCGATAATAGCCCCGATAATTGAAGAACAGACAACGAGTAATACTAATAGAGTACGCTTCATAACTATGTTTTCAGTAAGTTACATGGTTCTTTCAAAAGTAAAAAGCGATGCGAAACAAAAAGGGCATCCCCTTGCGAGGACACCCCACCCACTCCATTTTTTTGCTTGTGCGCTTAATTCACTTTAATAGTTTGCTTCAGCGCTTTCTTTTCGTCTTTTGGCAGCGTAAGCTCCAAAATCCCTTTGTCGTACTTAGCGTTTATTTTTGTAGCGTCTACATTTTCGGGCAATGAGAATGCACGACTAAACGAGCCATAATTGGTTTCGATGGCGTGATAGTTTTTCTCTTTCTTTTCGTTGCTGAATTTGCGCTCGCCACTTACGGTCAAATAGTTATCTTTCAACTCGATGTTGAAATCTTCTTTGTTTAAGCCAGGCACTGCAAAATGAATTTCAAAAGCTTGCTCGTTTTCTACCACATCTACTTTGGGTACAAATCTGCTGCCACCTGTGCGTGCCATCGAGTCGGTAAAGAAACGATCTACTAAGTTGTTGAATGAAGTCGGTACGAAGTCCGCACCGTTGTAACGAATGATGTTCATAGTGTTATTTTTTTGGTTTGACATTAATTTTAGTCTCGTGAGTCCATCTCATGAAAAATTGTGCCTTTTGATAATTTGGTGAATTTTTAAGACATTATGGCTTATATTAAGCCACTAATCGGTTAAATTATGACAAATTGACGTAAATTTTTGAATTAAATTGTCGAATAATCAAAAATCAGGATCTGATTAGAGTCAAGATTAAAAATCCTTTTCATTCTTATTCTTCCTATTTCTTCGCGTTGGCTAGCGATATGTTCATGGGTATTCCCTCCCTAGCTTTTTTTGCAATTACTTGGTTAGCCAGTACTTTAAGATCAAGTTTTCGAAATGCCTCTGCACTCATAAAGGCTCGCTCGGCATAGATTTCATAATAGGCTGATTGAATTTGATCGAGCGCGTAAATGAAAGCTTCATGCGAAGTGCCCCGATCGGCATAAAGCGAGATAACGGCCTTTTCGGGGCTTTCTGAAAAAGAAGTGCTGCCGTTTTGGTTAAGAATAAATTGTTTGATTTCGCCACTCACTTTCTCCAGCGTTGTGTGTGGAGTACCCTCTACCAAAAACTGGTTTTGTGAATTGATATGAATGGAAAAAATATTTCTTTCTTTCCATGGCAATTCGCTTGTTGTTAATTCAGGAAGAATCATTGGAAGCCCTTTTTGAGTTTCGATGACAGTGGTGATTAGAAAAAACGTAAGCAATAGAAAGGCAATATCGGCCATAGAACTTGTGCTTACTTCGGCAGCAGGTCGGTAGGATTTCATAACAATATTTTTAATTGTTGTAATCCATCTACTTAAAAATGGTCACAGATGAGTTTTCGATAGATGGGGCTTCTACCAATTAAATTGTAAATTTACCCGAATGATTTTTCAGTTCCCGTCCTTTTTGTGGGCTCTTGCTTCGTTGGCGATTCCAATTATCATTCATCTTTTCAACTTCCGAAAAACTACCCGCATTTATTTTTCTAACACCCGGTTTCTTAAACAAGTAAAGCAAGAGACTACCCAAAAAAGAAAAATTAAACAATACTTGGTGTTGGCATCACGCCTTTTGTTTTTGTTGTTTTTGGTGTTGGCGTTTGCACAACCTTTTATTCCGGCTGCCGAGCAAATTTCAGATCAAAAGAATGTAATTGTCTACTTAGATAATTCACTCAGCATGTCCACGCCAGTGGCAGAAAAAACACGGGCGTTGGATGAGGCCATTGCACGCGTGGTAGAAATTTTAAATGTATTTCCAGAGGATGTTAATTACCAACTCATCACCAACGATTTTGCACCTTTTTCAAATTCATTTAAATCAAAAAGCCAAGTAATAGATTTTCTTTCGCAAGTCAGGCTATCATCAATAAGTCGAACGAGCCAAGAAATTGCCCAGCGGGTGCTTCGGAAAAATTGTACTTTTTTTTGGCTCTCCGATTTTCAACAATCTACTGCTGGAAAAAGCATAAAACTAGATACTACGTTATTCACTAAGCTAATACCGATAAAATTTAATAAGCCTAGCAATGTGTTTATCGATACGGTTTCGCTGGCAAATCCCTTCGTAATTGGGGGCGAAAAAAATTCTATTCATGTTGGGTTTAGAAATAGTGGTGAAAAAAGGGTAGAGGGTTTGGTAACGAAATTGACAATTAACAACGTACAGACATCGGCTGCAACGATCAATATAGAACCCAATAGTTCAACTACTCTTTCCTTTGATTTGCCCAACTCACTAAGCGGCACCAGCAAAACTGTTGTAAGTTTTAGCGATTACCCGGTGAGTTTTGATAACGAATTTTATTTTGTCATTGACTATTCAACACGAGTTAATGTAATTGAGATAAAGGCAGAGAACGCAGTTACTTCGGTAGAGCGGGTTTTTGGAAACAAAGAGTTGTTTGCGTTCAATAGTTTTTTGGCATCGAACCTCAACTACAGTTTATTGCAATCGGCCGATCTCGTTGTGGTAAACCAACTTGATAAACTTGATAAGCCATTGATTGCAGCGTTGAAATCTCTTACCGAATCAAATACAATTCTATTTATTCCAGGGGGCAAGCCAGATGTAGCATCGTATCGCGATTTGATTAAGCAACAAATAAAAGTAATCGAATCAGGTATCAACCAAGTCGCGCTCGATCAGCCAGATTTTAGCAATCCTTTTTTTAAAAACGTATTTGAAGAAAAAAGCCAACTAATGGCTATGCCTCTCGCTAGCCAACTCATTGATTGGGGCGCAGATCGCTCGGCTTACTTGAAATTTAAAGATGGTCGCCCGTTCCTTTCTCGTGTTGGAGCCATCTACCTAATGGCTTGCCCGCTTGTAAAAACCTACACCGATATTTCAGCTCATGCATTGTTTGTACCTATTATGTATAGATTAGCAGCCATCGCCAACCGCAGCGAGCAAACACACTATTATACTTTATCAAATCCAGTTGTTTCCATAAAGGCCGATAGTATTAGTGGCGAAGAGCCGATTATAATGAAAGGCAAAATGGAGATCATACCTACGCAACGCAGAATCAACAATCGCATGGTATTGGAAGTGCCCAAGTACATTGCTGATAAAGGGTTTTATTCGCTTATCTTTCGATCGGATACGCTCGGCACGATAGCCTATAATTTAGATAAGGCAGAGTCAATGTTAAATTGTTTAACCCCTGAGCAAGCAAAAGTGCAATTGGGTGGGCATGCATCCATATCTATTGTCGATAGCGGTAATGGGGCTAGTGACTTTAGCGCTGAAATAAAGGAAAAGTATTTGGGTAAACCTTTATGGAAATATGCTTTGGTACTGGCATTGTTTTTCTTACTGGCAGAAGTACTTTTGTTGAGGTTTTTAAAGTAATCGGCTAACTCATGTTTGAACCGCATAGGCACATAGAACACATAGTCCTAAGCTCCAAGTTCTAATAAAATGAAAATACTTATTCAATCCGCCAAAATCATCGCCAAGGGTTCGCCACATCATTTAAAGAAGCGCAATGTTCTTATTTCAAGTGGCCGCATTGCCGAAATTGGTGATAAAAACTATCAAGCTGATAAAGTAATCGATGCGGATGGAATGATTTTAAGCGCGGGTTGGCTTGACTTAGGCGCTTACGTTGGAGATCCTGGGTTAGAGCACAAAGAAGATTTGGGTTCCATCGCTAAAGCTGCTGCCGCAGGAGGGTTTACTGAAATTGCGTTGCTGCCCAACACTCATCCAGCGGTGCAAACGAAAAACGAAATCAGCTACATTACGCAAGGCAACAACAACCGCTTAGTTCAGTTCATCCCATGGCTGCCGTAACCAAGGGCTGTAAGGGCGAAGAACTAACCGAAATGATCGACTTGCACGAGGCAGGCGCAATGGCATTTACCGATGGACTTAAATCCATATGGCACACTGACTTATTTCTAAAATCACTTCAGTACATTCAAAAATTTGATGGACTGTTGATCGACCATGCTGAAGATCATTGGCTCAGTCTTTTTGGGCAAATGCACGAAGGTATCAGCAGCACTTCGCTGGGGCTAAAGGGCATTCCGCGAATAGCAGAAGAAATTGCCATCAGAAAAAATATCGAACTGCTAGAATATGCCGGAGGCAGGCTTCACTTTGCCCGTGTCTCTACGGCACGCTCGTTAAAAATTATTAAGGCAGCAAAAAAGAAAGGATTGATCGTTACGTGCGATGTGGCTTCCTACCAGCCATTACTTGAAGACAGTTTGCTTTCAGATTTTGATACCAATTATAAATTAAGTCCACCGCTGCGCGAAAAATCAGATAACGAGGCAATCATAAAAGCATTAAAAGAAGGAACAATTGATGTGATCTCTAGTGGCCATTTGCCACAAGATGAAGAAAGCAAATCGCTAGAGTTTGATCAGGCAGATGTAGGCATTATTAACCTTCAAACTTTTGCTTCACAACTTGCCATATTATCTAAATCTGTCGATATGGAAATGCTTATCGAAAAAGTGACTGCTGCACCGCGTAGATTGCTAAAAATCGAACAACCAAAAATTGAGGCTGACGAAAAAGCAAATCTGACTTTGTTTGATCCGCAAGCAAATTGGATTTTTACTCCTAAAAATAATTTCTCAAAGTCGAAAAATTCTCCTTGGTTGGATAAAGAGTTAACAGGGAAAGCGGTGGCTGTCTTTAACAATAACAAACATTGGATTGATGTTTAGTCGCCTTTCGCCCATTACTGCAGTGCCACTTCGCAACGGCATCATAGCTGGCCTGCTCGGCTTCTTTTTGTTGGTGGCTCTTTATTTTATGGGCAGGCATCCTTTTCTATTCATGCTCTATTTTGATTTTAGAATACTGATGTTTGCTGTTTTTATGACGCTTACACTAAAAGAAATACGAGATGCCCATCAAGAAGGTATTATCTTTTTTTGGCAGGGCATGATCGCTAACTTCGTATTTACGGTTTTGTTCGCTATTGTCACCAGCGCACTCATTTGGCTTTTGTGTATTCTATATGCTCCCTTTTTGTCGAATTATATTGTTACTGCGCTAGCGCAAATGAAGGAATTACCAGCAGAAGTCATTATCCGAATAGGAAAAGATGCACACGAAAGTAATTTAAGCACACTGGCCGCTACTAATGGATATACGCTGGCCAAACACTATTTTTGGCAAACGTTTGTCATTAGTTTTTTCATTAGCATAATAATATCAGTAATTTTAAGACGTCAACCTAAAAACAACTAATTATGGAAGAAACAACTACACCTCAAGCAACCTTACTTCAACACGCTGCCAAATGGGGAGCAATTTTAGGAATAGGAAGTATCGTACTAACCATTTTGCTTTACGCGATAGATTACACACTTCTGGCAAATTGGAAAATGATATTGCTGCTACTAGTCTTTTTGGGTTTGGTAGTTTATGCGGGTATCAATTACCGAAATCAAATCGGTGGTTTTATGAGTTACGGAAAGGCATTTCAACATGGGTTTGTTACGTTTGCCGTGATGGGAGTAATTGCTACGATTTTTAATATTGTTTTATATGAAGTAATAGACCCAGAGTTGCCAGCTAAACTTACCGAAGTATCGGTAGAGAATGCCCAAAAAATGATGGAGAGTTTTGGTGTGCCAGAAGATCAAATGGACAAAGCCATTGAAGATGCTAAAACGAGAGGAGCGGATCAATTCTCTGTCATGGGCGCATTAAAAGGTTATCCTATCGCACTTATTTTTTACGCAATACTATCTTTGATTAGTGCACTTATTGTGAAGAAGAACGAACCCGAAGAATTGATGTAATTGATGGACATATCCATAATCATTCCTGCCAAAGACGAGGAAGAATCAATACCCGAATTATGTACTTGGATTACCCGTGTGATGGCCTCACACGGCTTTTCGTATGAAGTTATTTTTATTGACGATGGCAGCAGCGATGGAACATGGGCCGAGATAAAAAAAGTAAACCAAGCTAATCCTTCTTTTAAAGGATTTCAGTTTAACAGAAACTTTGGCAAATCTGCCGCCTTGCATACCGGCTTTAAAGCAGCAGAAGGCGAGGTGGTCATTACCATGGATGCCGATTTGCAAGATAGCCCCGATGAAATACCAGAACTTTATAAGCTAATCAAAGATCAAAAATTTCAGTTGGTAAGCGGCTGGAAGAAAAAACGCCACGACCCGATTTCAAAAACATTGCCTTCTAAGTTTTTCAATTATGTAACACGAAAGATTTCGGGCATTTATTTACACGATTTTAATTGTGGGTTGAAAGCCTATCATCATTCGGTTATAAAAAATATTACAGTCTATGGCGAAATGCACCGCTACATACCCGTGCTGGCCAAATGGGCTGGCTTTACAAAAATTACCGAAAAGGTAGTAGAACACCGCGAGCGTAAATATGGCGTAAGCAAATTTGGATGGGAACGTTTTGTAAGAGGCTTCCTCGATCTGCTCACCATTACTTTTGTGGGTCGCTTTGCACAGCGCCCCATGCACTTTTTTGGAGCTTGGGGTATTGTTTCGTTTCTGATTGGTTTTGGCTTTACACTCAAAATTTTTTGGGATAAGCTAGATTCGCTCTTTATCTCAAAAATCCCTCTTAAACGAGAGGTGGTTGAGCAGCCTATTTTTTACTTGGCACTGGTAGCATTGGTAATTGGCGTACAGCTTTTTCTTACTGGTTTTATTGCCGAGTTGTTGGCTCGCCAGTCAGTCTCTAAAAAGAATTACCTCGTAATTGAGAAAGTAGGCCTCGATTAGAACTTCAGGTCAGTTAGCCCTTGATAGTATCTTAAAATTAAATCTGTTTGTTAGCGAAACAATTTGCCCTTTTTTTCGCTTTATGTTCTTTTAAAACCTCTTCATGCAACGACTTTTACTGCTTCTATTAGCTACTTTATCGCTATGCCAGCTAAGCGCTCAATCAGCTTCTAAATTCACCATTAGTGGATACATTAAAGATGCCACCAACGGAGAGGCATTGATTGGTGCCACCGTTTACATTTCCGAAATTCAGTCTGGCGGTGTAACCAACGAGTATGGTTTTTTTTCTATCACGCTTCCCTCAGCTACTTACACGGTAAACATGAGCTATGTTGGTTATGCAACCATTAACAAATCGGTGTTGCTCGATAAAAATATTCGCATCGACATCGAATTGCAACCCGAAGCCTCGCAATTGCAGGAGGTAGTAGTGCAGGCAGAACTAGAGCAAGCCAACGTGCAAAATTTGGAGATGAGTACCAATAAACTCGAAATAAGAACCATTCAAAAGATCCCAGCTTTCTTAGGTGAAGTAGACATCATCAAAAGTTTGCAGTTGTTGCCCGGTGTAAGCACGGTAGGCGAGGGGGCTAGTGGGTTTAACGTGCGAGGTGGCAGCGTAGGGCAGAATTTGATTTTGTTAGACGAAGCACCGGTTTATAACTCATCGCATTTGTTGGGTTTCTTTTCCGTATTTAACCCCGATGCAGTAAAAGATGTGAAACTCTACAAGGGTGGCATTCCGTCTCGCTATGGCGGAAGACTCTCGTCATTGTTAGATGTACGCATGAAGGAAGGCAACAGCAAAAAAACAGAAATTACAGGCGGGATCGGAACCATTTTTAGTCGCATCGCTGTAGAAGCGCCTATTATTAAAGACAAGGCATCATTTATAGTTGCATTACGCAGATCGTACATTGATATTTTGGCAAGGCCTTTCGTAAAGCTATTGCAAGATGGAGGCGCATTGAATTTTTACGATATCACCTTAAAAGCCAACTACAATATCAATCCAAAAAACAGAGTTTATCTATCGGGTTATTTTGGGCGCGACAATTTTAAATTTGATCGCGGTCAAGGTTTTAGCTGGGGCAACGCAACAGGCACACTACGGTGGAATCACATTTTCAACGATCGGTTGTTTTCTAATTTCACGGCTGTATACAGCAATTACGATTACAGCTTGCAGTTTGGACGAGACGAAAAGGATTCTTTCAAATGGAACTCATTGATTTCTAACTACATCTTAAAGCCTCAATTTACTTACTTCATCAACAGCAACAACGAATTGAATTTTGGTGCAGAAGCAATATACTACAACTTTGAGCCTGCCAATGCAGTGGGGGTAAGCAATGGCGTACCAACCGATGTGAGTATCCCAAAAAAATATAACCTCGAAACATCGTTATACATCAGTAATTCGCAAAAAATTACTCCTGCATTTTCTATTGACTATGGGTTGAGGTATTCGTTATTCAATTCATTTGGCCCCGACTCTACTTATACCTACAGCAACGAATTGCCAGGTAATAAAAGGTTGCCCGTTAGAGCACAGTATCGTAAAAGTGGTGAAGTCATTGCCACCTATGGAAATTTTGAACCGCGCGTTTCTTTTAAAGTGCAAGCTACCCCCACCTCTTCTATAAAAGGAAGTTACAATAGAATGGTGCAGTACCTGCATTTGATTTCCAATACCACTGCTTCAAATCCGCTAGACGTGTGGAATCCTAGTTCTGAAAACATTAAACCTCAATTGGGAGATCAATATACGCTCGGTTGGTTTAAAGATATTGGTCCTACTCGTCAGTACGAGTTATCCCTAGAAGTTTATTGGCGTTATAATCAAAATCAGGTCGACTACATTAACAATGCAGACTTATTAATTAACCGATACTTAGAGGGAGATCTTATAGCAGGCGAAGGGAGATCTTATGGTTTAGAAACTTACTTTCAGAAGAAAACAGGCCGCCTTACGGGATGGGTTAGTTACACGCTTGGAAGATCGGAGCTAAAAGTAGATGGAATAAATTTTAATCCGAACGATCCATTACGAAAAGGTAATTGGTTTCCTACGCGCTTCAACCAAACACACAATTTAAAAATTGCGGCATTTTATGAAATCAATAAACGCTGGTCGTTCTCTGCCGATTTTATTTATACATCAGGAACGCCAGCTACTTTTCCAACCTCTCGGGCGGTTGTGCAAGGTATTGTTGTTCCTTATAATGCAAACGAATCGCGCGGCAACGTAAACTTGCCCGATTACCACCGCTTAGATATTTCTTTCAGGCTTGAAGGAAAGAAGCAAAAGAATGGCAAAGACAGAAAGAATAGCGACTACTGGGTATTCGGGCTTTATAATGTTTACGCTAGGGAAAATCCTTTTTCCATTTATTTTTCGCAAAGCGATAAACGCGTGTTGGCAGGCCAACCAATTACTTCGCAAGCAACTCAGTTGGCGATTATTGGCACCATTGTTCCATCGGTTTCTTATAATTTCAAATTTTGATCACTATGAAAAATCTGATCTATATAATTCTATTTGTTAGCAGTGCTCTTTCTTTGTTCTCGTGTGAGACTAAAATTAATCCTGAGTTGGAAAGTGCTGTGCCAGTATTAGTTGTCGATGCATGGTTGACTAACAAACCCGGCAACCAAACTATCATACTTACAAAAACACAACCTTATTTCGATTCAAGCACTCCGCCACCTGTTACGGGTGCTACAGTAACGGTAACTGACAATAGCAACAAAGTGTTTGCTTTTGTAGAAGACTTGGCAAAACCTGGCTACTATGTTTGGACTCCTGTTGGTAATGAATTAATCGGAGTGGTGGGAACTTCATATAAGTTATCCATTCAAACTGCGGGAGAAACATATTCAGCCGAATCGCGAATGGGACCAACAACTGCGGTTGACAGTATCACCTTTAAGAAAAATGAACCAACACAACAAAATCCAGATTTTTACAGAGGTCAGTTTTTTGCAAAAGATGTGTTAGGTAAAGGCGATACCTATTGGATACGCACATATAAAAACGGAGCTCTTCTTAACAAGCCCAACGATATTAATGTAGCTTATGATGCAGGTTTTGATTCGGGGGGCAGCTTCTTCAGCAGAATGGGTAAATCCAGAGATGGGCTGCGCGATTCAGCGATTCTCGTAGATTTTATTCCACCGATTCGTGGAAGAATAAATCCGAGCGATAAAGACGCCAACGATAAAGTACTGTCTCCCTACCTTCCAGGCGATTCTGTCTATGTCGAAATTCATTCAATCACTACTCCTGCTTTTAATTATTTGCAAGAGGTAAGTATTCAAACCAATCGGCCGGGTGGCTTCTCTGAATTGTTTGCAAGACCGATCGCTAACGTATCTACCAATATGGTGAACAGTAATCCCAACGGAAAAAAGGCACTTGGTTTTTTTAACGTTGCGGCAGTATCGGGTAAAGGGCAGAAGTTTATACAGAAGTGATGGGGTTACAGTTCATAGTTTTATCAGCCCGATTTGCTATTTGCCAATTGAAGCAGGATGAACCATTACCTACATGGGTATATCAATCCTCATTTTATTCTATTTCGAAAACGTCCGATGAACTTTCGGTAATTTGCGAAGAGCAGTTAGCGTCAAAGGACATAAAGAAAAGTGTAGGCTGGCGATTACTTAAAATCAATGCAGAGCTTGATCTTTCACTAATTGGTATTACGGCTCGTTTTTCTACGGCCTTGGCAAATGCAGGCGTTAACCTTTCGGTGATTGCTACTTACAACACCGATTATATTTTGGTGGAAGAAGCCAAATTAGAAATAGCCATCCACGCATTAAAGAATGCCGGTTTTGATATTGGCAAATAGTGGCAATATTTCGGTATTCCAGGCTCGTGCCAATTCGAGGTATTCTCTCTACGTATAACTACCTAGAAGTAGTTTTTGGCAATCCCTTAACTTTAGCAGTAAATTCAAATTATGCTGCTTATCGTTTCTACTTGTTTGGCACTTGTATTTGCTGCTTTGTGGGCAGCAGTGTGCATCCATTTTCCCTAGCACAGGGTGATGAAGTTGGTAGGTTTCAAGGTCATTTTCAGTCCAATTTTCAATGGCACTTACAAAATGAAGAAAGCTATTGTCTAATTCTGTGATAACACCATCTGAATAAAATGCCCTTGTTACCGGTATACAAATTTTTGAAGCCCATTTATTAAAATTGGGAGATTCTGTTGTCGACATTCGACTTACAGAGATTGTTTGTTTAAGGTGCAGCAGCCATTTAGGATTGCGTAGCAGCTTGGATGAGTATCGGTAAAAGCAGCTAATATGTGCCAGGTACTGACCGGTAGTGTAATTTTCTATTCGCGGGATATTTAACTCTGCAACGGTAAGCATGCGCAACTGACCGACTAGTTCATCGTGCTGATATTTCAGTTCAGCGATGAGTTGATTTTTTGTATTCATCTTTTTTTTGCAAAGATGTAGGCTGTGAATTAGTCTATGCCTACGTGTTTATACTAAACTTTTTTGGCGTACTTTTGTCTCGGAAAGTGATTTAGGTTCTTTAAATTTTTTGGTAAGCACTTACTTGGTAGGTAACGTGCGGCAGGGATAGTAGCGAAAAGCCCGAAGTGTGCAGGATATGTGTGCGGACGGACTTGTAGCGGATAGCCCGGTTGCCGCCCAAATAACCAATAACGACCAACCAATAACAATTAACTTTTTATTGGGGCTGACCGGTATTGACAGGATGCGTGGGGGTGTGAGTAAGCATGCAGGCTCGTGGGATGAGAGCCTTGAAAGATAGTCCTACAATTTACGTGGCGAAAATACTTACGCCATGGCTGCTTAATCTCGCGTAACGCGTGATTAGCTTGTCTCGCTTAAGAAGTGGGAGGCCATCATCGCCCATACCTCTGTTCTGCGGGTGTGGACTAGCGGTGTCGACAGCTTGAACTGGGCCGTTTCGTTGTTGCGCGGGGCTGTCGAGAAAACAGTAACTAAGAAATGGTTTAGGCTGTTGCCTGCCTTGCCGCTTCCGACAATCAAAGTCAACTAAGCATGTAGAAGGTATACGTTCATCTTCTCTGGACCAGGGTTCGATTCCCTGCAGCTCCACAAGCCCTCCAAAGCTTTAGCGCAGGAGGGCTTTTTTGTTTGATTTTCAGCCTCAATAAATTAGGTTGTGATTTTCTTTCAGATTTGTTTCATCCCGCCCCAGCGGGAGTGTTCTTTGATAGATTGCATACAGATCATTTGATAATTGGAACAGTCAACTTTTTGTTGTGATTTGCTTTCAGATTTGTTTCATCCCGTCTCAGCGGGAGTGTTCTTTGATAGATTGCATACAGATTAGCGACTTTATACCCTGTTTGAATTGTGGTTGTAATTTGCTTTCAGATTGTGTTCTTTGATAGATTGCATACAGACTACACAGGCAAGTTGAGTCCATACAGCAGGTTGTGATTTGCTTTCAGATTGTGTTCTTTGATAGATTGCATACAGACATACAAGTTTGTGGCCGATGCATGGCTGCGTTGTGATTTGCTTTCAGATTGTGTTCTTTGATAGATTGCATACAGACCTGAAAGATGGCGGTAGGAATAGTCAGGTGTTGTGATTTGCTTTCAGATTGTGTT
>JAAFHY010000031.1 GCA_013298505.1 Cytophagales bacterium
TGCAAACCATCGCCAGCTACCAACGAAGGGTCGTTTAGGCCGCCACGAGAGATGGGCGTGATATTAAAATACGTTACGCCCTGTTGACGGGTGATGCGCTGATTGATTTCGTTGAATTCATCCAATGCTTTCGAGATGGTTTCTTGCTTCGGTTTCCCGTAAGGCGTAAAGCCATAATCGGGTATTGATAACACAAACACATTTTCTTTTTTTCCCTTGGCCAAGTGAATAGCCGTTTCCAATAAATCTTCAAATTCATTGGCGTAATCTTTTGACGACTTGCCTTGGTATTGATTATTCACCCCGATCAGCAACGTTACCAAGTCATACTCTGGCTTTAATTTGGCAATGGTCATCGCATTCTTCAAATTATCGGTGCGCCAACCAGTGGTAGCTATAATGGTTGGCTTGTTAATGTGCCATCCTCTTTTGGTAAGTGAATCGGTTAATTGATTAGGCCAACGCTCGGCTTCGGCCACACTCTCACCAATGGTGTATGAATCGCCCAGCGCTAAATACTTCATGGGTTGCGTAGCCTGTTGTGCATCCATATTATAAAATTGAAAAAGAAAAACTATGATTAGGATATGCTTCACGTTAGATTTGTTACAAAGTAAAATTCAACAATATATTATCCAATTCAAAACCACCTTAAGTCGTACCAACAATTCCTAAGCACAAAGTTCTAACCACAAACCCAAAGCCCTCTACACATGACACCCGACTTACTCTTTAAAATCTGCAACAGCATCGCTCCGATTGGCTGGCTGCTAATGATTGTGGCGCCCAAATGGCGATGGACAAAAACCATTATTCTTTCCGGAATATTGCCGATACTTCTTGGACTAGTTTACCTTACGCTAATTATTTTATTCTTTGGAGAAGGTGAAGGAGATTTCAATTCGCTGCAAGGCGTGATGAAACTTTTTACCAGCCCATGGGGCGTAACGGCAGGATGGATTCATTACTTAGCTTTTGATATGTTTATTGGAAGTTGGGAACTCAGCAATGGCCAAAAGCATGGCATGAGTCATTTTTTACTCATCCCGTGTTTGCTACTCACCTTTTTCTTTGGACCTATCGGCTTGATTTTATTTTATCTCCTTCGCGCCAGCAAGACCAAAAAATTCATTCATGAGAATTTCTGACTTCATCTCGACCATTAAAAAAGATAATCCCGCTCTTTATTGGATGGGGCTAATAAATTTTATGCTCTTTGGGGTATGTTTTATAATATTCTTTTTTGATTCGCGGTTGGTGATGGGCATCAATACATGGATCAAACCAATGAAGTTTGGATTAAGCGTTGGCATTTATTGCTGGACATTCGCTTGGCTACTCAGGTACTTGACAAGTAAACGAAATGCAAAATTCATCAGTTGGGGTATTATAGTTTGCATGGTTGCAGAAAACGCAATCGTTACTTTACAAGCCGCACGGGGCGTAACATCGCACTATAATATCAGCACGGCACTAGACGCTGCACTTTTTAGTATAATGGGTCTATTTATTGGAATCAATACGATACTTAACCTTTACACGCTGATTCTATTTTTATTTTCAGTAACAACACTCGATAAAAATATGCTGCTGGCTTGGAGGCTAGGGTTGTTTCTCTTTTTAGTGGGAGGCGTGGCCGGAGGAATGATGATTGGAAACTTTTCGCACACGGTTGGCGCTTCTGATGGCACCGATGGAATTCCGTTTTTTAATTGGAGTAAAGTAGTGGGCGACTTGAGGGTGGCTCACTTTATAACTATGCATGGGCTACAGGTAATTCCGCTGTTTGCGTACTTCGTGGCTACTAAAGTTAAAAACACGATAGCAGCTATCGTTATTTTTTCAGTTTTGTATTTTACCTTTTGTGTTTTGCTACACTGGCAGGCGCTTAACGGAATACCTTTCTATAAACTGTTTGGAAACTAATTCACAGCACGGTTAATAAAAACCATTCTTAATTTATTGTCTTGTGAACGTAAATACACCACCACCTTGCTTTAATGTCATTTGATTTTCGGCTGGATTGAATTCCATCACTACTCCTGCTGCTTCAAATTTGAATTTATCTACTTCAGTAGCTTCAAGCGAAAACGCGGCTTGGCCAGTAGCCTGCGCCATAAGTGTTGCATTATTTTTCGAAACTGTTATTTGAAGAGGTAATTGTTTACTGACATATATTCCCAAATACTTATCAAGATCGGTAGATGTGAGTGCTACGGTATTGAAGTTAGGGATTTCAAATGGTTTGTTATATGCATACGACAATACGGCAATAGAAATATTGTTGGTATTAAAATTCGATCCGTTTGAAGTGAGTGCATATGCCACTTTTGCTTCAGGGAAATAGGTAAACACAGAACTGAATCCATCGATCCCTCCGGTATGGCCAAACCCTCTGCTTTCGTAAAAAGGAAATTGAAACAAACCCATGCCGTATCGGTCTTTCAATGTTTTCATTTGTTCTAAACTAGCCGATGAAATCAACTCGTTATTAAATAGAGCCTCCATAAAAAGTATGATGTCCGTTGGAGTAGAAATGATTGAGCCAGCCCCCATCGGTATTGACATGTCGGTTTCGGGTTCTAAACTCCACGCGGTGGTAAAGCGATATGAATAAGCTTCGTTATTCTTCGCATTAATTTTTCCGCCAAAGCGAGTATTGGTGAGTTTCAATGGCTTTATGATCTTGCTATGAAGAATAGCCTCGTAGGGTTGGTTGTAGATTTTTACAAGAATATAAGAGAGCAGCACGTAATTTGAATTGCTGTAAGCTGATTTACTTCCTGGCTCAAAATCGCTTTCTGGTTTTGCAATAATAGAGATCATTTCAGCCTCTGATTTTGGTAGCGTATTCCATGTCAGATAGTCGGGGCTATCGGTAAAATTATGAATGCCGCTTCTGTGATAAAGTAAATCACTTATGGATATCTTTGAACCGTTTTTTATTGTTGGGAAATAGGTTTCAATTGTCTCTGTCAATTTCAATTTTCCTTCTTCAGCACTTTTTAAAATAAGTACAGCCGTAAATGTCTTCGAAATAGAACCGATACGATAGATTGTATTTTCGGTTGCAACAACTTTATTAACCCTATCTAAAAAGCCAACTGCGGTTGTATAAATCAATTTCCTGTCTTTGGAAATCGCTACACTTCCCATAAACTTATCTGCCTTGCCAAGCACTTGAAAGTATTGATCTAATTTTGAGCGATCAGTCGGCTGTGAAATTCCCGCAATTTCAAAGACTAGAATAATTAAAAAAGTAGAATAGATTTTATTCATAAAATAGCAGGTAGAATTCTAAACACGCGCAGCCATCAACAACTCAATGTTTTTAAATTTCATATCGAATTTTCGAGCTACCGATTCGTTGGTCAGGTTTCCTTTGTAGGTATATACGCCACGCATAAACCACTTGTGTGCAAAAACCATTTCTTCTACACCACCCTCCTCGGCTGCGCGCAAAATGGTTGGTGTAAAGATATTGCTCAATGCTGTGGTAGCTGTGTTGGCTACACGCGAAGCAACATTGGGCACGCAATAATGAATGACATCGTGCTTTCTAAATGTTGGCTTGGCATGCGAAGTAATTTCAGAAGTAGCCACGCAACCACCTTGGTCAATACTTAAATCAATAATTAACGAGTCAGCTTTCATTTGGCTCACCATTTCTTCTGACACTACGTGCCTTGCCCTGCCTTTTTCGGCACGCAGCGCACCAATCACCACATCGGCATTTTTCAAACACTCACTCAGCGTAACCGTATCAATTGTGCTGGTATAAAATTGATGGCCTAGCGTGTGTTTAATCCTTCTAAGTTTGTATAAATGATTATCGAATACTTGTATTTCGGCACCTAAGCTTAGCGCAGCCCGCGCCCCATACTCTGCCACGGTGCCAGCACCAATAATTACCACTCGGGTTGGCGGCACCCCTGTTATACCCCCCAAAATAATTCCTTTACCTCCTTTGGCGGTGCTTAAATACTCGGCTGCAATTAACATTACAGTGCTACCGGCTATCTCGCTCATCGCACGCACAATGGGCATCCCTCCTACTTTGTCTTCAATAAATTCGTAGGCCAACGCGGTAACTCGCTTTTTCAATAATGCATTAATTCGCTCGCTACTTAAATAGCCCATTTGCAGTGCGGATATCAATGTTTGCCCCGGTCTAAAATACTCTAGTTCATCAACGGTGGGAGGTTCGATTTTCAAAATGATATCAGCCTTGTAAACCTCTTGTGGGGAGTAGGCAATTTTTGCACCTGCTTCGCTGTATTGCTTGTCGGTAAACTTAGAACCTTCGCCAGCTTTTGTTTCTACCCACACATCGTGGCCGTGGTTTACCAACAATGCTACCGCATCAGGCGTTAAACTGATTCGATTTTCTTGCAGCGAAATCTCTTTTGGCAAACCAATGAAGAACGCTCGCTTGCCTTTCTTCACTTTCAACATTTCCTCTTGCGGATACAAGCTACTTTTGGCAAGTGCTTCAAATCCAGTTTTCTTTTTTTCAGTGCCTGACATAGTGTATGGTTCGCGTAAGCGGATCGTTAATTTCAAATTTGATCTTAAAAAAATGCGGAGGTATAAGCGAAGGAATCTTATCAGGCCACTCTACTAAGCAAAGATTGCCCGATTCAAAATATTCATTAACACCTATGTCGTAAGCCTCTGCTTCATTTTTCAATCTATAAAAATCAAAATGGTAGATGTATTGGTTAGATAACTCGTATTCGTTAACAATTGAAAAAGTAGGACTTGTTACTGTTGCGGTTGTCCCCAATTCTTTTACAATTTCCTTCACGAAAGTAGTTTTACCCGCACCCATCTCTCCTTCTAACAACCAAATGTTTAAATCTTTTGCCATTGCCACCATTTCTTTAGCTACGATCGGCAATTCAGCTTTTCCAAAAGTTCGTTTCCAATTATTTGAACTAACGTCAGCCATTCTTCGAAGATAATGAAATAACAGGTATGATCATCTCTTCCAAACTCACTCCGCCATGCTGGAAGGTGTCTTTATAAAAATTTACATAGTAGTTATAGTTGTTCGGGTAAGCAAAAAATTGGTCTTCGATCGCAAAAACATAGGTAGAAGTCATGTTTGATTTTGGCAAAAATAATTTCTCTGGCTTTAACCCTTCCATTACTTTATCTCCTTCATAATTGAGGTTTTTACCTTGCTTGTAGCGAAGGTTCGTATTTACCGCTTTATCGCCAACTATTTTAAATGCACGCTTTACGCGGATGGTGCCGTGATCGGTGGTGATAATCATTTTCACTTTTTTCTCCGAAATTTTCTTTAAAATATCGAACAACGGAGAATGAGTAAACCACGATTTTGTAATAGACCGATAAGCGGCCTCATCGGGCGCCAACTCGCGAATCATGGCCATATCGGTGCGGGCGTGCGAAAGCATATCCACAAAATTATATACAATCACATTTAGGTTGTTATTAAAAAGGTTATTCACAGAATCCAATAAGTCGCGCCCCTCTTCAAGCTTCTTAATTTTATTGTATGAGAACTTAACGTTGATATTGTTCTTCTTTAGTTGCCTTGCTAAAAACTCATCTTCAAAATTATTTTTAGATTCATCTTCATCTTCGCCCACCCAAAGGTCAGGGTGGGTTTTTACCATTTCAGCTGGCAGCATGCCGCTAAAAATTGCGTTGCGTGCATAGGCCGTGGTGGTAGGCAAAATCGAATAATAGGTTTCTTCTTTGGTAACATTAAAAAACTCGGCAATAATCGGTTCGATTACTTTCCACTGGTCGAAACGCAGGTTATCTATTAAAATCAAAAACGTGGGTACCTCTGGCGTTAACTCAGAAAAAACTTTTTTCTTCATCAACTGATGTGAAAGCATGGGGCGATCAGCACTTGGGTTATTCAGCCACGACTCATAATTGCGTTTAATGAATTTACAAAAATTAGCATTGGCTTCTACCTTTTGAGAATCTAAGATATCGGCCATATCTTTATTATCAGCGCCATCTTGTTGAAGTTCCAATTCCCAATAGACGAGCTTTTTATAAAGTTCTGCCCACTGTTCATGGTTCATGTTGTCTTCAAACGCCATACTTATTTTCCTAAATTCTTGTTGGTAGGTAGAGTTGGTCTTCTCTATCACCAACCGCTTGTTGTCAAGAATTTTTTTGATAGATAGTAGTATCTGGCTTGGGTTGATCGGCTTGATCAGATAGTCATCAATCTTGCCACCGATGGCATCTTCCATAATCCGCTCCTCTTCGTTTTTGGTAATCATTACCACGGGCAAGTTGGGCTTGCTCGCTTTTATTTGACTCAGAGCTTCCAACCCAGAAATACCGGGCATATTCTCGTCTAAAAAAACAACATCAAAGTGCTTGGCTTCCGAAAGTTCAACGGCTTCGGTACCATTATTAACGGGCGTAATGTCATAACCACGTTGCTCCAAAAAAAGGATGTGCGGCTTTAATAAGTCAATCTCATCATCGGCCCACAAGATCGTGTATCTTTGCATGAATAAATTTTTCCGAATTTACACAAAATATATAAGCCAATAGTGACTATAACCCATTGCATCCTTGAATAAAAAGAAAATCATCAACGACCCTGTTTACGGTTTCATTTCAATTCGAAGCGAGCTAATTTTCGACTTGATCCAGCATCCGTTTTTTCAACGCCTGCGCTATATCAAGCAGCTTGGCCTAAGCGATTTGGTTTACCCGGGTGCGCAACACACACGCTTTCATCATGCCTTGGGTGCTATGCACCTGATGGGGCGGACTTTAGAAACATTGCGAGGTAAAGGAATTGAAATCAGCAACGAAGAGTTTGAAGCCGCACAAATCGCCATATTGCTACACGACATTGGCCATGGACCACTCTCGCATACACTTGAAGAAACCTTGCTAGCCGGCATTAGCCACGAGAGTCTTTCATATCTATTTATGAAGAATCTCAACAAGCAATTTGGTGGGAAGTTGGAAATAGCACTTCAATTTTTTCGCAATAGCTATCCACGTAAATTTTTCAACCAGCTCATTAGCAGTCAACTCGATATTGATCGGTTAGACTATTTGAAAAGAGATAGTTTTTATACGGGTGTATTAGAAGGCACTATTGGCATTGATCGAATTATTGCCATGCTTAACGTTCATAAAAATTTGCTGGTGGTAGAAGAAAAAGGGATCTTCAGCATCGAAAGTTTTTTAAACGCCAGAAGGCTGATGTATTGGCAAGTTTACTTGCACAAAACAGCTGTGAGCGCAGAGCGTATGATGGTGAATATTATTCGCAGGGCGCAATACCTGTTTCTTGCAGGAGAAAATCTAAATACCAGCGAAGCGCTAAAAGTGTTTCTGAAACAAAACTATAGCCTAAGCGACTTTAGCGAGCAATCCAATTTACTCGAATCCTTTGGTCAACTTGATGATAACGATATTTGGGGTGCGATAAAAAGTTGGCGCGATCATCCGGACGAAATACTCTCTGGGCTTTGCAACCGACTGCTTATTCGTGAACTGTTTCAAATAGATCTGAAAGCAGAACCCATAAAAAAGACAGAAATCGAACGTGTGAGGGCTGGTGTTCATCAGACGTTTGGCGTACTTCGAAAAGATGCCAACTATCTTTTTTCGTACGGCTCGGTAAGCAATGAAGGATACGTTACTAATGGCCAACCCATCAACATTCTTACCAAGGCAGGCAGAGTACTTGATATTGCTCAAGCTTCTGACTTGCCTTCAATTAAAGCCATCAGCAAAATTGTAGAGAAAAATTATCTATGCTGGCCTAAAAACATATCAGTATAACAGAGTGACTCTATTTGGGTAGTTTCAAGACTGCATTCACTAATTTGAAAACTACTCTCAACGTAACTCCAACTCAAAAGGCATCCGGGCTTGCGCGCCTTGGTAGCGATTCAAATTTTTTAACCGCTCGTAAATTTTATAATTTGTGCCAAGTTCTTGCTTTAGCACGTTCGTTTTTGTGCTCTCTTCCAAGCCAGCAACCCACTCTTCAAAAAATGATTTATACTTTGGGTAAAACCGTAGTTTATAATCACTTGCGACACCAGCTTTATCAGCCGCTATTCTAACCGCTTCATCAAAATCGCCCAGCACATCTACCAAGCCTTTTTCTTTGGCTTGCGCGCCAGTCCACACTCGGCCAGAAGCTACTTTTCGTAATTGATCTACTTGCATTCTTCTTCCCTCTGCGGCCTTATTTGTAAATGACTCATAAATACGATCAGTACTTTTTTGCCAAATCGCTTTTTCGGAAGGGGTAAGAGGTCGGGTAACGGTAACTAGTTCGCCAATATCACCCGTCTTCACTTCATCGAAAGTGATGCCTATCTTGTTATCTAAGAAACTGCTTAAGTCAAATAGAACAGAAAACACTCCGATAGAGCCGGTAATAGTGGTAGGCTGCGCGACAATGGTATCGCAACCCATTGCCAAATAATAACCACCTGATGCGGCATAGTCGCCCATGGAAGCAATGATCGGTTTTTCTTTAGATGCAAGAGTAACCTCTCTCCACATTACGTCCGATGCCAACGCGCTGCCTCCTGGTGAATTGATCCGTAGCACAATTGCTTTCACGTTTTTATTGGATCGTGCCTTTCTCAATTCGTTTGAAAATGTTGATGACCCAATGGTGCCTTGCTGCGCTTTGCCCGGCATAATGTCTCCGTCTGCAACTATAACAGCAATTTCATTTTTAGAACTGCTATAGTTGCTGGTGGTATTTTTGTATTTGTTATACTTTATGAATTCAATATCATCGCTGGTGGTCAATCCAAGTCTTGCTTTTAACTCATCCACGACTTGGTCGTAATAGAACAACGAATCGACCAGGTGCAATTGCTCCGCTTCTTCCATGGTTGTGGCTAGCATACGATCTGAAATTTCAGACAATCGGTTTTCTGAAATTGATCTCGAAGCGGCTATGTCGGCCACGATATGATTGTTTATATCTTCCACAAGTTCATTCAACTGCAAGCGATTTGCATCGCTCATTTTATCTAAGAAGAAGGGCTCCACCGCGCTTTTGAAATCACCAACTCTAAAAATCTCGGGCTTGATGTCTAATTTATCGAACATCTTTTTGAAGAATGAAACTTCGATGGAGAGGCCGTTAAATTCTAATTGACCTTCTGGGTTCATATAAATTTTATCAGAAGCCGAGGCAATGTAATACGATTGTTCACTCATCATTTCGCTGTAAGCAACTACCCATTTGCCGGTTTTGCGAAAATCAAGCAAAGCAGATCGTACTTCTTTTGCCTTTGCATAGCCACCCTGAAAAAAACTGATGTCTAAATAAATGCCTTTAATGTTTGCATCTTCGCTTGCCTTGGCCAAAACGCTTTTTAATTGCAAAAGCCCGATGGTCGCATCGGCCGCTCCCGGAATGGGTAGCCCTTCAAAGGGATTTTCTACTTCTATTTCAGTAATAGGCACATCCAGTTTTAGGTGCAATACTGAATTCTCTTTTACCACCACGGCTTCGTTACCCGATGAAAACGAGGCTACCGAGGCTGCCAGAAAACTAAAAACGAGAAATATCAATATGACAAAAGCAATGAGTGAGCCGAGGCAAGACGCCAAAAAAGATTTAAAGAAATTCATTTAGCTGAAATTAAAATATGCGCAAAAATACATAATGATAAACGCTAATTAAAGCCATTGGTTACCTTAGCAGTTCAAATCCATTTCGTGGACTCAATAACCTATTATTTACTTCTCGGAAGCAACATTCAAAACCCGTTTATCCAACTTGAGAAAGCCAAGGGTAGGATTATTCAGATGCTTGGCCCCATCGAAAAATATTCGTTGATTTATTTGACAGATGCCTGGGGGAATACAAATCAACCCCCGTTCTTAAATCAAGTTATTGTGGTTCGCTCTACCTTAATGCCCGAAAAAATTCTAGTCTACACTCAACAAATAGAATTTGAAATGGGTAGAAAACGAGAAGCCAAATGGGGTGAGCGCATCATTGATATAGACCTGCTTTATGCTGATAATCTTGTTGTTGGATTACCCCAACTAACAATCCCGCACCCCGAAATACAAAACAGAAAATTTACCCTTGTGCCACTTTGTGAAATAGCCCCTAATCTCCGTCACCCGTTACTCAAAAAAACAAATTTAGAAATGTTGGCTGGCTGCAACGATTTACTTCGAGTTGTTCCTTATAAGCTAGCTGCCTCTACCTGAGGCGCAATCTTCTTCACTAAGCCTTGCAACACTTTTCCGGGGCCACACTCTACAAAATGCGTAGCTCCATCTTTCACCATGTTCTGCACAGACTGAGTCCACCGCACGGGTGCTGTTAACTGACTGATCAAATTATTTTTAATTACCGATGTATCGGAAGATGGGAGTCCATTTACGTTCTGATAAACCGGGCAAATGGGAGTGCTGAATTTTGTTGATTCGATAGCTGCTGCCAATTCTTCTCGCGCTGGTTCCATGAGTGGCGAATGAAACGCCCCACCAACTTGTAAAGGCAAAGCCCGTTTGGCTCCAGCCGCTTTCAATTTTTCGCAAGCTATTTCAATGCCTTTGATGCTACCACTAATGACCAGTTGCCCAGGGCAATTATAATTCGCTGCCACCACTACTTCCAGAATTTCACCACATATTTCTTCAACCCGGTGATCTTCTAATCCCAAAATTGCCGCCATCGTAGAAGGGTTAACTTCACAAGCTTTCTGCATGGCTTGGGCTCTTTGCGATACTAAGCGCAGGGCATCTTCAAAAGTAAGCGTGTGGTTGGCTACCAACGAAGAGAATTCTCCTAAGGAATGACCCGCAACCATGTTGGGTTTATGAGACTGTTGTGACATTGCAATGGCCACCGAGTGAATAAAAACCGCTGGCTGGGTAACTTTGGTCTGCTTCAATTCATCCGCAGAGCCGCTAAACATGATTTGCGAAATGGAGAAGCCCAAAATCTTATCTGCATCATCAAACAATTGTTTCGCGTACGGATTAGAATCATAAATATCTTTACCCATTCCGGTAAATTGTGCTCCTTGCCCTGGAAATATAAAAGCCTTCATGCTGCTATCTTTTGATTGGTAGTTTACTGACTTCAAAGCTAGCTTCTAAAAATGGAAATTAGAAATTTTAGAAACACCTCTTTGCACTAGCAATAGGATTGATAATAACAACTGATGGCGATTGTTTGATAAAGTGTCAATTTTCATTTGGGGGATTGCTTCGCTCCACACGCAAATCTACGCACAGTGCTCGCAAAGACGATAACGCAAAAGAGCTCCCACTTTTGTAAGGGTTTTAGAAGAGTTGGAAACCTTAACCAATCTTTGATTCTGAAAGAAATACCACTAAATCTTTACATATTTCTATCTCACAAACCTGGCTTGTAATTCGGGCGTAGGTAACATGCAGCTATCTTTTTTACCAAACCATTTATAGCGGTTGTTGGCTATTGTGTTATAAACTGCATCTCTGATAAACGATGGGATAATTTTAAACACATAGAGCATCGGCCATAAGCCGTTTAGCTCTTTTGCAATTTCTAAAGCTGCATTACTTTTTTTGTAAACCTTGCCCTCTTTCAATAAGATAATAGTATCGAAATTAGTCCGGCTAACTCCCAACTCATTCAATTGCTTTTTGCCAAAATCAGATTGCAGCGCTGCAAAGTGAAAAACAGCCTTCGCATCTCTTTTAATTACAAACAATACCGCACCATTGCAGAGGTTACAGACACCATCGAACATAATTACTTTTTCTATCGAACTATTTGCACCCATCCACGTATGTTTTGATTTCGCTTCGCTGGATCAACCACATTAAACGCAACTTGCGCCTCATAAAAATAAACTCCCGAGGCCAAGTCTACGCCACTGTTGTCTCTTCCGTCCCAATCAATGTAAATCGTCTTTTCCCCGCCCGATTCATACTTAAATACCTCTGCTCCCCATCTGTTATAAACGGTGAAGTAAACTTTATCAACAAAGCGGGCACATTTCTTTTTTATCAACTCCAACTCGGCCGCTGTCAAGCTTCCGCATTCAGAGGTAATGGCTCCACCATCGGACACAACAATATTGCGCGCGTTGAAGGCACTAAATTTATCGTTGCATTTATCGCCATTGGGTGTAAATACGTTTGGCAACTCGTAATAGGGGCAATTATCGAAACAAAATTCCGTACTCAACTCGCTCTCGTTACCTCCTCTATCTACAGCTTGAATCTTATAGCATCCGGCAAAAGAAGGGAGGTTTTTATGTTCAAATTCAAGTCCGGTTACTAAGCTACTTTTATCGTTAAGTTTAATAAACTCTCCACCCACTTTAGATGCATAGTAAATAATATAACCCTTTACATCCTCCTTACAACTTGGCTCGGGTTCTTCCCACGAAATTTTATTTGTAAAAGTTTTAACATCTATACACGTTTCTGACTCGGTACAATCAGTGCCTTTTAGTGAAACAGAAAATTTTGGTTGACAGGGTGGAATTTTATCATCAGGTTGCGCACATACTATTTGAGAATAATTAAACAATGGCGTTGGGATAGCCGGGTTTCCATAACTGCCAACTGTCTCCACACGATAGCAATATCTTTTTGCGTTGTCGAGGCCTTTATCAGCATACACAAAACCAGCACCTGGATTTACATCGGCTATTTTTACAAACTGTAAGTCATCTTCGCCCTCCAATTTTCGGTATACCCTGTGCGGTTGCCCTGAAACGCTATTCGACCACGGCACGCTGGCCACCCAGCGCAATTCCAGTTCTTGAAACTTTGAAGCTATTTCTAATCGCACGGTTGAGGCCACGGCCGAAGAATCTAATTTGGCGCCAACGGCATCGTACGCCAACACTCGGTAATTGTAAATCTTATTTTCTGTGTCCATACCCTCATCTTGGTAGGTAGTGGCGGTAATTGTATTGCCAGGTGAAACCTTATTGATGTTGATCTTGCCAGAAAAACCATCGGCACGGTATACCTCGTAGCCAAATTGCTGCGCTGGTAAATCAAGTGGTGGTGTCCAGCTTATGGTAATCTGCCCAGCGGTAGTAGATGTTTTATCGATCGATACGTTAGTCACTACAGGCCTATCTAGTTTAAACTCAGTCATCATGCACTGCTCGTCAGACACTTTGCTAAAGCCACCGCCTTGCGGAAACACGGCAACTAAACGATAGCAATAAGTTGCCCCTGCCGCCAACCCTTCGTCTTTATAAGTAATCGTTGCAATTGGAAATGTTTTTATTTTGGTATAGCCGAAGGTGGGCGGCATGCCTGTGTCACACTCTGCTTGCGTGCCTGCAAAACTACCTACCCTGCGCCATACCTCCATAGATACTGCCGGTATTGCACATTTGTAAGGCTGCCAGTTTAGGGTAACGGAACGATTATTTACATCTGGCACAACGGGATTAAGGATTGGTTTTGGCCCCATTACTCGTATTGGCAGCACCCCAAAATTGACTAATGAAGGCCCTCTGGGGGGCATATCACTTATTTTAAAAACCACTTGGTAAAATTGATCCTTTACGTGCTGGCAGATGGTAGCCCAATTGAAGGTAAGTTGAGCGGGGCTAGCGCTAAATACTGCCGGAAAGGGAGTACGTGTTGCAGGCGATGGTTTTGCGAAGTTCTCAGGAAACACCTCAGAAAAAGCTTCAATTTTTACTGGATGGTTGTCTGGATCACTTCCTACTATTAATTCTTTAATTGGAGGTATCGTCTCCGCGACAACACACAATTGTGGTGGCACAATCAAGAGGGGCCTTTGGTTAAGACAATCTTCAATTATTATCTGCATATCGCGGGTTACATATCCTCTTCTAGCCCATTGCGATCCAACCCTCTTCCATTGATATATCCTAAAGGCAATGTTATATTGACCTACAAGGCCAGGTGCGTCCCATCTGATTGTACCTTTGGAGTCAATAGTAAATGTAGGCGGCTCATTTCGCATTTCATTTCCGGTTGAATGATTTGTATAAAAACTTTCATCATTTGGATCTTGGTAGTTACCAACGTCAACTCCTCTTCCTTGCTTGGGTACAGTGAGTTCATAAGACAAACTATCTCCATCTACATCGTACGCACCAGGATTGTGAAACCAAGCAGCACCAGAACAGCCCCTATCGATTGGCGGCACAGACAATTGAGGGCTATTATCGCAACCTGCCAACGCATCAATAACTATTGAGGTCTGCAAGAAAAATCTTGTAAACACAGAATTGCTCATATTAAGAATACCCTCATTTCTATTTGGCTCTTCGTAAGTAATTATGAATTGCCCTCCACCCGAGTAGGTGTGCTCTACAGAGTCCTTTACGAAGCCAATACCAACTCCTAATATGGTATTATCAATTCTTGGCCGAATGCTTCGAGCAGTCCTGTCTCCAAAATCCAATACGCCACCATCGTATTTAATTGTTGACCCTGTATTTGTGTAAACTTTAATAATAATTAAAAAAGTAAGGCTGTTACAATCTTTGCGTTTAACGGTAATCTCGCCCGCCCTTAAATGCGTTGCGTAAGCTGCCATACTGCTGTAAAGCAGGAGAATGAATATCAAATGAAAAATCCGTGATCCCCTCATATTTCTTCTATCAAAAATACAATATTACAATAGATCGAAAGATAGTTAATTTCTAATCGACAGACGTTTAGTTTAAACGGTTAAACGATGCTAATATTTGAAAACCGAGCCGTAAGAATTAAAATTCTCTTTGGCATCATCTTACATAAAGGCTAATTTGAACTTTTTAGTTTGCAAGGCATCCAATTAAATTTAATATGCGAGTTGTAGGAGAAATACCCCACCCCGAAATGAAGATAACGATTTTCCATTGGAACAACCGTTATTTGATAAAATTAGAATGGGGACCATTTGAACAAACCTTTAAAATTGAAGAATATGACCTAACTGCGGAAGCGGAGGTTAACGAGATTGTAAATGCGCTATTTTTAAACGAAGCCCAAGCTCGGTTTGCCGAAATGGCCAAAAGCCTCCAAAAAGCCACCTCGCACTTATAAATTTGGTAATGAATGGGGGTGAATTAACTTTGAGGTCCTGTTTGTAAAAAAGTTGATGGAAATCTTAGAAGAAAAGAAAAACAAAAACAAGCCTTATAAGCCCATTCTTGATGGCATACCCGATTGGCCTGTTTATCAGTTAAGCAAAAACCGGAAAGAGTTTATTGCCGAGGTAACCGAAAAATCCATTAGCAGAATAAAGGAACTACGGCCTCAGCTAAAGCAAGTTATAGACGATTTGCAGGCTACTGTCTATCGCGAGCAAAATCGAATAAAGCGCAATCGCTGGCGTGCTGACCCAAAAGATGACCCGCGCTTTTGGGCTGCCATCAAAACAGAGATGGTTGAGTTGAGTAATAAGAAAGAAGAAGAACTCGCTGGCGCAGTAGATCGGATCTTAGAAAAAATAGTAAACCGCTACGCAACAGAGATAGCGGGAAATTTTAAAGCTTCTTCGTACCGCTTTGCACGCGAGGTAATCAAATTTGGCTTTCTGCGATTATTGAATGGCACACGTATAAAAAAATTCGGAGCCTTTTTTCGCAATCGCTACACCCTGCGCGACAAAATCCACATCGTTGGAAAAGTAAAAATGATACGCAAACTGGCCAAGCAGGGCACAGTGGTAATGGTTCCCACTCACTTCAGTAATCTTGATTCGATACTGATCGGTTGGGTGATCCACTCCATGGGCTTGCCCGCTTTCATTTACGGTGCTGGTTTAAATCTGTTTAACATAAAAATCATCGCCTACTTTATGAACAGCCTGGGTGCTTATAAAGTAGACCGAAGAAAAAAGAATTTGCCATACTTAGAAACGCTAAAAATGTATTCTAACCTGGCCATTCAAAAAGGAGCACACAGTTTGTTTTTTCCGGGTGGCACCCGATCACGATCTGGCTTGATCGAAAAACAATTAAAACTTGGATTGTTGAGTACGGCCATTGAAGCACAGCGTAATTTGTACATGGCCGAAGGCGAAACGAAAAAGATTTTTGTGGTGCCAGTTACCCTCAATTATCATTGCGTACTCGAAGCCCCAGAAATGATTGAAGATTACTTGCAAGTAAAAGGGCAAGACCGCTACTTCCCTGAACAAGATAAGTACGGCAGTTTTCAACTCATTAAATTCCTGTTCAAGTTTTTTAGCAATCCTTCCAGCATTTCGGTTTCTATTGGGCCTGGCTTAGATGTGATGGGAAACTATGTAGATGACGATGGCAATAGTTTAGATTCGAACGGACGGATTATTAACACGCGCGACTATTTTATTTCTAACGGAGACATTTCGATTGATCGCCAGCGCGAAGATGAATACACACGGATGCTAAGCCAGCGGATTGTAACAGAATACCATAAAATAAATCGAGTATTCTCAAGCCACTTAGTTGCTTTTATCGCTTTCGAAATGTGGATGAAAAAACATCCTGCACTTGATTTGTTTAGCCTGCTTAGAATTCCGGAAGAAGACCTAGAAATAGACTATGCCGAATTCAAAGAAGTGTTTAAGCGGGTGCGCAAACAAATCTATTTGATGAAAGAGGATGGGAAAATTAACTATGCCACTCACTTGAAAGGCAAATCGGATATGGCCATACAACGCGGACTAGAAAACGTGGGCGTGTTTCATTTAAACAGGCCGCTGCTTAAAAACAAAAAAGGAAACATCATCACAAAAGACCTTTCGCTGTTATATTACTACCACAATAGGCTGGTAGGCTATGAGCTAGAACAGTTTATCTAGTTTTGATATTATCTCCTTTGAATTTGTTGAATTAAGGAACGTTTTAAAGAATTAAATTTAAACAATATGGTTATAGAAAGGACAAAAAAGGAAGTGATTATCCGTCTTCCATCGAATATCAATACAGAGGAACTTCAAAACCTACTAGACTATTTGAACTATAAGGAAGCAACGGATAAGTCACAAGCAACCCAAGCCGCGGTTGATAAACTTGCCACGGAGATTAAAAAAGGTTGGTGGAGTAAAAACAGAAGTCGTTTTATTAAATGAAAATTATTGTAGACTCCAACATAATTTTCAGTGCGCTATTGCGAACCCAAACTACTTACGGACAAATACTATTTAACTCACAAGGGATTTTTGAGTTTTACAGTGCTCAATATATGAGAATCGAAATCCTAAAGCATTGGGATAAATTGTTAAAGGTTTCAAAATTAACAGATGGGCAATTGAATGAATCCTATTATTCATTGTTAACTAAAATCAATTTTATCAACGAAGCGATCATTCCTCAAAAGATTTGGCTAGAATCAGAAAAATTACTTGATAAAATAGATTTAGACGATACAGATTTTATTGCTCTTACCAATTACTTAAAAGGCAAGTTATGGACAGGCGATAAGGCACTACATGAAGGATTAAAGAATAAAGGTTTTAAGAAAGTTTTGACAACCAACGAATTGCTAAAACTTTGGGCTTTGGAGAGAAAACTTTGATTTAGTTGTACTGCAAATGCCTATTTTCTTTAGCTCAACTATTCGCAATAGCAACTAAGCTAAAATATGCCCATATCGGAAAAAGTTTATAAACAAGCAGACGAAAAACCAATTGGAGTTATTGGTGCGGGCAATTTCGGAACTGTCATTGCAAATATTTTGGCCATCAACAGGTCAGTACTTCTTTATGCGCGGGATGCGACAGCCGTTAAGCAGATCAACGAAAAAAAAATAAGTAAAGGTCACGCCATCCACAGCAATGTGAGGGCGGTAAATGATCTAGCCGAAATAGCTAGCTCGTGCGATATTATTTTTCCGATGGTGCCCTCAACTCATTTTCGGCAAATGATGAAAAAGCTATCGCCCCATCTTCAGCCCTATCACATTTTAATTCATGGCACTAAGGGTTTTGATATTACCCTGCCTGCTGGCGAAACGATTGAGACCATTACTAAATTAAACCGCAAGCAAGTAAAAACAATGAGCGAAGTAATTCGCGAAGAAAGCGTGGTAGTAAGAATCGGTTGCTTGGCGGGACCCAACCTGGCTAAAGAATTGGCGCAACGTCAACCTGCAGCTACAGTTGTTGCCAGTCAGTTTGATGAAGTGATTCAAATCGGAAAAAGATTATTACGCAACGATCGCTTTCAGGTTTACGAGAACCGTGATATAGTGGGCGTTGAAATAGCTGGGGTCTTAAAAAATATTATTGCCATTGCTTCGGGCGCATTGAGTGGCTTAGGTTATGGCGAAAATGCAAAAGGTCTGTTGGTAAGTAGAGGTGCTGTAGAAATGGTTTACCTCGGGCGAGCATTGGGTGGCGATGTGAAAGCTTTTTTGGGAGTAGCAGGCATTGGCGATTTGGTAACTACTTGCAATAGCCCCATGAGTAGAAATTTTACCGTTGGTTACCGATTGGCAAAGGGCGAAACACTTACTGCAATATTGGCCGATATGGAAGAAATTGCAGAGGGTGTAAATACGGTGCGGATTGCAAAAAAATGCGCTGATTTTTACAAAATCAGGGCGTTGATTACCGACCGCTTATACAAAGTTCTATTTGAAGGGATGACCGTAGAAGAAGCGCTAGAATTCTTAATGCGTTTTCCGCTAAGTGCGGATATTGATTTTATTTAAAGGCTTTCTTTATTGTTTCTGCCAACGCCAAAAACTCATCCTTAGATAAAGTCAACTTTGGATTTGAAAAATTAAGGTCGCTGCTTTTGTTCAATGGGATCAGATGAATGTGTGCATGAGGAACTTCTAAGCCAACTACCGATACACCTACACGCAAACAGGGCACAGACAACTTAATTGCCTGAGCCACGCGCTTGGCAAATTGCATGGTGGTAGCAATCTCTTGGTCGGTTAAATCAAAAAAATAATCTTCTTCGCGCTTTGGCACCACCAACGTATGGCCCTTTGCCAATGGGTTTATATCTAAAAAAGCCAAATGGGATTGATCTTCGGCAACGATGTAAGCAGGAATCTCTCCGCTTGCAATTCGAGAGAAAATAGAGGCCATAAAAAATTACGCTTCGATTTTGCTAATCTCAAATTCCATTTCTCCGGCAGGCGTTTTTATTTTGGCACTATCGCCAACTTTTTTTCCAAGTAAGCCTTTACCAATGGGCGATTGGGTAGATATTTTGCCTAGCTTTAAATCAGCCTCTTCTTCTGAAACCAACATATAGGTAACGCTGGCCGAATTTTTTTTATTCTTGATGGTAACTTTTGATAATATAGATACCACCGATGTATCAATTTTCGATTCGTCTATCAGGCGTGCGCTGCCCATCAAATCTTCGAGTTTGGCAATCTTAGCTTCCAAATGTCCTTGTGCGTCTTTTGCTGCATCGTACTCCGCATTTTCGCTTAGGTCGCCCTTATCGCGTGCTTCTGCAATTTGCTTGGCTATATCAGAGCGGCCTTTAGTTTTAAGGTAACTTAACTCTTGTGTTAACTTATCAAGCCCTTCTTTTGTATAATATGAAATCTGTTTAGCCATTAGTGATAATTCTTGAAATTAAAGTATTTAAAAAAAGAAAACAACGGCCACACTTAAAAGCGCGGCCGTTGTTTTAACAAAAGTAACTGATATTTTCTCGAATACAAAAAACTACCCTCCTACTAATTCGGGAATTATCAGTTTTACTTGTTCTATTAATTCATCATCAAATTGCGCGAGGTATAAGGTTTTTGCTTTTGATAATTGCTCTATGGTTAACCCCTTTGCTCCTCGCAAATCTGCTTTGTATAAACTAGCATTTTCAAAATCGGCACCCATCAGGTAGCTATTTCTCAAATTCGATTCCATCAAAAAAGCATTCTTGAAATTGGTCTTTATAAGAAATGCATTTTCAAATTGCGTTTTAATTAAAAAAGCATCTTTAAAATTCGCTCCACTTGCGTAAGCACCTTTTAAATTCGCTTGGTTTAGATTTGAGTTTTCTAAATTGGTTTGGTTTAACCGGGTGTTTTCTAGATTCGTTTCGATCAAAGATGAATTGGATAAATTAGTAGAGTTGAGGTTCGATGATTTTAAATTAACATAATTTAGATTGGTTCGCGCCAAGTGACAATTCACTAAATTGATTTCGCATATCTTATGACGATTCAATCGCTTGATATTACCCACGGTACGAAATGCGGCTTCGTCTGACTCCCACAATCTAAAGTCATCAATCTCATCTTTGTAGGTTCTGATGCGCTGGCGCACTTCGCCATTTTGATTTAACCAATAAAGTAAAATACCGATTACCGCAATATCGAAAATCATTCCGTGCGCTTCAGCCAGTACTTGTATCCAAAAACTTCTGAAATCAGAAATATAAAAAGGCAGGCTTAGCCCGATAACAACAATGGCTACCAGCACCAACACGATCGTACTGGTAAGGATTGGCTTTTCAACCACCTCATCAAACTTATCTGAAATTCTTTTTTTGATTCGTGCTACTCGACCCATTTCTAACTACTGAACGCTTAATTATCAAATATAAATCAAAGTATGTGAAGTGATCGTATCGGATTAGATGAGAATATTACATCAGTTTGTATATGAAGGCTAGAGCAGCAAATGAATGGTGAGGAAATACGTGGTGAGCCCTAGCAAGTCGCTCATCGTGGTAATGAATGGCCCCGATGCCAACGCTGGGTTAAATCCCATCTTGTTGAGTATGAGAGGCGTTACTGTGCCTACAAAAGAAGAAAACAACACTACTCCAAAAAGGGCGATAGCAACCACGATTGAAAGACGAGGGTTACCAAAAAACAAAAGTGTAGTGGCTAAAACTAATACTGATAGAAAAAATCCATTCAACAAAGCAACGCTAAACACTTTCGAGAGGCGTTTTATTAAGCCCTCGTCTACAAACCCTGGCTTTACTAAACTCTGCACAATCAATGAAGAAGATTGAATACCTACATTTCCACCGGTTGCTTGAATGAGAGGGACAAAAAACGCGATTGCGGTAATTTTGGCTAACTCAGCTTCAAAAAAACCCATGAACCTTGCGCTGAGTATACCTCCGAAAACCCCAATCAAAAGCCACGGCAAACGGGCACGAGTGTTTTTCCAAACGGTGTCATCCTCCTCCACATCTTCGGTTATACCCGACATGATTTGGCGCTCTTCTTCGGCTTGTTCGGTAATTACATCTACCACATCGTCAATCGTAATTCTACCTACTAATTGCCCATGCACATTTACCACCGGCACCGATTCCAAGTCATATTTCTTCATGATCTCGGCAACCTCGGTGTCTTCCTGATGCGTTTCTACCGAAACTACGTCATCGTCATATATATCTTTAACAATTGTTTTAGGGTCGGTCAAAATAAGCTTTTGCAGTGACACTCTACCTAACAACGTATCGCGGTCATCTACCACATACACGGCATAAAATGTTGTTACATTTTCTGCTTGCTTTCGTATTTCTTCTACGCACTGTACTACCGTCCAGTTGTTACGAGCCTTTATCAACTCTTTGGCCATCAATCCACCCGCCACGTTTTCGTCATAGCGGAGCAAGTCAATTACTTGTGCTTTTAAATCAGGCTCCAGCCCTGCAATAATGCTTTCGCTGATTTTAATGGGCAACTCATTTAAAATATCGGCTGCATCATCAGAATCTAATTGATTAACTATCTCTGTAAGTTCTTGAGGATTATAAATCGTGAGAAATTTTTTCCGAGTATCTGAGTCCAAATCGTTGACGATTTTCGATCTGATCTCTACGGAAAGTAAATCGAGTACATACTTCGACTCTTCGCTATTAAATTCGTAGAGCAAAGCGGTAATATCTGCTGGGTTTACTTCCGCCAGGCTATCGAGAACAAAAGTACCATCTCGCTCATCCAACGCTTGTTGAAAACGATCCCTGAATTCTTTGGTCAATTCAAATTCAACAAACTCTTTCACCCGCTGCTTCAATTAATTTTGTAAGATGTATAAACTGCTCTACCGATAATTGCTCTGCCCGATTATTCAATAACGGCATTTCACTGATCGAAGCTTCCAAATTTAAAGGTTTGAGTGCGTTTCGCAAGGTCTTTCTTCGGTTTTGAAATGCTTGCTTCACTACACGCTGAAACAAGCGCTCATCGCAATCCAACGTGGCTCTATCATTTCGCGTAAGTCGAATAACTGCCGACATTACTTTGGGTGGGGGGTGGAAAACCCCTGGAGGTACTTTAAATAAATACTCAATGTTATAATACGCTTGCAGCAAAACACTTAATATACCATAGGTTTTGCTTCCCTCCTTTTCGGCAATTCGATCGGCCACTTCTTTTTGCAACATACACACCACCTGTGGTACTTGATTTCGCTGCTCAAGAATTCTAAAAAAAATCTGCGAAGAGATGTTGTATGGAAAATTACCAATCACCAGGTAATTGTTGGTAAACATGGCAGCCAAGTCCATCTCTAAAAAATCGCCTTCAATTATTTTGTTGCTCAAAGAAGGAAAGTGTTCTTTCAAATACGCAACAGATTCACGATCTATTTCTATTAGCGAAACAGCTAAGTCTGAGTTCTTAATCAAGTACTGTGTAAGAACCCCAGTACCGGGGCCAATCTCTACTACAACTTGTTTTGATCCATCCAGTTTTAATGAATCAACTATTTTGAGTGCGATATTTTGGTCTTTAAGAAAATGCTGTCCAAGAAATTTTTTAGGCCGAACCATCGGTAGTGTCAATAATATCCAAAGGTCAAGAATACTTCGTTAATTGTTAGTAGGTTCACCTCTTTATTTAATCTCCTTTTAATAAAATCAGAATTCAGTACCTTTAAATTTTTCAAACACTATAACTATGGCAATCGAAAAACCACGAATCGGTATCACACTTGGCGATATAAATGGAATTGGCCCGGAGGTAATAATCAAAGCACTGGCCGACAACCGATTGCTTTCAATGATTACACCCGTTGTGTATGGATCCACGAGGGTGCTTTCATACTATCGTAAATTAATGAACCTAGAAGAATTCAATTACAGCCAGGTAAAAACAAAGGGGCAATTTTTTCAAAAGACCATCAACGTGGTTAACTGCTGGGAAGATATGATCGAGATACAACCCGGCCAGCCATCGAAGCAAGCAGGCAACGCAGCACTACTGTCGTTGCAAAAAGTGGTGGACGATTCGAAAGAAGGTTTTTTGGATGGCTTTGTAACTGGCCCTATCGACAAGAACACTATCCACGGAAGTGAGTTCCCATTTCGCGGCCATACCGAATACCTCACCGCTACTTTTGGCGCTGGAGAAAGCCTAATGCTAATGGTAGGCAACGATTTAAAAGTAGGACTTGTAACCGAGCATGTGGCTGTAAAAGAAGTTGCCTCACTCATCACCAAAGAGCGAGTAGAATTGAAAATCCGATTACTCGAAATGTCATTGAAGAAAGACTTCGGCATAGGCAAACCCAAAATTGCAGTTTTAGGGCTCAACCCCCACGCGGGCGATGAAGGCCTGCTTGGCGCAGAAGAAAATGAAATCATTAGACCCGTTATTGCCGACCTAAAAACAAAAGGTAAATTAATAATGGGACCGTTTGCTGCCGATGGCTTCTTTGCTGCTGGGCAACACACAAAATACGATGGCATAATGGCCATGTACCACGATCAGGGCCTTGTAGCTTTTAAAACCATTGCCTTCGACAACGGGGTAAACTTTACGGCCGGGCTGCCTATTGTGCGCACCTCGCCCGATCATGGCACAGCATATAATATTGCAGGGAAAAATATGGCCGATGAATCATCCTTTCGGCAGGCGATCTATACAGCTTGCGACATTGTGAAGTCGAGGCAGATGCTATTGATCGAAAAAAACTAAACCCTATCGGCCTCATTGGCCGTATATGCAAAAAAGAGTGTTGGTTAGAATTTCTTTAATAGTTTTGAACCGCCTCAACATTGTAAATGGATATTGTAACCAAGAAGAAGCTTAACATTTTGATTCAGTTGGCCGAAGCCGATAAGCATTTTGCCAAAGCCGAGCGCGAAATGATCTTCAAGATTGCACATGACAGAAGCTTTCCCGAAGCAGAAGTAAGCAACTTGATCAAAAACCCCGAACCGATTGATGGGCTGGGAGCCCTTTCGAACGATCAAAAATTTGATTATCTAACCTCTTGCATGGAGTTGATGCATGCCGACCACAAACTATTCGAAAGCGAAGTTATCTTTTGCAAAAGCATAGCCATTAAGCTGGGCTTCAAAAAAAACGTGATCGAATACTTTGTTGATAACTTTACAAAAAAGCCCCTTAACGACATCAAAACGGTGGTTTTTGCCGATTTCTATTAATCAGGCCAATCTCTGGCAGCCCCTTATTCTTCAAAAAACCCGCTTCGAGGGGCGTAAATTCAATAAATCCTGATAAATTTGCCCCTCATTTTAAAAGCCCTTTGGGGTGAAAGAATTTAGTATCAATATTCAAGGCTTAGGCCAAAAACAACACTCATTTCAGCTCCAATTAAGCAAACGCTTTTTTGAGAATTATGGAAAAGAAGTTGTTTCGGCTGGAGAATTTGATGCTTCGGTGGTTCTTACCAAAAGGGAAACGCTCATTGAGGCCGATTTTAGTATTGTTGGAAAAGCGAACCTGATCTGTGATCGAAGTTTAGATGCTTTTGACCATAGCATGAAAATAGAGAAGCACATCATTTTCAAATATGGCGAGGCAATGGAAGAAATTAGCGATGAAATCATCATCATACCCCGAGATTTAGATTTGTTGGATGTAGGGCAACTGATGTACGAGTTTATTGTGCTAGATATTCCCTTAAAGAAAATCCATCCACGGTACCAATCGGAAGAAGAAAGCGAAGATAATGAAGAGGGTAAGTTGGTTTATCAATCCGAAAAGGCTGAAGATGAAACCGATCCTCGATGGGAAATGTTAAAAAAGTTAAAATAAAAAGTAAATAAACAAGATAGGTTATGCCAAATCCCAAACGAAAAACCTCCAAAACCCGTAGAGATAAAAGAAGAACCCACTATAAGGCGGTTGCTAAACAATTTTCAATAGATCCTGCTACAGGTGAGAGCCACTTGCCCCATCGCGCACACTGGCACGAAGGAAAATTATACTACAAAGGAAATGTAGTAATGGAAAAAGAAGTGGCGTAAAAGGCCAAAATGGTGAAGCCAATTACGATTAGTTTAAAACTTAGTGTAAACACTGCTCATCAGGGCAAGCTGTACTAAGTGTGTTCAAACAAATGCCCGGTGTTATACTGGGCATTTGCATTTTATGTAATACCTGAGAAGAAACCAAGCGTATGACCAAAGTTAGAGCAGCAATTACGGGTGTGGGCGGATATGTGCCCGATTATATTTTAACCAACAAAGAGTTAGAAAAAATGGTAGACACCACCGATGAGTGGATCACCTCGCGCACTGGCATCAAAGAACGAAGGATTTTAAAGGGAGAAAATCAGGGCGTGTCGGTAATGGCAATTGAGGCCGTAAAAGACCTATTGGCAAAAACAAATACCAACCCAGCTGAAATTGACTTGATCATTTTTGCTACCATCACTCCAGATATGACCTTCCCAGCTTCGGCTAATATTGTGGCAACAGCCGTTGGGGCGGTTAATGCATTTAGCTATGATATGGGTGCTGCCTGTTCTGGTTTTATATATGCTTTGACAACTGGGGCGAGTTTCATCGAAGCCGGCCGTTATAAAAAAGTAATTGTGATAGGTGGAGATAAAATGTCTGCCATTTTAGATTATTCTGATCGAACCACCTGCATTATTTTTGGCGATGGAGCTGGGTGTGTTTTGTTAGAACCTACCACCGAAGAGGTAGGTGTAATGGATTACGAACTAAAGAGCGATGGCAGCGGAGAGACTTTCTTGCACATGAAAGCAGGAGGAAGCCGTACTCCAGCCTCGCAGCACTCGGTAGATAATCGCCTTCACTATGTATATCAAGAAGGTGCCTCGGTCTATAAATTTGCCGTTACTAATATGGCAGAAATAGCGGCCCAAGTAGCCGAACGAAACCACCTTACCAAAGAGAATATCAACTGGCTCGTTCCGCATCAAGCAAACAAACGAATTATAGATGCCACGGCATCTCGTGTGGGCATAGCAGAAGAAAAAGTAATGATGAACATTGAACGCTACGGAAACACTACCGGGGGTACCATACCTTTATTACTGTGGGATTACGAAAAGCGATTAAAAAAAGGAGACAACTTATTGATTGCCGCATTCGGTGGTGGCTTTACTTGGGGTTCTGTATTTGTGAAATGGGCCTATTAAAAAAATAGTCACTTCTTTTAAAATCATAAATCTTAAATTATAAATCTTAAATCATAAAATGGCAACTGTATCAGATTTAAACAAAGGAAGTTATGTGCGCTACAACGGAGAAGTGGTGCAAGTAGAAGAAATGCAACATAGAACCCCTGGAAACCTACGAGCTTTTTATCAACTAAAAATGCGCAGTTTACGAACTGGAAAAATTGTAGAAAATCGTTTCCGCCCGGGCGATGCCATTGAACAACTTCGCGTAGAAACAAAAGAATACCAATACCTTTATCAAGATGGCGATAGTTTAGTGTGTATGGACAATACCACTTTCGAGCAAATTTATCTTGACAAAGTACTATTAGGCGAATCGGTAAATTACATCAAAGAAGGAGTTACTCTTTTAATTGCTTTTGAAAACGGTGTAGACCCTATTACCGCAGAAGCACCAGCCCACGTAAATTTTGTTGTTACCTATACAGAGCCAGGTGTGCAAGGCGATACCGCCACACGCACATTAAAAGCTGCGACTATCGAAACAGGAGCTGAAATTAGAGTACCGTTGTTTGTGAACACAGGCGATAACATCAAGATCAAGACAAGCACAGGCGAATACGTTGAACGAGTTAAATAATTGAACCATGGCTACAAAGAAAGAAACCAGCTCAAAAAGTAATGGAATTAAAAAACCAGCAACTAAAACCCCATCAGAAATGAAAACGAACGAGATACGCGACCTTATCGACTTCATTGCTCAATCTGGCCTTAATGAAGTAGACATTGAAACCAATGAACTAAAGCTTCATGTAAAACGTGAACCAGACCAACGCGTAATGAAATCGGCCGCTCCGGTTATTACGGCACCTGTAGTTGCGCAAGCTCCAATACAAGTAGCACCGCCCGTTACACAACCGGCAGCTGCGAAAGTAGAAAAGCCTGCTGCTGCAGTTATAAAAGGTCTTGAGATTAAATCTCCGATGATCGGCACATTCTATCGCACATCAAATCCCGATTCTCCTCCATTTGTTTCTGTTGGCGATAAAGTTTCTAAAGGCCAAACAGTTTGTATTATCGAAGCGATGAAGTTATTCAACGAAATTGAATCAGAAGTATCAGGAACGATTGTAAAAGTAATGGTAGAAAATTCGTCACCGGTAGAGTACGACCAGGTACTTTTTGTGGTTGAACCTGATTAAGTCAATTCAATATTCAAGATTCAAAATCGCTCACCCCAATTTTGAATCTTGAATCTTAAACTTTGAATTTATCCTATGTTTAAAAAAATACTAATTGCCAACCGTGGCGAAATTGCCTTGCGTATCATTCGCACCTGCAAAGAAATGGACATTAAAACAGTAGCTGTTTATTCTACTGCCGATCGAGAAAGTTTACACGTTCGCTTTGCCGATGAAGCGGTATGTATTGGCGATGCCCCTAGTAAAAATTCGTATTTAAATATCCCTCGCATTATTTCGGCTGCTGAAATAACAAATGCAGACGCGATCCATCCCGGCTACGGATTTCTTTCTGAGAATGCAGAGTTTTCTGCGGTATGCCACGAGTATGGAATAAAGTTTATTGGCCCAACCCCTGACATGATCCGCTCGATGGGCGATAAAATCACGGCCAAAGAAACGATGATCAAAGCCGGAGTGCCATGCATACCTGGTTCGGAAGGCTTACTTGAATCAGTTGAAGAGGGAATTGCCCTCGCAAAAAAAATTAAGTTCCCCGTAATTGTAAAGGCAACAGCAGGTGGTGGTGGAAAAGGAATGAGGATAATCAACGATGAATCTGAATTTAAAAAAGCGTGGGACGATGCCAAACGCGAAGCCGCTGCTTCGTTTGGAAATGATGGGCTATATCTTGAAAAATTTGTAGAAGAACCACGCCACATCGAAATCCAAGTAGTGGGCGATCAATACGGCAAGGCCTGTCATCTATCAGAGCGCGATTGCTCCATTCAGCGCAGGCATCAAAAATTAGTAGAAGAAACCCCCTCACCCGTTGTTTCGCAAGAATTAAGAGAACGAATGGGGCAAGCTGCCATACAAGGAGCTAAAGCAATCAACTACGAGGGTGTCGGTACGATTGAATTTTTAGTAGATAAGCATGGCGATTTCTACTTCATGGAAATGAACACCCGCATTCAGGTAGAGCATCCCATTACTGAAGAAGTAACTGATTATGATTTGATTAAGGAACAGATAAAAGTTGCGGCAGGCGTGCCCATCTCTGGCAATAATTATTATCCAAATCTATATGCGATGGAATGCCGCATTAATGCCGAAGATCCTGCCAATGGATTTAGGCCTTCGCCCGGAAAAATTACCAACATCCATATGCCCGGTGGGCACGGAGTTAGAATTGATAGCCATGTTTATTCTGGCTATACCATCCCTCCCAATTATGATTCGATGATCGCTAAACTTATTGTAAGCGGTCAATCTAGGGAAGAAGTTATTACCAGAATGAAGAGAGCATTGAGTGAATTTGTGATTGAAGGAATTAAAACCACTATTCCATTCCATCTTAAATTAATGGACAACCCAACTTTCCGCTCGGGCAAGTTTACTACCAAATTTTTAGAAACGTCTTTTGATTTTTCGGAATTGAAATAAGATTTTTTTTATTGTGTTAAAAAAGGGTGAATGACGAGTTCACCCTTTTTCGTTAGTACGGTCTCTTACCAATATAATTTCCTGGTGGATTATAATTGCAAACCCATATTTCTTGATTACCGCATTTGGCCATGCCGCATCCAATCTCTTTTGTGGTTCGCCATACTACTTGCGTGTAGTGGCCACACACACCGCCTTTGCACTTCCCTGTTTTCTTATTAAAGAAATCTATTTCGCTTGCCCAACTATCAACCACATGCTCGGCTGAATTCTGTAATCCCGATGACCAATAAATATTTTCACCAAAAGCAGAGCCATCCCATTTTCCTTGGTTGGGGCGATGCTCCATTTTGCAGCCTCGTCTGGCTAGTTCCTCCGCCCATTCTTGCGCTGTGGTAGCAAGTGATTCAGACCAAGTAACAGCGGGTACTTTTACTTTTGCTCTCCAGTAGTTATGTCTTTTTACCATGCCACTCATGCCTAAAGGCTCTTGTGACTCTTCTTTCGTGCCAGCAACCAAAAAGAAAAAAATGATTAACAAAAAAATAGTTCGGATTGAATACATACTGACATTTCCTATCTCACGAAAATAAACAAAAAAGGTCACTCTATTTCTATCGTGACCTTTAAACGAAGTTACTGCGATCTTATTTACCTCCGAGCATCAATAAATCGTTGACGTTTATCTCCGTTAAATATTTCTTTTCGCCTTTGTCGGTTTCATAATTGCGGTGTACTAATTTGCCTTCCACACACACCTCCATACCCTTTTTTAAATATTTTTCTGCTACATCGGCCAATTGCCCCCAAATAACTATGTTGTGCCACTGCGTATCTTCAATCTTCTCTCCCTTCTGATTTTTGTACGAGTCGGTAGTAGCAATGGAAAAACTTGCCTTCTTAGATTTGTTAAACGCCTTTACCTCTGGATCTTTTCCTAATCTTCCGATCAACTGCACACTGTTTCTTAAGCTTTTCATAGTTTTAAAATTTTAATGGTTAATAATTTTTTTTCGCCAATAGCTGAGTTGTTCAGTGATTGACGATGCAAAGGTGTGGGCAGAAAAGCAACCGAAGCGTAGGTTAGTCAGTTACTTTCGTTTATATTCGCTTGTAAACGTTTACAAACGGAAAATATGGCGAAAACAGTAGAAAAAACGTGCTTAGAGTGTGGCGAGGTAATCATCGGTCGTGTTGATAAAAAGTTTTGTAGCGATCAATGCCGCGTATCTTTTAATAATAAACTCAATAGCAACGAAACTAACCATATGCGTAACGTTAACAATACACTGCGCAAAAACAGACGGATTTTAATGGAAGCAAACCCTACCGGTAAAACTAAATTGAGCCGTGAAAAACTAATGCAAAAAGGCTTCGACTTCAACTATTTTACCAATATTTACAAGACAAAAGATGGCGCGATTTACTATTACTGTTATGAACAGGGTTACTTACCCATCGAAAACAATTGGTATCTTCTGGTAGAGCGAAAAGAAAATTTTTAGTAACTGTAGAATATCAACTCATTTAATTCGTAGTGCTATGGAACAAGTAAAAAAAATAAAACTCCTTAAAGGTGAGAGGGCTTCAATCATGCCGATAAAAAAAACAGCGAAAGGCAATCGCTATGCAATAACTAATTTTGGAAGGGTAATTAGTTTTACCACTAAAGTGGAATTGGGGCAAGTGCTTGCTACGAGTAACTTAGGCGGATATAGATGCATCACACTCCCCATTAAAGGCGAACAAAAAAATGGTATGGTACACCGCTTGGTAGCGATTGCCTTTTTGCGAAAACCTGGCCTCAAACAAAACAAGGTTATCCACCTAAACTATAAAAAAGACGATAACCACTATAAGAACCTAAAGTGGGCAACTATTAAAGAACAGGTAGAGCACACGCTGGCAAACCCAAACTATCACTCACAAGGAGGCAACGTAAAACTTACTGAGGCTCAAGTGCGACAAATAAAAATTGCTTTGCAAAAAGGAAAATCAACTTTAAAAAGTCTAGCCCAAAAATTCAAGGTAAGCGATATGCAAATTCATCGCATCCGCACAGGCGAGAATTGGAGTAGGCTTAAAATATAAATTCAGCAATTTTATTTATATGTGGATATTGCAAGGTAAAAAAGCATTGGTAACGGGCGGAACAAAAGGAATTGGTTTGGCAATTGCCAAAGAATTTTTAGAGTTAGGGGCAGAAGTATTGGTGGTAGCGCGAGATACCAAGAGCATAAAAGGGAAAGTGAAGAACTCTGCCAACTTGTTTACTATGGATGGCGATGTGACTGATTCATCGTTTAGAAAACAACTGATCGAAAAAATAGAAAATAATTGGGGCAAGCTAGACGTACTCGTAAACAATGTAGGTACCAACATTCGTAAAAAATTTACAGAATACACAGAACAAGAGTACCGACAATTATTTGAAACCAATTTGTTTAGCATGACCGAGCTAGCACGGCTTTCGCACCCATTATTGAAAAAATCCGGAAATGCTAGTGTAATACAAATTGCCTCTGTGGCCGGTTCATTTGATGTACAATCAGGGCCACCGTATGGCATGACCAAAGCGGCCATTATACAACTTTCTAAACACCTGGCGGTAGAATGGGCAACCGATGGCATTCGCGTAAACACCGTTTCACCTTGGTATATCGAAACGCCACTCACTCAAATCGTTTTGGCACAACCAGAAAGGCTTTCAAAAATTATTTCGCGCACACCGATGAAACGCGTAGGGCAGCCCGAAGAAGTGGCGAGCATGGTGGCTTTTCTTGCTATGGATAAAGCAAGCTACATAACGGGACAAAACATTATGGTAGATGGAGGCATGAGTGCGATGGGGTTGTAAATAGAATGTTGTGATTTCTGTTGGATTCTAACTTCCTTTGGGTTGTTAGCTCTAGTTCCAAATACATAAAACCAGAAACAAGAATCCAATAACCAATCACTTCCTCTTAATCGCCAATAAAGGTATAGTTCCCAAATAAGCCAGCGTTCTCGTTACGCTTTTCGCGAAAAGTTTTTCTTCTAAACTTAATTTGTGCGTAAAGGTTGTGAGCAAATCAGCCTTGGTCTTTTTGATATATCCATCAATGGCCGAAGGGATATCGTCATCTAAAATGAGTTTAAAGTCTAATTTTTTATAATTCATTTTTTTGATGATCTCTTCTACTTGTAACCGATCGGCTTCAATCTTTTTATCGACCAACGGAGTTACATGAATCATGTGTACAGATGCTCCATAGATAGTTGCAAACTCCACAATCAAATCCAATTCTTTTTGCGTGTTCTTTAAATCCGATGCGTAAACGATGTGTTCTAGATTTTTGTAGCTGGCAAATTCAGGTATCGCCATTACAGGCACATTGCAATCGTCAATAACCGATACGGTAGTGCCGCCTAGTCGTACTTTTTTCAAGGCACTCGCCCCGCGCGATCCCATCACCACCATGTTAGTCGGATTCTTATCGGTATACCGCTTCACCATTTCAGCTACTGTATGCGAGCGGATCGCTTTAAATTCAATCTTATAGTTTCCCTTCACTTCTTTGCGCAGCTCGTCAATCAATAACTGGCCTTCTTCTTCGGCCATTTGTATCATCGACTTCTCAATTTGCTTCATCCGCAGGTTGGCCTTGGGCACACCATCGAAACGAATAATGTTGAGTATGGTAAACTCAGCCTGAACCGGAGCACCCATTCGAATGGCAAACGTAAGTGCAATTTTAGACAGCTCAGAAAAATCGGTAAGCAAGACAATTTTTGGAGTGGGCATACTAATTTTTAAGTATAGTCAAAAATAAACCATTCAATCGCAGTAAAAAAGCGATTAAGAATGTAAATTTCCAATCTAAATAGTTAGTTATGAGTAAACTAGGTTTTTCAATTCTGCTTGCTTGTTTGACGGGCAACTCTCTTTATTCGCAGATTAACTCCGTTCAGCTTAAAAACCATATTAAAATACTTGCCAACGATTCGCTCGAAGGAAGGGGCACAGGAACAGCGGGGGAAAAACTAGCATTGCATTACATTCAATCGCAATGGAAACAGATGGGCATAAAGCCAAAAGGAGATGGCGCTTTGTATACTCAAAAGTTTACGTTTAAAGGAGGTACTCACGGCACAGGCCCCGAAGGCACTGCTTATAATGTGATTGGGTACATCGACAATGGCGCGTTGAATACGGTAGTGATTGGTGCTCATTACGATCACCTTGGCCTCGGTAACCAAGGCAGCTCGCTCGATGCTAATCCACAAAATAAAATCCACAACGGGGCCGATGACAATGCCTCTGGCGTTGCGGGCGTGTTAGAACTAGCTCGCCATTTTCAGAATAACAAAATAAAAGAAGCTACCAATTTTCTTTTCATTTGCTTTAGTGGCGAAGAGCTAGGGCTATTCGGATCGAAGTATTTTACCGAAAACCCTACCATAGATCTAGCTAAAGTAAGCTATATGATAAACATGGATATGATCGGAAGGCTCGACCCCGTTGCTAAAAGTTTAGCCATTAGCGGCACGGGTACCAGTTCGGTTTGGGAGCCGCTACTTAAACAACTTTCAAGCGAAAAATTTCAAATCAAAACTGATTCGGCAGGTGTTGGTCCATCCGATCATACTTCTTTTTATCTAAAAAATATCCCGGTGCTGCATTTCTTTACCGGATCGCACAGCGATTACCACAAACCCTCTGATGATATCGAAAAAATAAACATCGAGGGCGAAAAAGAAATACTTCACCTGATTGTGTTGCTAATCGAAAAATTAAACACTCAACCCAAGCCGAACTTCCTTGCCACCAAAAATAAATCAATGAGTTCGGCTCGTTCGTTTAAAGTTACCATGGGCGTGATGCCCAGCTACACTTCAGGCGAAGAAGGTCTAAAAGTAGATGGTGTAAGCGAAGGGAAG
>JAAFHY010000033.1:0-15539 GCA_013298505.1 Cytophagales bacterium
TGAACGCCCTATTTCATTTTCAGATTACTGTTCCTACATGCCAAATCACTCACTAATAGCTGAACAAGATTTATTCCAATCAATAAAAAAATTAAAAGCATCAGGTGGATACTTTGAAGCATTTTGGAAGAATACTTCTTTGTAAATGATACGTTAATTTTATTTGATGCTAAAAAAGCTCCTTTCTCACTCTGCTATTTATGGCCTTGCTCCACAAGTCACAAAAATGGCAGGCTTTTTTGTGCTACCGATCATTACGAAAGACTTAACCGCTACGGACTATGGAGTTTCGGGTGTGGTTACCGCCTACACTACAGCTATTTCAGTTTTTGCCAGCCTTGGCCTGAGACTGGTATTGGTAAATAGTTTTTATAAATCCCCATTGCGCTATAAGTGGTTATGGAGGCAGATTTACGGATTTCTTACGATGTGGAATTTTGCGTACGCATTGGTTTTATCTGCACTGATCTATGCCATAGTCCCACAAGAAGTAGCTGATAATCGTTTGATGATTGTGGTTTTAAACGTATTGCCGTTGATTTTTTTTGGCCAAACGCAAACTTTAGGCACTACCTACTATCAAATTAATCAAAAGCCGCTGCAAATCGCACTGCGCTCTATCGTATTTGGGTTGATGACCATCGCCCTTAATATCTATTTCATCACTTATTTGAAAATGGGTTATATGGGCTGGTTTTGGTCAGCTTTTATAGTGGGTGTCTTGACAAATATCTCTTATTTTTTTCCACTCAATTTTGTCTTAAAAATTACCCCGATACTTAATTATAAGTGGCGAACTATACGGAGATCCCTTACCGTAAGCCTACCAACCGTTCCACATTATTATTCTGGTTATTTATTAAACAGTTCCGATAAAGCAGTTATGGATTTGCTCCATGTAAAAACAGCGGATATAGGTATCTATAATTTATCCTATCTAGTGAGCATGCCAGCATCTCAGTTCGCTCATGCTACAAGTCTGGCTATTGTGCCAACATTGAATGGCTATTTCAAAAAATCAAAGGATGTAGCGGCTAGAAATCTAGTGTTTCTTTGGCAGGGTATTTTCTTCACGGGAACTTTTTTGTTTTGTATTTGGCTAAAGGAAATATTTCAATTTCTGATTAAGAATGAGACAATGAAAGGAGGATATTTTATTGCCATTTTTGTAGTAATGAGTTTTAATTATCGCCCAATGTACATAGGGGCTAATGCCAAGCTTTTTTTTGAAGAACGGACAAAAGTATTATGGCGTGTTTCTTTTATTGCTGGCGCATTGAACGTACTAGCGAATTTAATAACAATTCCTATTTGGGGATTTCAAGCAGCTGCATACACAACCTTTATTTCTTACTTATACATGGGCTATTCTGGATTTTATTTTAAAGTATTCAAAGAAATAAATCCAGTCAGGTATTACCCTGAATTTTGGCTTGGGCTTACAGTAATTATTACCTTTTTGGCAACTCAAATAGTGGAACTAGAGATGAGTGTCAAATTGGCTATTTCAGTGTCAATTATAGTAGGGTCACTGCTACTCTTTTTAAATATCAGAAAATACTTCGATGAAGTTTGAAAAGCGATTGAAATTAATGACGCAACTTCTTGATATCGAGAAGCAATACCCTGTTGAAGAATGGGCTGTGGGTGGCATTCAATTTTGGCCGGTGCTTAAAAATCATCTCTTCTTTCACGAGTTCAAAGAAGCCACTTCAAAAAGAGACACCAGAGGTTTAGTGTCAAAAGTGATAGATAAACTGAGTCTTCGTTTGCGTTCTTATTCGTATCGAAACTCATTAAAGTTGAAAGAAGTTACCTATGTTTTTTCTGGAGCCGCATCGCATCGTGTAATCTTAAATGATAAGCTAATCAATCGGTACTTCGATCCGATGATTGACGAGCTTTCGCATCAAGGTACTTCGACTGCATTTGTCGAGTACGATTTGATAGGCAACAATGATAAGATACATTCAGCATCCGTAATCAGAGCGGGGCTTCTCGCAGAATCTTTTAGACAGCGGAATAAATTTGAATCGGACTGGAAGCGGTTACTCGAAACTACTTCGTTTGACAAATTTGCAAATCAGATGCAATCTGTATTTCCAACATATGCCAAAAACTTTCAGCGGAAGCTTACAAATTCAATCAATGAGATTTTGGCGTGGAAGAAATTATATTTGTTTCTATTTGATAAAATGAAACCTGCTTACTCATTCGGGCTGTGTTACTATTCCAACCAAATGTATGGAATGAACCTAGCGGCCAAAGAAAGGGGAGTTGTGGCAATTGATATGCAACACGGAACCATCAGCCGCCTGCACCCTGGCTATTCTTTCGACAACATACCCACAGAAGGCTATGCGCTATTGCCTAATGAGTTTTGGTTGTGGGATCAATCTTCTTTCGATTATTTGGAAAGTCAATTCACTAAGCCCGTCCGACTTCGGCATTCTGGCAATCCTTGGCTCTCTAAACTGATCGATAGTAAACGTAATGAAACTACAATCACCACCGACAAGCCCTTGGTTCTATATACTCATCAGCCATTAAAGCCTGTGCTAGATGGGTATTTGCTTGAGTTAATGGTAAAAACCAAAAGTCATTATAGTTGGTGGTTGCGTTTGCACCCCCGCACACCAGAGAGCGATAGAATGGAGATCATTGATTTGCTGACTAAATTTAATCTGTTGAATGATGTTAATTTAGAATTAGCTAACAAGTTACCTTTGCCACAAATCTTGAGCAGTGCAGCAGTTCATGTATCCAAATATTCGGGTGCCGTTATTGAGGCTTCGCTTCTGGGCGTGCCCTCGCTGATCTTAGAAGAGGTTGGGGTAAATTCTTTTCAAGAAATTATTGCAAGTGGCAATGCGATTGGTGTTATTGATCCACAGCTAAGCGAGTTGCCCGATCAACTGGCACTTTTGGCAAACCGAAAAAGGGAGCATCAACAATTGTTACATTTTAAAACTTCATTGCATGAATTGGAGGCTGGTCAGTAATCTTCCTGAACGGATGATGAGTTACGTAGCTAGGTTCAATCGAATAAATCTGGCTTCTAATTCTTCGCTGCATCCGAGTGTAAAAATGAAAGGCACTCAGATTTCTGGTTTGATAACAATTGCCGAAGGTTGTAAACTTAGCTATGTTAAATTTGAAATTGCCTCACGTTTAACCATCGGGCGATACACTTCATTCAATGGCCCCAACACAGATATTTATGCGGCAGTAAATGGAGTTTCTGTCGGGGCATTTTGCAGCATTGCACGAAATGTAAGTATACAAGAGTATAACCATCACCACAATCGGCTTACAACCTATAATGTTTTCAAAAACATTTTTCAAGCAGATCAAGAGTTAGATTATGATTCTAAAGGTGAGATTGTTATTGAAAACGATGTGTGGATAGGTTCTCATTGTGTGATAACTAGTGGAGCGCATATTTCCAGCGGTGCAGTAATTGCGGCAAATAGTGTAGTTACCGGCTACATTCCTCCTTATTCAATTGTAGGCGGTACGCCTGCTAAGGTTATTAAATACAGGTTCGAGCCAGAAATTATACAGCAGTTACTTCAACTAAAATGGTGGGATTGGCCCATTGAAAAGATAAGAGCTAACAAAACTATTTTCAGTGCTTCGATCGATCAATTCTTACTCGACAAAATTAAGGCCTTGTGAAGATTACCTACTTAGCAGATTGTGAAATGCCTTCGTTCAGAGCCAATAGCATTAACGTTATCAATACCTGCAACGCATTTATCGAATTGGGGCACGAAGTTGAGTTGATTATTCCTAACTATTCCAGCATACAGACCGATGTTAGCAAGATTTCAAATTTCTATGGGGTAGGCAGTAAAATCAAGATTAAATCAATTACGATTAAAGCAAAAATAGCTAAGTATTTTTTCTATTCAATTCTATCTGCATTCAAAGCCATACGAACTCCTCATCAGATTATTATCGGCAGAAATTTGCTGGCTTTATTTTTTTGTGGGATTGCACGTCAAAAGTATTTGCTCGATTTACACGGACAATGGTGGGAGAAATCGGCTATGTGGCGACTTGTATTTTATTTAGCAACCCAATCTAAAATGCTGGAAGGAATGTCATTTAATTCAGGCGGCTTGCGCGATCGTTTTGTTGCAAGATATCAACCAGCAAAAAATTTCCCAATGGTAATTGCGCCCAATGGGGCTGTTGCGAATGAGTCGCTGCTTACAGAAATCTATGCAGAACCAGTTCGTGTTGGATATTTTGGTTCGTCTGGCAAGGGGAGGGGGTTATCAATCATTCAATCCTTGGCAGAAAGCTTTCCCCAAGTAGAATTTTATTTATTCGGTGAAATTGAGACCAATTCTACTCTTTCAAGCAACATGATAGTAAAGGGCAAAATAGACCCTTCGTTGGTTTCGTCCGAGCGAGCCAAGTGCAATGTCCTGATAGCTCCTTATGAAAAACAAGTAATCATGAAGAGCGGTATTGATACATCAGCGTATATGTCGCCTATAAAGTTATTTGAATACATGGCTTCGAAAAGAGCGATCCTTACTTCCGATTTGCCCGCCATTCGTGAAGTGCTTACCGAAGAAGAGGCCGTTTTTGCTAACCCCGATAATATAACCGATTGGATAACTGGATTAAAAAAATTACTAAACCCTGCTACAAGAAATGGTTTGGCGGCCAACTCATATGCGCGCTTTCAGCGCGACTTTACATGGAAGAGGAGAGGGGAACGAATTATGTCATTGGTCAATCCTAGTAATGTATGAAGTTTAACCAATTTAGAGAGCTGGTCAATCAAGATTACTTTCGGTATACAGCAAAGTCAATTTCATGTTTTCAATTAGTAAAGAAGCTTTTTAATCCTGGCTTTCGCTATACTTTCTTAATGCGCAGTTGTAAATTTTTTTCAATTTATAATCCAATTGGCACATTGGCGCGCTTGTTTTTGAGGCGCTATAAGTTTAAGTACGGTTACCAAATTCCGTATCAAACTAACATTGGAGGCGGCTTATACATTAGTCATTTTGGAGGCGTAGTGATTAACAGCAAAACAACGATCGGTAGAAACTGTAACTTGGCGCACAACGTAACCATCGGTCAATCAAATCGAGGGAAAAGCAAAGGCATTCCCACAATTGGTGATCGGGTTTGGATCGGGACAGGAGCTGTAGTAGTGGGAAAAATAACTATTGGAAACGATGTATTGATTGCACCCAATGCATATGTTAATTTTGATGTTCCACCTAGCTCAATCGTAATCGGAAATCCCGCTAAAATCATTGCAAAAGAAAACGCAACGGAAGGATATATAAACAGAATAAGTTAATTAGTATGAATGTAGCAATTATCACAGCAAGAGCAGGAAGCAAATCAATCATCAACAAAAATGTGTACGAAGTAGAAGGCAAGCCATTGATTTACTATCCGATTAAAGCATCAAAAGACTCCCTTAAAATTGATAAGGTCTTTGTATCAACGGATGGAGCGGAAATCGCTAATGCAAGCACTAAGTATGGAGCGGAAATTATTCAACGGCCGGATGAATTAGGTGGCGATTCAATCAATCATGGAGACGTAATTAAACATGCCGTTGAGTATGTTGATGCACGTGAAAATAATCTGGAGAATATTGTTCTTCTTTTAGGCAACACGGTAATGGTAGACGGCAAGATCATAGACCATTGCCTTACACAATTAGATGAACAAAGAGACTTAGACTCTTGCATGACCGTGTGGGAGGCGCAAGACGATCATCCGCTGCGAGCCATGTCCATTAATGAAGAAGGAATTTTAGAGGCCTATGGCGATAAAACAAGAAACGTATCTACCGAACGACAGTCGTATCCAAAAGCCTATTACTACGATCAGGGAGTTTGGGCATTTCGTAAACAAACCGTTCAACGTAAAGATGGTGTAAGTCCTTGGTGGTGGATGGGCAAGCGATCGTTGCCGATTATCAGAACTTGGGTAACAGGCAGAGACATTCACACTCACTTCGATTTGGGCATTTCTGAATGGTGGCTGAAAAACCCTGCCGAGGTAGCCGAGCGCATTAAGAAATCTCCATGGGAATGGTAAATTTGTATTTTACACTGAATGAAAAAAATTTTAGTCTCAACCTCTTCTTTTGCTGTAGAAAGTACTGCACCATTGGATGTTCTGCGAGAAGCAGGATTTGAAGTTGCCCTGAACCCACATGGCAGAAAGCTGACTAAAGACGAAACCATTTCTTTGTTGACTTCGTGCGAAGGCGTTGTTGCGGGCACAGAAGCCTATTCGCAAGATGTGCTCGTGAAGTTGCCCAACTTAAAAGTCATTTCAAGGTGTGGAGCTGGCCTCGATGGCATTGATATTCAATATTTAAAAGCCAATGACATTGGTTTGTACAACACGCCAGAAGTCCATGCAAGCGCAGTGGCAGAGTTGACATTGGCGGGTTTGCTTGCTTGCTTGAAGAAAGTGGTTGCTAATCACCAAACTGTAACTAACGGAAAATGGCAAAAGATCATGGGTGCCAATTTGAGTGGAAAGAAAATCGGCTTGATAGGCTATGGAAAAGTCGCGCGAGCTTTTCATAAGATGCTTACGGGTTTTGATTGCGAAGTAATAATCTATGATCCCTACTTGCTTAACGATAATGGCATACACAAGGTAGAGCAACTTAACGAACTGGCATCTGCTTGCGACATACTAAGTTTGCACATACCACTAACAGAAACCACGCGTAATATTATTTCTAATTCTATTTTTCAAGTAGTTAAAAAGAATTTGGTTTTGCTAAACACTTCGCGCGGAGGATTAATAGACGAAGCAGCCTTAGCCAATTTCTTAACTACCAATAAAGAGGCATCTGCTTACTTGGATGTTTTTGAAACAGAACCTTACCAAGGCGCACTTACAGCTTTGCCAAATTTAGTAATGAGCCCCCACATCGGTACTTTTACGAAAGAGACTCGTGTACAAATGGAATACGAAGCATCTATCAATTTAATCAACTTCTTTAAGCATGGCTAAGGTATTAATTACAGGAGGGGCAGGTTTTTTGGGAAGCCACATTGCCGATGCGCTCACCCATGCAAAGCACGAGGTTACAATACTGGATCAGGTAGCCTCGCCTTACTTGCAATCAAACCAACGCATGGCAGTGGGGACTATTCTTGACGAAGATTTTATTGATAAAGTATTTCAACAAGGTTTTGATTATGTGTATCATCTGGCTGCATTGGCTGATTTGAACGAGGCTAAGAGTAAAGCAAAAGATACTATATCTACCAACATTTTGGGTACTGCCAACTTGCTCGATGCATGCGTAAAATACAAAGTAAGAAGATTTGTATTTGGCAGCTCGGTCTATGTCTACAGCAACCACGGTGGTTTTTACAGATGCAGCAAGCAAGCGTGCGAAAATTATATTGAAGAGTATTTTAACCGATACGGCTTGTCGTTTACCATCTTGCGTTTTGGTAGTCTGTATGGATTACGCACCAATGAAACCAACGGGGTTTACCGCTTGCTAAGTAAAGCAATGAATGGCGATGAAATCAGTTATCAAGGATCGGAGAGCGATAAGCGCGAATACATTCATGTAGAAGATGCTGCACGGTTAAGTGTGCAGGCAATGGAACCCGAATTTGCAAACAAGCACCTCACCCTTACAGGAAATGATAAATTAACGATTGCAGAGCTGTTCAAAATGTTTGAAGAGATTCTCGATACAAAAGTGAACGTGAAGCTAGACCAAGCCGAGGGAAAGAATAGTGGTCATTACGCAATTACACCTTATACATTTATACCTAAACTCGGAAGGAAGTTAGTGCTGAACGAATACGTAGACATGGGGCAAGGACTAATTCAGGTTATCGAAATGATTCATAACCAAAAAAATAAATCAACTTTTTAATTCTGTAGGCTAAATGCTACCTAAACCAGAGGCCATTTTTTTTGATTTCGATGGCGTTATACTCGATTCAGCTGATATCAAAACAGAAGCATTCGTAGAACTTTTCAATCATTACCCACAACATATTGATCGCATTAAAGCCTACCACTTAGCCAATGCAGGTATTTCGAGATTTGTAAAATTTGAATGGATATATAGTCAGATTCTTGAGAAAACTCTTTCTGCTAGCGAATCGACTAGGCTCGGTGCCGATTTTTCAGCCATTGCATTAAAAAAAATACTGGCCGCTCCATTCATTTCGGGTGCACTTGAGCTGCTAGAAAATTGTAAAGGCATGATACCATGCTTTATCGCTTCGGGCACGCCAGAAGAAGAATTGAAATTTATTGTTGGCGAAAGAAACATCGCAATCTATTTTAATGAAATCTGCGGATCTCCCAGCACTAAAGCAGAAATCGTAAATAGCTTGACTGATAAGTACAAACTGATAAATAGCAACTGCTGGTTTATTGGCGATGCTAGTTCTGATTATGAAGCTGCCAAGCAAACTAGCCTGAATTTTATTGCAAGAACTTCCCATTCCATGGACTCGTATTGGAAACAGCAACAATCAATTTTAATCGTAGATTCTCTTATTGAAGTAAACAAAATTTGGTTCGATGGAGACTAAGCATTTTCTTGAAAGAAATGAAGCTTTTGATTTTCTGGTAGAATCTTTCTTTCAGTTTGCCCATCACACCGTTTCTGCCAAGGGAACTTTTAATGTTGCGGTATCAGGCGGATCAACTCCTTCACCTTTTTTTATCCAGTTGGTAAACAAAGCATCTTATTTTGATGCGTGGGATAAAGTGAATTTTTTTTGGGTTGATGAAAGATGGGTTCCTTTCGAAGATAAAGAAAGCAATTTTGGAGAAGCCAGTCGATTGGGTCTTACCACTATCCCCGCTCATTTTTATCCGTTCCAAACTGATTCACAAACTCCAGAAATTGCTGTTGAATTGTATCAAGAACAACTGAAAAGCAAGTTAGTCGATCATTATGGCTTTGATCTTTTAGTGCTGGGCGCTGGTGCGGATGGCCATACGGCTTCCATTTTTCATTCAAACCTAGCTGTAGCATGTTCCTCTGAGTTGGCATTTGCGACCGTACACCCAACCACAGAACAAATCAGATTGAGTATTGGTATGTCAGTAATTTCTCAATCTCAAAATACGCTATTGATTTTGTTTGGCGAGGAAAAGAGACCTATTCTTCATAGCCTGAACATGCCTAAAATTGCTAGGATGAGTCCAATTCAAATTGCCATCTTTACTACCAAGAATCCGGTGATCGTTACTGATATCAATGCCTAGTAAACAAAGAAAGAGAATAGTGATTATAAAATCTGCTATGGGGCAGGGTGGGGCAGAGCGAGTAACCTCGATCTTATTGCATCATTTAGATCGAGCGCGTTACGAAGTTCTATTGCTAGTAATGAAATCGGAAGGTGAATACCTAAAAAATCTGCCGTCAGATGTAAAAGTAACAAGTGCCAATGTGGCCAGCTTGTGGTTTTTTGTTCCGCCAATCTTACGTTTTATAAAGACAGAATCTCCAGATGTGGTTTTTTCTATTGATGGAGGCACAAACATTCCGTTAGCAATAGCTTCTTTCCTGAGCCCGTTTCGGAAATGGGAATCTGTTCTTTCGGAACGAAATATTCTTTTTCCGCCCGGCAAAAGTCGAGTCAAGCGAGTGACGATGGTGATCGCTAAATTTTTTTTCTACCGTTTTGCAGATCGGTTAACGGCTGTATCGGAAGGGGTTCGAAGAGATATGAAAAAGTGGTTGCTGATACCGGAGTCTAAAGTTAGTATTGTCTACAATCCGATGGTGGAACCTTCCTTGGCCATCCAAGCTAATGACAAAGTAGATCATCCTTGGTTCGTTACAGATCGCACGATGGCAGTGATTGTGCATGCCGGTAGATTTGTATATCAGAAGGATCATACATCTTTGATAAGAGCCTTTCAATTATTAAATGAATCTTTGCCGTGTCGCTTGTTTTTGTTGGGCGAGGGTCCTTTAATGAATACCATTCAAAATCAAATTAGTGAACCACTAAAAAACCAAATTCACTTTGCTGGCTTTGATATTAATCCATTCAAGTATTTTTCAAAATGCGATTTGTTTGTTTTATCCTCTTTGCATGAAGGTATGCCAGGGGTGCTGATTCAGGCAATGGCATGCGGTGCGCCAGTAGTTTCAACCAATTGCCCTTCGGGACCAGATGAAATTATTGACAAGCCTGGTGAAAACGGAATACTAGTTCCCGTGAAAGACCCCACCGCATTGGCTGAGGCAATGAAGCGTGTTCTGACAGATACACTACTAACGCAAAAATTAAAATTGAACGGGCAATTGGCAGTGCAAAAATTCCGCCTAGAAAACGCATTGTCTAGTTATATTTCTGCAATTGAACCAGAGCGACTATAATGAAAACCATTCATTTTTATATATCCAATCGAAATCATCATTGGCAAATGATACGGCCCGTATTGGCGCACTTAAAATTGAAAGGCGAAGTAAACGTGTTGCTGGTTTCGTTGTGCGAATTCAGAAGAATGAACACACCAGTAGAGGAACTGACAGCTATGGGCGTGCCGTACGTAACACTTGCAAGCTTGAAATTTAAAGGAGCTACTACCTCAACGGGAAGTAGCTTTATTGGAGGGAGTTTATCTTTTACCAGGATTTTTTTACGTTCGATTGTATGGTATACCAAAGTTCGAACCTCTTTTACTCGCTTGTATAAGTCTCCTCCCGATCTAGTCGTAGTGCCAAACGATATTGCTTTTCCATTCGATCGTATGTGTGCTTGGTGGAACTCAAAGAAGATTCCATTTATTTTAATTCAAGAAGGGATCCGATTTCCTTTGCCAAACGAAGGTAAATTGAATTACGGAAAAAATGGCCCTCAGCAAATACTGACATGGGGAAATTACTCTAGCGATTACTTTCGAAGTTTAAAATTACCAAATGTTAGAATTGTAGAAGTAGGCAACCCCCGCTTTGATGAAGTGTTATTGCATGATTACACGATCGAGATAGATAAGATTAAGTCCGAAATAGAATTAGGTACCTATAACATCCTTTACGTTTCAAACCCAGTTGATGATCAAGGATTTTGCACCCACGATGAAAAAGTGAAGTTATTCAGGGATTTTATGGTGGGCATGCAATCCTTTATTAAAAGTAACAATGTAAAAATATTTATCCGGTTGCATCCACGTGAAGCCATTTCCTTTTTTAAAGAAGTTGTGGCGGAATTACAATTGGAAAAGTATGTTATTTGGACTCAGTCTTATTCGCTTTTTGCCTGTTTAAAATTGGTTGATCTTTCCGTAGTTTTAGCTTCTACTGTTGGGCTAGAGTCTATGCTATGCGATGTCCCTATTGCAGTAATTAAGTTGCCGAAGCATGGTTTTGTATTTAACTATGTAAGTTCTGGTTGTGCAACTGGAATTGACGTGGAAACCAATTTTTCGGATACCATCAATCAAGTGTTATTATTGAATAGACCAGAGCAAATAGAAAATTGCAGAAAATATATTGCGGATCAATTATCAAATCGACTGAACAGTGCAGCATATATTTCATCTCACCTAACCAACTACGTGGGTAAATGAAAAGAATAGCTACTACAGTCGTTCCGAAAATCATTTTAACTCTCTGGGTACTATTTTTTATTTTAAACCCTTTTGCGATTTTTAGAAATGGAATTCCGCAGCCTAGCGATTGGATATTAGCCTCAATTTTTGCGTATTTTTTCCTTACGGGTATCGCTCCAGTTGGCAATTTAAAGATTAGTTTACTGAGTAAGTTACAATACTTTGTTATATATGCTACTTCGGTTAATACATTATGGTTTCCATTTATTGATCAAACCAACGAACGATTTCCAACACTGGTGCATTCACTGTTTTATATCTTTAATTACTTTGCGCTTCGCTCAGTATTCGTTTTGGTAAATGCCTTTAAAAGTAAGTTTCTCCTTTATACTGCTTACGGGATTGGCGTGAGTATGATCTTGCAGGTAGCACTTTCATTTATTGTGGGTTCAACATCTTCGAGAAATGCACTTTTCTTTAACAACCCCAATCAACTTGGCTATTACGCACTTTTATCTGGCTCTCTCTTAGTCTATCTGGTGCGTGCAGTAAAGTTGCCGATGCTATTTCAGCTCACGTCCTACTTTAGCTTTTTCTATCTAACGCTTTTGTCTTCTTCAAAAGCCGCACTGGCAGGTTCGTTGATCTTAATCGTTTTGGCGGTACTTAATCAAGGTATTATAAACATAAAGCAGTTATTTGTTTTACTAGTTGCGATAGGCATTGGCTCTTACTTTGTGTTTAATAATGAATTGGGTTCAAAGCTTTTTAAATACTCATTAGCTCGTTTTGAAACCATTGGCGAATCGAAAGACGATTCATATGAAGGACGCGGCTATGATCGAATACTTAACAATCCGGGCTACATGGTTACTGGTGCGGGCGAAGGAGGATATTATCGTTTTGATACAGCCGTTAAAGAAGGCGAGATACATTCCTCGTTTGGTTCGCTGTTGTTTTGCTATGGCGTAGTTGGTTTTTTTCTATTTATGCGATTTCTATTGTCCATTTTCAAAGGAAGCTCGGCCAGTGAGCTCTTGTACTTTTTGCCTATTGCTGCTTATAGTATAACTCATCAAGGACTTAGAGACAGTTTGTTTTGGGTTTTTTTAGGAGTTATTTTTATTTTAAACGAAGATAAAATCGTAAAGCGTTTGGCGCAGATAAAGCAACGGCTTGGTAGGAAAAATCGAAAACCTTCGTTAGTAACACCTCCAGCTGATATACAAAATCAGCAATAATTGAATTAGTACATGAACTCAAAAATTGTTCTGCTTCGTATTGCAACTGTGCCAATCTCAATTAATATCCTTTTGAGAGATCAGTTAAAATTTATGCGAGAGAATGGCTTTGAGGTGCATACAGCAACAGCTGCGGGTGCTGATAGTCTTGAGTTTGTAGAACGCGAAGGTGTCGTTCATCACTCTATACCGATGACACGTGTAATAAGCCCATTACAAGATTTAGTGGCATTGGTTAAACTATTTTTTTTGATCAGAAAAATTAAGCCCTCTATTGTTCACACTCACACGCCTAAAGCGGGTCTATTAGGTATGATGGCGGCCTTCCTTTGTCGAGTGCCTGTTCGTATGCATACAGTAGCAGGTATGCCCATTATGGAGGCAACTGGCTTAGCTCGATTTATTTTAGATCAAACCGAAAAGTTGACGTATGCGTTAGCTCATCGTGTATATCCTAATTCTCTTTCATTAAAAGATTATGTAGATGAAAATTATTCCAGATTTAAAAGTAAGATCAGAGTCATCGCGAATGGAAGTTCGAATGGGATAGATACGAATTACTATTCCCCTCAGCAGTTTGCCAAGCCGATTTCTCTTCCTGTAGATAGTTTTGTTTTTGCATACGTAGGTCGTTTGCTAAAAGACAAGGGCACCGTAGAGTTGATTACAGCTTTCACTAAGCTTCACGAAGATCATTCAAACGCACATCTTTTGTTGATCGGACGCTACGAAGAAGATCGAGATCCGCTCCCAATTGACATACGCGATACTATTTCTAAGCATCCGGCTATTCATGCAGCGGGATTTCAAACTGATGTGCGGCCTTACTTAGCGATGAGCCAAGTTTTTATTTTTCCTTCCTATCGCGAGGGATTTCCTAATGTTGTGCTACAGGCTTTGTGCATGAATTTACCCGTAATTGCAAGTAACATTAATGGTTGCGATGAGATGATTCAGAACGGTGAAAATGGCTATTTAGTAAAAGTAAAGTCGGCTGAGGCATTGTATGAAAAAATGAACTTTTTGCTAGCCAATACAGATGTCTTAGATCAACTTAGTAGAAACGCACGAACATCGGTTGTAGAAAGGTATGATCGCAAAATTGTGTGGAATTCTCTACTTTTAGAGTATACCAATTTATTGAATGAGCTACCGAGATAGCATAAAGCCGCTTATCGACCGATTGATGTCATTGATTGGACTTATCCTGCTTTCGCCTATTTTTCTGCTAACAATTGTTTCGTTAGCAATTGCCAACCGAGGCCGCGTTTTTTTTGTGCAACCCCGGCCTGGCAAAAACGAAGTGATTTTTCGCTTAATAAAATTTAAGACAATGAACGAAAAGAAAAATGGGGCAGGACAATTGCTGAGTGATGCCGAGCGATTGACACCCATTGGCAAACTGGTTAGAAAAACATCGCTAGATGAACTTCCCCAATTAATTAATATTTTGAGAGGTGAAATGTCTTTCATTGGCCCTCGGCCTCTGTTGGTAGAGTACTTACCTTATTATAATGCAAAGGAAAGAATGAGGCATAGTGTGAAGCCTGGAATAACGGGTTGGGCGCAGGTGAATGGAAGAAATTTATTAAGTTGGGATAAGAAATTTGAATTGGACGTTTGGTACGTGACCAACCAAACATTTTGGCTAGACATCAAAATTATTTTTAAAACCGTATTGAAAGTGTTTGCAAGAGAAGGTATTTCGGCTGAAGGCCATGCTACCATGCCAACGTTTATAGAATTTTTGCAGACTCAAAGAATTAGAAATGAAAAGTAAAACAACAGTGTTGGTTACAGGGGCAGGAGCTTTGTTGGGACAAGGTATTTTACGATGCCTTCAAAAAAATCGTAATGAATTGCGTATAGTTACTGCCGATCCTGATTTTAAATCAGCGGGGCATTGGTTGGGCGATAGGGCAGTAACCATTCCTTTTGCGAATGCTTCTAATTATTTGGCTGAACTCGAAAGAATTATTAAAGCCGAGAATGTAGATTTTATTTTAATTGGTACAGACGTTGAGCTTTCGATACTCAGCAAAAATAAAACCCGACTCGAACAATCATATAGTCTGAAGGTGATTGTCTCAGATGAGAAAGTGATTGATATCGCAAACGATAAATGGTTGACATCTAATTTTCTTCAACAGCATGGATTTCCATTCCCCAACTCGGTAATGGCTTCAGATCGCAATCAATTGTTAAATACATTTTCAGATAGTTCATTTCCATTGTTTGCCAAACCGATTGATGGTGCGCGGTCAAAAGGAATTCGTGTGATTAGAAACCGGAGCGAACTTGATGAAATTGTGAACGATCCCCAGAATTTAGTAGTTCAAGAATATTTACCTGATCAGGATGGGGAGTATACGGCTGGTTGCTTAGTGCTTGGTGGCAAGTGCAGAGCGATAGTAGTGTTGCGCAGGGATTTGCGCGATGGAAATACGTATAGAGCATATAGCGATGTCTCAGGTAACTTTGATGAATTTCTAACGAAAGTAGCAGAGACGCTAGGAGTAGAAGGGCCGTGCAATTTTCAATTTAGGGTAAGGAAAGGACAGCCAGTTATTTTTGAAATCAATGCACGATTTAGCGGCACCACACCTTTACGAATGATTTTTGGCTTTAATGAAGTAATGGCAACGATTGATTTTTACCGTTACCAAAAAACAGAGTTTAATGTTTCGATTGCCGAAGGTACAGTTCTACGAACATGGTCTGATTTATTTATTGCTAAAAAAAAAA
>JAAFHY010000033.1:15549-19409 GCA_013298505.1 Cytophagales bacterium
ACCGTGCTCCGAACATGGTCTGATATTTTTATTGCTAAGAACGAATTCGATCAATTTGAATCGGCTAAGGTGCTCAACAACCCAACTTGTCGTGAAGTTTCGTTCTTAACTAAACCCACAGTATAATTTGCCAAGCATGAATGTGTTGATCATCGGACATACAGGTTTTTTAGGCAACAACCTCTATCAATTTCTGAGTTCAAGAGGATATACCGTTACAGGTGCTTCGAGAACCAAGAAGTTTGACTCGGATATTTTTTTGGACGTAACCGATGCGCAAACTTTTGAAAACATAAAATCTGTTCCGGATATCATTATCAACTGTGCCGCCTGTTTACCAGCCACAACATTGTTTGGAGAGGTATTTTCAAAAAAATGTTTTGAGGTAAATGCTATTGGTGCATTGAATGTTGGGAACTATGCGGTAAAAAATGGAGTGCAAAGACTTATTCATTGTTCCACCTTATCGGTTATTGCTAAACCTTGGCCTGTTAACCTTAGCGAAAGCACCGACACAATTCCTATTGGCAATCAAGCAGTTTATGGCGCATCAAAACTTTCGGGCGAGTGGTTGCTCCAATCTATTTGTAAAAGTACTACCGCCTTAACCATTCTTCGGTTTTCAGCACTCTATGGCCCCACAATGCCATGGATGGGTGTTATTTGTAATTTTATTGATCAAGTAAAAAGGAGTAACAGCATAGAACTTTCCAACGGTGGCAGTGTGTATGCTGATTTTTTGTTTATTAGCGATGCAGTTGATTGCATTGAACGAATCATTTCTTCAAAGCAAAGCAGCATCTTCAATATAGCAAGTGGCGAAGAAACCTCTCTGCTTAGCTTAGCTCAAGTTGTAAAAAATGTAGTGAACGAACAGGCTACGATCAACAACACATTTACAACGGATGCTCCGATGTCAAGGGCAAAAATTGATATACAAAAGTTTTTATCAGTATCGCCTGATAAGAAATTCGTAGGGTTGCAAAAAGGCATACAACTACTTTACCAGTCATTGCATGAGTGAGACTGGTAAATATCTCATTATGGGTGATATCCACGGTAACTTGCCAGCACTCGAGCAGTTATTAAAAATTGAGCAAGGTATTGACGGTATAATCTGCCATGGCGATGTAGTCAACTACGGGCCGTGGAGCAACGAGTGTGTTCAATTACTAGCAAGTATTCAACAATGCATCTGCCTAAAGGGCAATCACGAAGATGCGTTTTTGCTAGGTGCTTATCTGGGTATAAATACATTGGTCAAAACTTTCTTTTCTGTTTGTTACCAAAGTTTTTCTGAACGTGCTCAAATATCAACTTATTTAGATCAAGTCGAAATCGGCACTTACAATGTACAGCATACCCTAAATGATTCGTACATATTTAAAGACACTCCACTAACAAACCTGTCATCTCATTCGATTATTGGCCACTCCCATCAACAATTTGGTAGGATAATAGACGGCATTAATCTTTACAATACAGGTAGCGTTGGGCAAAACAGAAGTTATATAAATGTTTCTGAGTACATTATATTTGATGTTGGAAACAACGGAGTTACTTTGAAAAGTTTTATTCACAATATTGACCTTGTCATTAATCAAATGAAATCGTTGAATTATCCTGCGGAGTGCATTCATTATTATGAATCAAAAAAGAGGGCTTAGCGAAAATGAAAGAAGTAAGCGAAAATATTTTTTTGATCGGAGCAAGCGGACATGCTAAGGTGGTAATGGAGGTAGTTGAAAGCATGGATGCTACCGTTGCCGCATTCGTAGATAAGACAAATACCAATCGACATATTAAACAGATTCCAATTATTAGCGAGCAAGATTTTAAATCGAACGGCAAAGTAATTATTGCCATAGGTGATAACGCAACCCGAAAGCGACTCGCAAAAAATAATTGGCAGTATACCAAAGTACTGCACGAAAGTGCGATGGTTTCATCAAGCGTAGATATTGGCAACGGAACGGTAGTAATGCATGGAGCCATCATTCAGTTTGATTCAAAAATTGGCGAGCATGTTATCGTCAATACGAGAGCTCAAGTCGATCACGATTGTATCATTCACGATTTTGTTCATGTAGGCCCGGGTGCAGTGCTCTGTGGGAATGTATCAGTAGGTGAAGGCACTCTGGTAGGAGCTGGTTCGGTAATTTTGCCCAATAAAAAAATTGGGAGGTGGGCCATAATAGGAGCAGGGGCAGTAGTGACTAGTGACATCGAAGATTATAGTGTAGTCGTTGGCAATCCCGCTCGCGTTATCCGAATTCAGAAATCATGAGTAATGCAATTTATATTTACGGTGCAGGCGGCCTTGGAAGCGAAATAAAAGCACTATTAAGTCAATTGAAAGAGTGGGAGTTAATGGGCTTTTACGATGATCATCATTCTGTGGGAACATATTATGAGAAGATACCTTGTCTAGGTGGACTTCCGGAATTGTTGAAAGTGGAAAGTGAAATTCAGTTGATTTTGGCTTTTGGGAACCCAGCCATAAAAACAAAAGTAGTAGAGACTTTGTCAGCTAATAGAACTATTTTATTCCCCACACTTATTCATTCACAAAATAATTTGTTAGATAGAAATAGCCATTCTCACTACACATATCTCGGTTGGTAAACATACGTTGATAAACATTAATGCTACAATTGGTCATGGTTCGGTGCTAGGCAATTGCTGTTCTGTTATGCCGGGTGCAAACCTAGCAGGCGATGTCCAGCTAGGCAACGGTGTACTGGTTGGTAGCGGTGCCAATGTTTTGAGTGGTGTAAAAATTGGTAACGGTGCTCGCATTGGTTCGGGCGCTGTAGTAACAAAAGATGTAGAAGAATTTACAACTGTTGTGGGAATACCAGCCAAAGAAATTTCTCTGCGATGAACTGGAAAGAGTTTAAACCTACCATTTTGTTCTTGCTCAAGTTTGTAGGATTATACTTGGTGCTAAATTTTGGCTATGGATTTTATGTAAGTTCATTTGAACCAAAACCCGATCCGGTAACACATTTATCAACTACCAATACTGCGGCAGTATTATCTTTTCTTGGCTTCCCAAGCGAAGCAATCGACTTCCCAGCCAAGCCATCAGTGGCAATTGTTCATAATTCCAAAACGGTTGTTTCAGTTTATGAAGGATGCAATAGTTTAAATGTGATGATCGTCTTTTTATCGTTTGTATTCTCGTTTGGCAAATTGAATCGGGCTTTGCTGTGGTTTGCACCAATAGGTCTTTTAGTTATTTATGCAATTAATATTGTTCGGATCGGCTTGTTGTTTTTAGTAGCATTAAAACTTCCACACTTTTTATACTTCAGCCATAAGTATTTATTTACGGCACTAATCTATTTAATCGTTTTACTGCTTTGGGTTTATTGGATAAGAAGGCTCATACTCTTAGAAAAGAATGACAAGGAGTAATCAAATTTGGATCGGTGCTTTAGCGATTTCGGCACTATTGCTTTTATTTATTTTTCAAAAGTTCAACTATGCGCATTACATTGGCATATCAGGCCATTTAGCACAGTTCATTTTCAATCGCTCAGTTCGGTTTTTTATGAACGATTCACTGACCATACTTTTGATTTATGCTCTCTTTCAAGAAAGGAAGTATGTGCTTTTTGCTTTTTGGGTTCAAGCAATTGGCTTTCTGTTTTTATTGCTCCCTTATTTCACCATAAAAATTTATTTTCCCGATTACAACGGGCCGCTTCTAAATTTTCTCCATCGCATTATTGTTAACCCAACATTAATGCTGTTATTGATTCCTGCATTGGCTTATCAAAAGAAAATGGGGAACCAATAATTATTTTACTCAAACCACAACAGTAGTATCTTTGTCGCCATGAGCAATCCTAAAA
>JAAFHY010000033.1:19419-33077 GCA_013298505.1 Cytophagales bacterium
AGGGCCACACATTACCGCCTTTGAATCTGAACTAGCCTCTTATAACCAAATTGAGCATTGCGCAGCGCTATCGTCAGGCACGGCTGCTATCCATTTAGCATTAATCATTTTGGGTGTAGAGCAAGGCGATGAGGTGATCTGCTCTACCTTTACATTTTCGGGTACGTGTAATCCAATTGTTTATCAAAAAGCAACTCCTGTTTTTGTAGACTCTGAGACTGAAACTTGGAATTTAGATCCACAACTTCTTGAAGAAACTATTTTGGATCGTATCAAAAAAACTTCCAAAAAGCCTAAGGCAATCATTGCGGTTCACTTGTATGGCATGCCAGCAAAAATGGATCAAATCATGGAGGTCGCTAGGCGATATGAAATACCTGTAATCGAAGATGCGGCTGAGGCATTGGGCTCTACTTTAAATGGAAAGAAGCTTGGCACCTTTGGCGACCTTGGAGTTTTTTCATTTAATGGCAATAAAATTATCACTACAAGCGGGGGAGGTGCATTAGTTTCAAAAAACGAGGTTTGGATTAAGCAAGCGAGATTCTTAGCTACTCAAGCCCGCGACCCAGCACCTCATTACGAACACACGCAAATTGGCTACAACTACAGGTTGAGCAATGTTAGCGCAGCTATTGGGCGAGGGCAGTTGATGGTTTTGGAAGAGCGCATCGATGCCAGAAGGAAGAACTTCGCACAGTATGAACGTGAGCTATCGACTAAATCTGGTGTTAGATTTTTGAAAGAACCAATTGGATATTTTAGTAATAGATGGCTGACTACTATGCTGTTAGAGACAGCAATAAGTAAGACTAGTACCGATCAGTTACGGTTGTTACTCGAATCGGCAAATATAGAGGCGAGGCCACTTTGGAAACCAATGCACATGCAACCTGTATTTAAAAGCTATCCTTCCTATCAAAACGGGACTTCAGAAATGCTATTCCAACAAGGCATTTGCCTGCCATCTGGTTCAAATCTTACTACTACCGAAATGGCTACTATCTTAGGAATTTTGAAGAACGAGCTCTAATACTGTAAATGATTGCCTTTTAGGTTACAAAAGCAATCCGATGAGTATCTAAATTCGTTTATTCTTAATGAATTTTGGGTATCTTTGTGAGATTTGATAATAACTAACCTGATGAGAAAATTACTATTCATTCTACTCGTAATTCCGGGCTTACTTTCTGCTCAAAATTACCGAACAGATCAGGCAGGCGGTAACTGGGGAACAGCCACATCTTGGGAGGTATTCTCAGGAGGTTCATGGGTTAAATTGGAGTCTACTGCTTTTCCTACCCCCACATCCGCCTCAGGCTCTATTTTAATTCAAAACAATATTTCAATTGCAGCCAGTGTTACCGCAGATCAGGTAACGATAAACTCTGGAATTACACTTACTATTTCTGGTGGCCAAACCTTTACAATTGCCGATGGTTCGGGCAACGACTTGGTAAACAATGGCACAATCACAACCACCGGAACATTAGCTTTTAATTCAAATTCAACTTATGAACACGCCCGAGATGGTGGTGCAATACCCCTTGCAACATGGGGCGCAAATTCAACTTGCTATATTACTGGAATACAGAATACTAACCCAACATTAAATCCACTCAACGCGTATCAAAATTTTGTTTGGGAATGCACACAAGCGGGTACCCGATCGTTGGCTGGTAACCTTAGAACCGTAAACGGAGATTTAATTATTAACGAAACGGGAGACCAAGAACTCCGATTTGCTGCAGGCCAGACCTATAACTTGACTATTGGTGGCGATTTTTTAATAAGTGGTACCTCTGTGGTTGCTTTTGGAACTAACGCAAACCCGGTAAACATTAATTTGACGGGAGATTTTGATTTCTCCTCCACCTCGCTAATCGATTCACAATTTAAAACATCTGGTGTTTATAACTTTACAGTAGGCGGAACTTTTTCACAATCAAGTGGTCTAATCAACTTATCGTCAGGGGCTAACACAGGCACTATTAATGTAAAAGGAGATTTCAGCCAAGCGAGCGGAACCCTGACCAGAACTGGGGGTACTGGGTTAATTGCGCTTAATGGCACGGCAGGTTCCCAAAATATATCTGTGGCTGGTACTCTTTCAAGTACAGTCAACTTTGACGTAACCAACACCGCAGGTGTTAGCTTAGCAACCGATTTAGTTTTGCCTTCTAATTTAACCCAAGCATCGGGAGCAGGCATTTTCGATTTGAATGGCTTTACGCTAACAATCAACGGAAGCTTAACTCAAACTAGCGGAACATTTGGTGTTAATACAACATCTCAATTGGTCTTGCAAGGAAGCGGAACGTTAGCTGGCTCGCTCGAATTTACAGGCACGGATTTATTCCGATTGGAGTTAAATCAAACAGGTACAATTACATCTACTAGTTCTGTCGCCATCACCAACCTTAATTTATTTGATGGAACCTTAACAAGCACCACACTTTCCATGGCTACGGGCGGTTTAATTACTCGTTCCATAGGTTCTCTTACTAATTCACCAGGCGGCACAAGCTACAATGTGTTATATACAAATGCTTCTAACATTAGTACGGGAGGAGAATTACCAACAGTTTCTACCGTGTTAAACAATTTGGAAAAGCAAGGCAACGGAACAACCACATTAACAGGCTTGCCAATACTAACTATAAATGGAAATTTGACCCTTACCGCAGGCACATTCGCTAGCGGAACGAACGATATTAATTTAGTCGGAAATTTTATTTCTAACTCAACTTTTACTGCTTCTGCTGGAGCAACTTTTACTTTTCAGGGCCTAAGTTCCACCTTAACGGGATCGACCTCTCCAACATTTAGCGGACTCAGTGTTGTGAATGGTACGTTCACCCCCTCAATTGACTATAGAGTAAATGGCAACTATGGAGTGGGGCCTGGGGCTACCGTAAACCCAGGAGGGGTCACTGTAATATTTGGTGGCACTACGGTTATTACCAATAGCGGCACGATGAACTTACACGCAGTAACTATCAATGGAGGAAGTTCAATGACAGCTCCAGCCACAACAATGGGAATCTCTGGGAATTTTACTTCTACCGGAACTTTTAATAACGGGGGTGGAACAATCTTGTTTAATGGAGTTAGTGATCTTACCGCACCTGAAACATATAACAACATCACCGTTACCGGAACAGTAACAAGCATCGGTAGTTTTAATGTAACAGTAATAGGAAATGTTATTAATAACGGTTCGTTTGCTATTAGTTCGGTATCATCAAGAGGAAACCTATCGTGGCTCAGCAGTGGCACATTTTCAGGCACTGGAACTGCAACTGTGGGCGATTTGAATGTCAATGGCACTTCGTTTACCTATACTGCTTTAGGTAACTTAACAATCTTAGACGATATCCTCGGAATTGGAACATTTAATTCTTCAAGTTCTCCAGCTACCGTTATTCTAGCAGGTACTGGCGCACGCCTTGCTGGTACTGGCTCCAAAACATTTGGCAATCTATCAGTCACAGGTACGCTGACACCAGCCGTCAGCTATTCAGTTACAGGCAACATGAATATTGATGGCACGTTGGTTTCGGGAAGCACAGTAACTTTTGCAGGTGCAACCCAAAGCATTACTGGGTCAGGTACTTCAATTGCCTACAATTTGTTTAACACTAATGTTGGCTCAGTTCTCACCATAAATCCCAACATTACAATCAATGGAAACTTGAATGGAAATGGGGATATTACATCGTTAGGAACGATTACGTTTGTTAGTCTAACATTATCAGGTTCTGGGGCAAAGAATTTTAATAATGTTATAGTGGGAACAGGAACACTTACTACGAGTTCTAATTATTCGGTTGCGGGTAGTCTTATAGTAAATGGAACATTAGCTGCAGGTTCTGGCGATGCTACATTCAACGGAGCAACTACTGTTTTTGGGGCAGGCAATGCTACTTTTAATGATCTATCAATCACAGGATCTTTAACTGCGCGATTAAGTTCAGAGCCAGCCTTAACAGTAAATGGGAATTTTACGAATGGTGGCACCTTTAATGGTTCGTCTGGTACAATATCATTAGCGGGCGATTTAATCAACAATGGAAATTTTAATGGCAATACAGGTACGTTTATTTTCAATACTACTAACTCGGCTGCTAGCCGTACTATTTCAGGATCCAATAGCCTAACCTTCCATAACTTAACTATTTTTAATAAAGGCATTGCTACCGATGTTTCTAACCAACTGTCTACTCCGCTTATCGCAGACCTTTCGGGTGCATTGAGTTTTGGAGAAGTCAATTCCTTTTTTGATGCCGATGGCGGTGGGACTTCAATTTTTAGGATTGTATCTACCAACGATAATCCAGCTACCGAAGGAAGAGTTGCTCCGATCACCTTTACAGGATGCGGCATTTCGGGTGATATTACAGTACAACGATTTGTAAGTGCTGAGGCAACTCAGCGGTTTTACCGATACATTGCTTCGCCAGTTGTTGGTGGAACGGTAGCACAGCTTCAAGCTAGCGGCCTTCCGGTTACAGGGGTATTTGCCGACCCGTCTACCTGTTCGGGATGCCTTACATTGTCACCTTCTATGTTCAGTTTTACCGAAACAAAGGAACCGCCTTATATGAATTCAAGTACAGTTAAGCGAGCGTATGATGCTTTCCCATCTGCTGTTCAAAATTCATCAGAACCTCTTGTAAATGGCGATGGGTATTCTGCGTTTTTCAGACAAGATTTAACTGGAAATCTAGTACTTTCATTCAGGGGAACTTACCCTTCTACTGGACCTATCTCATTGCCCGTTGCACCTACAACAACAGCAGGTGATGGAGGTTACAGCTTAGTTGGTAATCCATATCCATCACCTATAATATGGGGAGCTACAGGTTGGACAAGATCAGGTATTGCCGATCAAATTGTGGTGCGCGACAATGCCACAGGTGTTCATCAATCTCATGGCACAGCCGATAATTTTATTATTGCGCCAGGTCAATCATTTTGGGTTCAATCAACTTCAAACGGAGCTTCGTTAAGTATTGATGAAACAGCCAAAGGGAGTGGTAGCTATGAATTCTATAGACAATCTGCACCCATTGTAGATCAGGTTGAATTTTTATTGACAAAGGCAACTACAGGTACCACCGCGAATGCTCGTGTGGTTATTCTACCGCAAAGTTCTCAGGCCTATGATTCGTTCGATTCATTTGTATTTGATAATAGCCTAGATAATGGAACTACCGTTACTCAAGTACAAGACATATCAAGTTTGTCTTCTGATGCGAAGGCGCTTGGTGTAAATTCAATTCCGGCTATCTCATGCGGCCAGCAGTTTAATTTGAGGGTAACCAATTTTGTCAATACTGGCGAAGGTATTGTCAACTACTCACTTCAAATAAACCCAACAGGTGCATTAAAGGCAATGACTTGGATGTTGCGCGATAACTATACCAACAGCAATATTGATGTCACTTCAAACCCAACCTATAATTTTACTGTAAACAATGCGATAGCAGCTTCAAGGGCAACTAACAGGTTCGCTCTTACGGCAGTGTCTGCAACAAGCATTGATGTTTCTAAATCAGTTAGCGCACCTAGTAATATTTGCGCTGGCAGCGAAGCTGTCATAACTGTGGCAAGCCAACCCGGTGTGGTATACAGCGCTAATGTAAATGGAGTTGTGTATAAAAATCTGGCTAATGGAACGGGTTCAGATATGCCTATTTTTATTGACAATGATAAACTCACTATTGGATCGAACACGATTAGTTTAATAGCTGGTTCAGGATGCGATCAACAAACACTATCAACGGTTGTTCAAATCACTAAAATGGCTCCTGCTGAAGTTTCATCGGTTACCAATGGCTCACTTTGCCAACCCGGTTCAGTAACGCTGGTTGCTACGAGTGGCAGTTCGGGTGCAACATTCAATTGGTATAATTCTCAAAATAGTTCTACGCCCATCGCCACAGGTGCAGAATTTATAACGCCTATTATTACTGATTCAACTACTTACTATGTTGCGGCTGTAAACGGATGCGAAGGGAGTCGGGTAGCTACATATGTTAAGGTTTTAAATACATCTAACATGATTACCGTAGGTGAGACTTATCCAGTTTGTAAAGGAGAATCAGTTACGCTTTCAGCTTCAAGTATTACCGAAGATGGTAGTTTCAATTGGTATAATTCAACATCTGTAACGCCCATCGCCACAGGGACTGAGTTGACTATCCCAAACCTTAATGCCACTACCACCTACTTTGTTAGCTACGTTAGTCCGACTGGTTGCGAAAGTGCGAGAGTGGCTATTGAAGCGCAAGCCGTATCGTACACCCCTTCGTTACAAGTATTAAGATCTACCGAGGTGGTTTGTTCTAATCAAAAACATATTCTTACTGTTACCGGAGCAGCAGCGGGTGGAACTTATCAATGGTTTGACTCTCAAACTAACACTATACCTCTTTTAGAAGGAGATAAGTTAATCACCGAAAACTTAGTCACCTCGAAGGACTTTTTTGTAAGATCAGTCTCTGCTTTAGGCTGCGTTTCTGACAAGTTCAGTGTAACCGCCTTAGTCGATGAAGGCCCATTAAATTCTTCTTTAGCATTTTCGTATGATAAAATTTGTAGGGAAGATGCAACAACTATTAGCATTACTTCCCCGACCCAATCCGGAATTAAGTATAGATGGTACGCAAGTGCTGATTCTACTGAGCCTATTTCAGAAGGATCAACTTTTTCTACTTCTGTAATAGCCGATAATACCTCCTACTTTGTGTCAAGCGTAAATCAATTAGGTTGCGAAAGCATCGTTCGCAAACAGGTTACGGTTGAGGTTCAAAAATATGCTGAGCCTAAAATTGATTTTTCGGTTTCGGGTCAGTTGAAATCTAATTTTGCTGTAGGTAACCAGTGGTATCTAAACAACGAAACGTTGTCTGGTGAAACCAATCAGAACATTGCGGTAAAACAATCAGGTGATTATGATTTGAAGGTAAGTTCACAAGGCTGTGAAGAATTTGCGGGAGCCGTGAATATAACTTTGGTTATTACTGATTTGGAAGAGCGATCACAAGAAATCAGCATTTATCCCAATCCGGTTGGAGAGATTTTGAAAATAAAAGTTGAAGGCCAAGAGTTACCAGTAACTACTACGTTGATTGACCAGAGAGGCATTACGATAGAAGAGCTAAAGCTAAATCGAATCAATGAATTTTGGCAAGGAGAGTTTGACGTGCGTGCATTAAGCAGCGGTATTTATTTTTTAAAGATTACATCTGGTTCTAAGTCAATAACGCACAAAGTAATTGTTAAGTAGTATGAAGAAAATCATTGCTTTGGCATTCACCTTTTGTTGCTTTTACAGTTTAAGTGCGCAGCCTGGCGATCCGGGTGGAGACCCTGACGTTCCCATTACAGGCATTGAAATTTTGCTAGGTATGGGCGGAGCTTATGGCGCAAAGAAGTTGATGCAAAAAAGAAGAAAATCCAGCTAACCTTGTTTCTACGATCAATACGAAATATAAAAATACTGCCGAGGTGGGTCATCGTATTCCTCGATTTGTCAATTATTAGTTTTTCTACCTTTCTCGCTTACTTACTTCGCTTTAACTTTTCACTGCTAGATTTAATTCAGAGTAACTTCGTTCGCGGGGTTTTTCTTTCTGCTCTGTTTGGCTTAATAGCCATCTTAATAACAAGCTCGTACAAAGGCATCATTCGTTACACAGGTTTGCAAGATGGTGTTCGGATAGTTACCATGGTGTTTTTAAATGCACTGCTGTGTTCGATTGCTAACTTGATTTACTATTACAATGTAAAGAACAACCTCATTCCTTATTCGGTAATTATCATTGGATTTCTCTCCTCGTCACTACTATTGTTCAATTACCGATTGTTGGTAAAATATTTTTTCTCATACTATAAAAATATTGTTTTCAAGAGATCGCGCGTGATGATTTACGGGGCAGGGCAAACGGGAATTATCACACGGCACGTCATTGACTCTTCACCGAGGACACAAACAGTTGGTTTTTTTGAGAACGACAAAAATAAAGTAGGGAAAGTCCTGGATGGCATTAAAATCTATAAAGCCTCGCAAGAAGAGATGGAGCGCCTCTTTGTTGAAATAGGTGTTGATGAGGTAGTTATTACTGTTCGTGATATTTCACTCGAAGATAAAAACGACTTGGTCGATATTTGTATTAAAAATCAAGTTAAGATACGAACCATTCCCCCCGTAGATAAATGGGTGAAAGGTGAGTTGAGTTTCAACCAAATAAAGGAGGTTAACATTGAAGATTTGTTGGGCAGAGAAGCTATTAACTTAGACAAGCAAAGCGTTAAAGAAGATTTGCGAGGTAGAAAAGTACTGATTACAGGAGCAGCTGGCTCGATAGGCAGCGAACTAGTAAGACAAGTAATTCAGTATAATCCCGATAGCTTGATATTGGTGGATCAGGCCGAGTCTGAGCTTTATTCGATTGAGCGTGAGATCAAAGAACTAAATAGTGCTGTAAAGATTACGCTGTACCTCGCTGATATAACTAATAAGGATCGGTTAAGCGCCATTTTCCAATACCACAAGCCGCACATTGTATATCATGCTGCGGCTTACAAGCACGTACCGATGATGGAGAGCAACCCATCGGAAGCCATTTTGTGCAACATACTAGGCACTAAGATTTTGGCAGACTTATCAGTGTTACACAGGGTCATAAAGTTTGTGATGGTATCTACCGATAAAGCGGTGAATCCCACCAATGTAATGGGCTGCTCAAAAAGGATCGCTGAGATATATGTTCAGTCTTATAACAATCATTTATCGAGTGCATCCAATTCTACTGCTTTTGTCACTACACGATTTGGTAACGTACTCGGATCAAACGGATCAGTGATACCGATGTTTAAAAAGCAGATTCAAAACGGGGGCCCAATTACCGTTACACACCCTGAAGTGACTAGGTATTTTATGACCATACCTGAGGCTTGCCAGCTTGTGCTTGAAGCTGGAACCATGGGAAAAGGTGGGGAGATATTTATTTTTGACATGGGCAAGGCAATTAAAATTGCTGATTTGGCTAAGAAGATGGTTCATCTATCGGGATTAGAGCCAGGCCGTGATATTGAAATTGTTTATACGGGTCTGCGAGAGGGGGAGAAGCTTTACGAAGAATTGCTCAACAAGAGTGAAAGTACAATTCCAACCCATCACTCTAAGATAATGATAGCCCAAGTAAAAGAACACTCTTACGATGAGGTAAATAAATACGTAGATCTTTTTAATGATTTGGTCTACGATAAGAATGAATTGAAGATGGTTGCTCTTATGAAGGAGCTTGTTCCAGAATATAAAAGCAGCTATTCGAGATACGAGGTATTAGATAAAGATTAAAAATCCATTCTGTCTAATCTTACCTTCTTTTAAGCCTTCCTTTTTTAGTATAGCGTGAATAAGGATTCCTCTTTTTGGTAGCAATAAGTCCGTTTCCTCTTCTGTTAATCTGCCATGGTAGATAGTATTCAATTTTGGCGTTTACCAACATGTAAGCGTCTTCAAACTTTGGATTTCCCCGAATGCCACCTGGTTTAGCTGGATTACCTATTTCTTGACCTCTATCTGATAAGAAAGGTATGGTAGCAGGATATACGGTGCTCACATCATCTAAGTAGTCGGTAAATGTTTTACGCCAACCTCCTTCAAAAGTAAAGTTAATCAGTGGTGTTACTTTTAGCCTGAAACCAATTCCATATGGGATTACTGGTTGAATGAGGCTATAGTCTACTCCTTCGGTTTTTAAAGGCTGTAAAGCTACCCATTCACCATTGTATTTTGTCTTGGGATTGATGTATAGAAGCCCAAAACCCCCAAATGCGTACACGTTGAAAGTTGGTCTTCTGTAAAATCGGTTGCCATTAGAATAAAGATTGATGATCCCCACAGCATTCAACTCTAAATTGCTAGATGAAAATGATAGGTTACGTACTCTTCTTCCTTTTTCATCTGCATCTTTATCATCACCTGATATGGTAAACCATGTCAACTCGGTTCTAACTGCAATTCTTCGGGTGACATAATATTGCAAACCCACGTTAATGGAAGGCTCAGCACTTACCAATTTCTTAGGATTTGATAAATCGCCAAAATAGGTAGAAGTACCTAAACCGCCCGTTATTATGATGGATCGTTCCCTGCGCATAGCATAGAAACTTTGCGAATGCCCACTCGTTGTGAATAGGCTACAAAGAATAACTATTGGGATAAGCTTTTTCATTTCAATAAACCGCAATTTATGCATTTTGTATCAATAAGGAAACCAGCGGTTTACGCTAGTACCTCTTTGATTTTTTGTGCTGCCTCTTTTAATAATATAGCTGAAAACACTTTTAACCCAGATTCCTTTATGATTTTAGCTCCCTCTTCAGCATTGGTTCCTTGCAAGCGTACAATTATTGGCACAGGTATATTGCCCACTTTCTTATAAGCCTCAACAACGCCCGATGCCACCCTGTCGCATCGTACAATGCCACCAAATATGTTGATCAAAATAGCCTTTACATTGGGGTCTTTTAAGATTATCCTAAATCCGGCTTCCACAGTTTCAGCATTAGCGCCACCACCCACATCCAAGAAATTGGCAGGCTCACCACCAGATATTTTAATGATGTCCATCGTTGCCATGGCTAGTCCTGCTCCATTCACCATACAACCAACATTACCGTCTAGCTTCACATAATTAAGCCCTGATTTTCCAGCCTCAACTTCCAATGGGTCTTCCTCAGTAATATCTCTTAGCTCTTCAAGGTCTTTATGGCGATAGAGTGCGTTATCATCAAGATTTACTTTTCCATCTACTGCCAATATCTTGCTATCTGATGTTTTCAGCACAGGATTTATCTCGAACATCGAGGCATCGAGCCCCATATAGGCATTGTAAAGTGAGTTAACAAACTTCACCATCTCTTTAAAGGCGTTACCTTCTAATCCGAGAGAAAAAGCGATCTTTCGAGCTTGAAATGGTTGTAGACCGATGGCAGGATCAATCCATTCTTTTACAATTTTTTCAGGATGGGTGGCCGCCACTTCTTCAATATTCATACCCCCTTCGGTAGAGGCCATAATTACTGGCTTGCTGGTAGAGCGATCTAACAAAATACTCATGTAATACTCTTTGGGCTCACTGGCTCCCGGATAATACACGTCTTCGGCAATCAATACTTTGTTCACTTTCTTTCCAGCAGGCCCGGTTTGAATGGTTACCAAAGTGCCTCCTAAAATAGCTTTCGATTTCTCGAAAACCTCGTCTACGCTTTTAGCTAGCACCACACCCTTCGAGCCTGTCTCCTGCACAGTACCTTTTCCTCTACCACCAGCATGAATCTGTGATTTTACCACAAACCACTTGGACCCTGTTTCCGTCTGGATTTCCTTGGCTGCGGCTACCGCTTTATCGGGTGTATCGGCTACGATGCCACGCTGCACGGCAACTCCAAACTTTTTTAAGATATCTTTGGCTTGGTACTCATGAATATTCATAGAAATATATTTTGGTAGCAAGCTACTTTTTTTAAACCTTTAATTCAAGAATTAAAATAACTCATGCTAAAAGGAATCGGATTGCAAAAGTCGTATGGCAACCTACGTGTTTTGAAAGGAGTGGATATAGAAATTAAGCAAGGTGAGGTAATCTCTATTGTGGGAGCCTCTGGCGCAGGGAAAAGCACGCTACTGCATATATTAGGAACACTCGATAGGCCTGATTCTGGCAAGCTAGAAGTAAACGGGCAAAATGTTTTTGATAAGTCGCCTCAGGCAATGGCTGCATTTAGAAATGCGCATGTTGGGTTTGTGTTTCAGTTCCACAATTTATTGCCAGAGTTTACGGCCATTGAAAATGTAATGATACCTGGGTTCATTGCAAAAAAGCCAGAGCGAGAACTAAAGGAAAGGGCAAAAGAGTTGCTGAAACTACTAGGGCTTGCTGAAAGAGCTAGTCATAAACCTTCTGAACTTTCGGGAGGTGAGCAGCAGCGCATTGCCGTAGCTAGATCGTTGATTAACTCGCCATTGCTCGTGCTGGCAGATGAACCGAGTGGAAACTTAGATTCCAAGAATGCCAGCGAATTACACCAGTTATTTTTTAAGTTAAGGGATCAGTTTAACCAAACTTTCGTAATCGTTACCCACAATCAAGAGTTTGCCCAAACCACCGACCGCAAACTGGAGATGATTGACGGGGTAATGGCTACTTAAATTCTTCGCTTGGCGTACTTCGCTTGCGATTTTACACCATGCTTGGTGTGATTGTTTGTTTGCCCATACGAATGGCAATGGTACGTTTCAAACGAGCATGATGCTAAGAAGACAGCCATTACTATAAACAGGATAAGTTTCTTCATCGGTTATTATTTTTTTGCTGATACAAATATAATTGCGTCAACTGGGCTGGTCTTTTTGTTGTTTTACCGAAAAGAATGTAAGTAAGCCCTGCGTGTTTATTTCGAGAAAAGGAATGAGGAGGCGGCATTTAAGCGAGATTTGCTTTAAACCTTACCTCGATTGCCACATGAAATTGCTACTTAAAGAAAAACTTTAACTTCTGATATTAATTTAACCCATAAGGATTTACTCAATCGATACTCTCATCAAATGAGTTAAGGTGAACAGTAACACCTTTTTCGCGAAGGCTTTTGGTGAGCAACACTAAATCCTTTTTGGTTTCGGCATCCCACGGATTGGCCACCAGGCTTAAGATTTTCAATTTTGTAGAGTTAAATTTGGTTAGTGGTAACTCATGCAATTCGTTATTGGAGACATCCAAGTATTCCAGTGATTTTAGATGGGAAAGTGAAGACGGTAATTCGGTAATCAAATTATTATTGATTCGGAGTGTTCTAAGGTTCGATAAACTGGAAACGCTAGCAGGAATAAAACTCAGTCGATTGTTGTGTAAATACAATTCTTGCAGATTGCTTAAGGTGCTCCAGTTTTGAGGTAACGAGTAAATTTTATTGAATGCTAGATAAAGTATTTCGAGGTTATTCCAATTCGCAATGGCCGAATCAACGCGTTCAATTTTGTTGTAGTAAAGGTCTATTTCTTTGAGATTTTTCAAGGCATATAACCCGCTAGGTATCGTTGCAAGCTGGTTGGTGTAAAACGACACTTGCTCAAGTGATTGTAATCGCGAAATGGCAGCGTCTACTTTCGATATTTGATTATGATTAAACTTTACTGTCTTCAGGTTCGGAAACCGCTGAATCGTTTCTGGAACAACTCGTATTTGATTCTTGCCTAAGTCAAGTTTTTCAAGTGAGCGATGAAATTTTAATTTTTCATTTTCTAAACTGATTCCATTCGTACTTAAAATCAACTCTTTTAGGTTTTTATTTTTGCTGGTCCCAGTTGGAAATGAGTTCAGCGCGTTCTCTGCTAAATCTAAAATTTGCAAAGCCTTAAAGGCAGAATAATCGTTGGGTAATTTTTGAGGTCTATCACCCCGGATGATCAACCTCCTAACGGTGGTATTTCTTTTTAGCTTAAGCAACTTTGAAGGCTGATTGTTATAAATGTAAATTACTTTTAGCTTGGGCAGGCGGTCTAGCTTCCGCTGGATTTTTGAAACAGAAGTGTTCACCAGTTCTAGTTCTTCTAAATTTTTACACTCGAATAACTGCTTAGG